>NZ_JBHYRN010000041.1:0-44631 GCF_042749305.1 Nocardia sp. NPDC058705 | reverse complement strand
GGGGTAGCGACGCTGGCCAACCTCGCCCACGCTTACTGATTCCTGGCGGGTGGATCGCTCGCCGTCGCTAATTCAGACTTACGGGACATCCCTTACTACGACGGCGCCTCGATCCACGGTGCGTGGGCGGCGTCGTGGGTGACCAACGCCCACGGCTACGCCAGCCATTCGCAGGGCGACGACATGGCGGTCATGCGCCTGCAAGTGCCGCTGGGCAGCAGCCTCGGCTTCTTCGGCTTCCGGACCTACCACCCCGCCTGGCAAGACCAGAATGTCTGGACCCTGCCGGGCTATCCCTGGGACAAGGACTCGGGTAACCGACCCTGGCTGCATCTGAATTTCGCGATCATCGACGACGACAACGACGGTGCCGGTGTGGAACTCGAGTACCGGGCCGACACCGAAGGCGGGCAGAGCGGCGCACCGGTGTTCGCCTGGTTCAACGGATCTCCCGATGTGGTCGGCACGCACTCCGGCGGCGAGGACAACTTCGGCGAGCCTCGCCAGAACGTCGCCGCCGGTGGCAACGCGTTGACAAACTTGCTGCACTGGGCGCGCAACACCTGGCCGTGAACCGCCGGCCGCGCGAGCAAACACTTCCATCGACACTGAGGCAACCATCATGAAACTCACCCTGTCCCCGACCTCGCGGCACAGCTGTGCCGACGCACTGTGCCCGGTTCCGCTGTCGCCGCAGGCATTCAGCAAGCTGTATCTGCGCTATCTCGAACTCACCAGCACCCACCGACTCCCGGCCTCGACGACATTCGAGCAGTACTACGAGTACTGGCGTTCGGGGCGTCGCGGCGAGAACATCGTCGGTCTCGACGACGGCTCCACTCGGCTCGTGCCGGGCAAAGCCAAGGAATTGATCGTGCGCCCCGACGTGGCGTTGCGCGGTGTCGTGCAAACGATCGTCTTGCTGGTCGACTTTCCCGACAAACCCCACGACCCCGCGCACAGCACCGGCTACTACGAGGCAATGCTGTTCAGCGACAACGCCTTTCCCACCGGAAGCATGCGTGACTACTACCGGAAGGTCAGCGGCTTCGACGCCGCGACCGAGAAGGGCATCGACATCCAGGGCACTGTGCACGGCTGGTTCCGCATGCCGCGGCCGCTGTCGTTCTATACCGACGGAACCTCGGGCACCGGCAACGGATTTCCGCGCAACGCCGCCGGAATGGCCCGCGACGCCGTCAACGCCGCTTTGGCCGAAGGGGTGGATTTCGGGCCCTACGATGTGCTCGGCGAGGACATCGTAACCGCGTTGTTCATCGTCCATGCCGGGCGCGGAGCGGAGGAGACCGGATCGGCCGACGACATCTGGAGCCTGAAATGGGCGATCCCGGGCAACGGAGTCAAGGTCGAGCCCGGCTTGTCGGTCACGACATTCCTGACCGTGCCCGAGGACTGCAACATGGGTGTGTGCGCCCATGAATGGGGCCACCTCGCCGCCCGCTGGGCCGACTACTACGACACCGGCCAGAGCCCGAACTTCCGGTCGGCCGGGCTCGGTGACTACTGTCTGATGGCTGGGGGCAGTTGGGGCAACCACGGCATCACCCCGGTGTTTCCCAATGGGATGCTGCGAACGTTCCACGGCTGGATCGCGCCCCAGGTAGTGACGAAGACGACCGAGCGCATCGCGTTGAAGCCCGCTGCCGAAGGCGGCACGATGGTGTACATCCGAAATCCGGAACGGATGCCACGCGAAAGCCAGTACGTCGCGGTGGAATATCGTCGTCAGTCCGGGCAGGACGCCTTCCTGCCCGACCAGGGCGTGGCGATCTATGTGGTCGACGAGGCCATCGCCGACGTCAACGACGAGCACGCGCTGGCCATCGAATTGATGCAGGCCGACGGCAAACGGGACCTGGCCGCGATCTTTCGCGGCGGAAACCGTGGCGACACCGACGACCTGTACCCCTTCGGAGCCAACAACACGATCGGCAAGCTCACCACGCCCCCGTTGAACATGCCGTCCGGAAAATGGTCCGGCATCACGATCACCGTCCACGGCACACCCGGCGACGATCAGATGCTCATCGATGTCACCTTGGCCTGATCTCCGTATCGGCCGCGGGCAAGCCTGCCGCGGCCGATACGGCGAGTCGGCTCGGCGCGCCGCTGTGACCCGCGACCTGGTCTGATCCAGTACGGGCGACCAGCGAAAAGTGCTGTGCGCGTTGGCTACACTGCGCTGGTGGGCGACCAACACTGCCACACCCCGGAATCCATCCGAACACGGGAAGACCTCGCCTCCGCGCTCGCCGACTTGCGCGAGTCCGCGGGCTTGACCGTGCGCCAGCTGGCCCAGAAATCGGGAGTTCCCCAGGGCACGATCGGCAGTTGGTCCGCCGGGCATCACGTCCCGACCAAAGCCAACGAGCCCATGTTCCGCAAGCTGTTGGGCGCCTGCGGCGTCACGGACTTGACCGAACAGGACGCGTGGGCGCACGCCGTCGAGCGTGTGCGCGCGGCCGGCGGGCGCCGCGCCGCACTCAGCGACCCTCCGTATCTGGGGTTGCTGCCATTTCGCGAGGCCGACGCCGCCCGCTTCTTCGGCCGCACCGAACTGACCGAACTGCTGCGATCACAGGTGTCCGCGGCGACGCACAACCGTGGCCCGGATCGGGTTGTGATGGTGATCGGGGCATCGGGCTCGGGCAAATCGTCGCTGTTGCATGCCGGATTGATCCCCGCGCTGCACCGCGACGGCATCGAGACCTGTCTCATTCTTCCGGGTCGGCATCCTCTGAAATCGCTTCGAGCGGTAGCTGATTCGGCGGCAGTCGTCGTTGTCGACCAATTCGAAGAAGTGTGGACCCTGTGCGCCGAGGAGGTCGAACGTCGGCAGTTTCTCGATGCGATCACCGATCCGGACCCGGTCGTCGTGCTCGGACTCCGAGCTGACTACTTCGCCGCGGCCGCGGCCGAACCCCGTCTGCTGGCCGCGTTGAACGCGCGGTCGACGGTCGTCGGTCCGCTGTCCGCGGCGGCGCTGCGTCAGGTGATCATCGAGCCGGCCCGAGCCAACGGTTGCGATGTGGCACCCGAGTTGGTGAACCTGCTGCTCGCGGAGCTGCAACCGCGCGGCACCGACTTCGCCCACGACGTCGGGGCACTGCCGCTGCTGTCGCACGCCCTGCTCGAAACCTGGCGCAGGGCAGCCAGAAACACCCTCACCGTCGCCGACTATCAGGCGTCCGGCGGCATCGGCGGCGCGATCGAACAACGCGCCGAACAGCTCTACGGGCAGCTGAGCGAACAGCACCAGCGCATAGCGCGCAAACTGTTCTTGCGGCTGGTCAACCTCGACGATCAGACCCACACCCGCCGTCGCGTGCGCCGCACGGAACTTCTGTTCGACGAGACCGCCGTCGACGCGGTGATCGACGAGTTCGCCCACAGTCGACTGCTCACCGTCGACGAACAGACCGTGTCCATCTCCCACGAGACGTTGATCGGCGCGTGGGAACGGCTGGGCGACTGGATGAACGCCGACCGCGAGGAGCTGATCCTGCATCGACGGCTCACCCTCGCCGCCCAGAACTGGGACGACAGCGGCCGCGATCCGACCGCGCTGCTCGGTGCGACTCGACTGCCACCGATCCGTGAGTGGGCCGAATCCGGCCACCATCACGAGCTCAACCTGCTCGAACGCGAATTCCTCACCGCCAGTACCGAACACCATCAGCGAGTCCGCGACGGCGAGCACCGTCGCAGACGCCGGCTCCAGCAGATGGTGGCGGCACTGGCGGTATTGCTCGTCATCGCGGTGACCGCGGCGACGATCGCCGTGGCGCAACGCGCGAGCGCGCGCCTGGCCCGCGACCAGGCGGTGTCACGACAGGTCGCGGGCGCCGCGATCCGGCTGCGCGACACCGACCCCGCCTTGGCGGCCCAACTGACCTTGGCCGCCTATCGGATCAACCCGACCTTCGACGCGCGATCCGCCCTCCTCGACGCCTCAGCGATACATACCCCGGTGCGCCTGGCCGGCCCACCGGGCAATACCCTCGTCACCTCGGGCCCAGGCCAGGCCTTGTTGCTCTGGTCGGCCGACGGCACCACCTCGCTGCTGCGGAGCGACGCCGACCGACCCCGTCTGGTCACCACGGCCCTGCCCGCGATGCCATCGCTGATCGCGATGACACTGAGCCCCGACGCCATGGTGCTGGCGCGCGGAAGCGATTCCGGCATCGAGCTGTGGAGTGTCCGCGACTGGGATGTACCGACACTGCTGGGCGCGATCGCGGCCGAGTCGGTCACCAGCCTGGCTTTCGGTCCCGACGGTCGCACCGTCATCGCGGGAACCGAAGGACCGCAAATCCGCCGCTGGCAGATCGACGACCCCGCCCGTCCGACCGAACTCACACCGTTGCACCTGCCCGGTGGGCGGGCGATCGTCACGGTCGACGCCACCGGCCAACGCCTCGCCGCCGGCGGCAAGTTCCGCGCGCTGCGGGTGTGGAACCTCGTCGCCGGTCCCGACGCGACACCGCTGCTGGACCTACCGCCCGACGCTCCCCTCGACACCATCCAAGCGCTGCAGTTCAGTCCCGACGGCTCGACGCTCGCGGCCGGGACACGCTCGTCCCAGGTCTTACGCTGGCGACTCGACGGCACGGCCCCGCCGACACAGCTGTCCCCGTTCACCGGGTTCACCAGCTACGTCAACGACCTCGCCTTCAGCCCCGACGGATCCCGACTTGCCGCCGCCAGCTCCGACAACTCGACCCGGATCTGGACCCTGGCCGACGACACCCCCGAACTCACCCTGCCCCACCCCGCAGTCGTGGGATCGGTGCGCTTCGCAGACAACGACACCGTCGTGTCCGCCGGCGTCGACGGCACCACCCGACTGTGGCCACTCCCGGGCCCGACCCTGCGCACCGCCCGCGCCAAGATCGAATTCCTGTCCTTCGACAGCGCGGGCACCACCTTGCTCGTCGGCCCAGGACGCGGCGAAACCCGAAGCTACCTCTGGGATCTGACCGACGCACGCACCCCGCGACCACACCAACCACTCGACCTGCCCCATCACGACACCCCCACCGGCGCCGTCGCGATATCACCGCACGCGACACTGGCTGCCATCGGTGCCACCAGCGGACAGGTCTACCTGTGGGACATCAGCACGCGAACCCGCCCGCGCTACCTCACCGCCATCCAGGCCGTCCCGTCGCTGGTGGCGTCACTGCTGTTCACCGCGGACGGCACCGAACTCATCGCGGGAAGCCAGGACCACCCCGTCATCACGATCTGGGACATGGCCGATCCCGCAGCGCCACAACGCCTTTCCACACTCGACTCGAGCCCCGCCCGACCACGCGACATCGCTATCGACCGGACCGCGTCACTGCTGGCAGCAGGCACCAACGCCGAACACGTCCAACTGTGGGACATCCACATCCCGACCGAGCCACGAAAACTGGTGTCCCTGAACGACTTCGACGGCACCGTCAACAGGATCGCGATCAGCCCCGACGGAACCCTGCTCGCGGCAAGCGGCCACGACCCCACCGTTCACCTTTTCGACGTGACAGACCGCCACCAACCACGCCTTCTCGCCCACCTGACCGGCCCGATAGAACCCGCCTACAGCCTCGCCTTCGCCCCGAACGGCCACACCCTCGCCCGAAGCGGCAACGGCGGAATCTGGCTGTGGAACATCGCCACCCCAGACCAACCACACCCGCTGGCGGCGCTGACCGCCGACCAGGGCCGCGTCAACGACGCCAAGTTCGGCCTCGACGGCCGGTTACTGGTCGGCGCGGGCGAAAAGAAGACCGTTCACCTGTGGACAACCGACCCCGACATGGCCGCCGCCGACATCTGCGCCACCGGCAGCACCCCACTGACCCCGATCGAATGGGCACGCCACATCCCCGACTACCCACCCCGATCCCTGTGCCCGACTTGACCAGGCGACCCACGCCAGGTTCGGTGCCTGCGCACCGAAGTCGCGATTGAGTCGATCACCAGCTCGGACGCCGTCCTTGCCGGTGCCCAGGTTCCGGTTGCTGGACGGTCCCAGAAGCTGCCGAACGTCCAATATCGAGATGAAGGCGGATTTGGTGAGTACCTCGAATCTGGCCCCGGAGCAGAATGCGTCGACCCCCACATCAGCCACCCGGCGAAAAGATCCGATCGATTGCTCAGCTCGTAGTGAGGAATCGAAGTTAGCAGCCTGACCGGCGTCGTCGTGACTGAGCACGATCAGTGGGATTGCGGTGGGGCGGAAGACTTCTCCAGCACCATTGAGTCGTTTGAGCGGTTGGCGGACGGATTCAACCCAACGGTAGCGACTATAAGCGTCGGAGCAGCCACAAACGTCCCCACGCGATAAACGTCCCGAGACCTCATGTCCCCCTGGACATCTGCTCGATGGTAGCCGCTACCAAGACAAGCGATATTGCCTCACGACTCCCACTGCGAGATCTCCGAGTCAACCCGTCGACATTGCGCCGCGTCGAGCACCCGTCCATTCCACGACCGCGTGCGCCGCACCGACTTCAGCATCGTCAGGTACTGGGTGGCCGAGTAAGCCGGGATCTGGCTGGTGTCAACCGGTTCCACACCCGTCGCCTCGACATGCCACTCGAGGCTACCGACCAGCAACTCATGGGACCAGCTGAGCAACACATCGTAGAGCTCCTCAGCCCGACATACCTGACGTCCGTCCAACTTCCCGCGCCGCCAGGATCGCATGTCCCGGATGGTGTCCAGCGCCGCGATGATCTCCGAGTCCGAGAAACCGCAGAGCACGCCCTCCCGATCAGCGTCGACCCGCCGCGCGCACACCTGCGAGACACGGCGCAAGTATTCGACCGCACCGCGGTCATCGCAACGACCAAGCATGATCCGGGCCGCGATCGGCTCACCGAAAGCGACACCGCGCACCACGAAGTCCGCGACGGCCACCTCGACCGCGGTGAACAGCGGCGTGTTGTCGATGGCGCGCAGGTCACCGAGCTTGCGCGCCGGGCGCGAGCTAAACGGGGTCTCCGCGAGATAGGACCGACCAAAGTCCTTGACCGCCAGGTCAAGTCGGAAGATCACATCCTTGGCCGCGGTCATCCGGTGCGCCACGTCAGCGGCAAGGTAAGCCACCATCGCCGCCCGCAACGCAGGCGGCACCGCGCGCACTCGACGCGCGTTGCGTTGACCGCGCCCGGCTTGGCCCACCTGACTCTGGTCATCGGCGAAATGCTCCGGGCACAACGCGGCCCGGTCGAGCAGGGCCAAGCAGCGGTCGAACTGGAACGCGTAGCGCGGGTCCTCGGCCAGGACCGCGACCCGGTAACCGACCTCGAGCGGGGTCTGCACCTGGTACGCGGTCGCGTCGAGACCTCCCCGACGCAACCTGGCTGTGACCACCCGCGCCATACCGACGAACCGCTCGCGAGTCACTTCGGTGACGCAGAACGGATAGTCAGCCCGGTGGGCACAGGCAAACACGTGGCTGGCCTCGCTGATGTGCGACATGTGGTGTCCCCTCGCTTCACCCGGCGCCCGATTGCCGCCGGTTGTTGCTGACACCAGCCACATGCTGTGGAGCACAGCACGACCATCGCGGATGTCATCACCTGACATACCGATCTCCCGGCGCACGCCCGGAGGCGGGGGACGACACCGGAAACCGCGGACCCGGAGCGGTCGATGAAGGCAATCTACGACTATCAACACAGCGATAACCGCGACCTCGTTCGATAAGGCCTGACCCCGAGACCGACCATTGCGCCCAAGCGCAGCCCGCGCGACCGAACTAAAAATGGGGCGCCAAGTCCGCTCAGCAGAGTTTCAGTTCCCTCGCGGGAAGCGCGTTAGCGCGACAGCTCCCTGATTTTGCCCCCTCTGACCTGCGTCGACACGCCGAGAAAACGCGCACCCCTACCTGAACGATCTTGTTTCAGAACCAACAACATCCAAAACCTTCTGACCTGCGGAAATGTGGCCGCGCACCCCCAGCGCGACACGCCGACCCGATCAGAGGATGTAGTAGCCACGGCGTTCCTCCAGTACGCGCTCGCCGATGATTGTGTGGGAGGTGGCGTGCAGGGGCATCTCGTAAATTCTTACCTGGTCTTCGCGGCGATCGATGATGGCTCGGATGCGGGAGAGCAGCAGAACTCGGTTCGCTGTGGTCGGCAACTCGATTTCGAAGACGCTGAGTTGTACGCGTGGGCCGTACTCGGTGAGCAGTACGGAGAGTGTCGTGCGGCGGACGGCTCGGGTGGCGATGATTCGGAGGACGGTGGTATCGGCGATTAGGGCGCGGAACTCCTCCATCAGGTCGAGAGCCAGGCTGGGGCGGGCGCGATGGCTGGTGTGGAGGAAGCCGCGGGTGGGGTCTAGGCCGGCGAGTTCCACCGCGTGGCGGGCTTCGGCGGCGAGGATCGTGTAACAGTAGGACAGCATCGCGTTGACCGGATCCCGTGGCGGCCTGCGGTTTCGGCGAGCGAAGCCCCAGTCCGCCGGAATCAGGGTGCGCAGTGCGTCGAAGTAGACGCGGGACGCGGCGCCCTCAATTCCGTGGAGCCCAGCGATCGTAGTGGCGTTCGCGCAGTGATCACGCAGGCGATCGAGGCGGGCTGGAGTGGGCTGCGGCACCAACCTACGACGAGAATTGGTGCGGGTGAGCAAGGTTCGACCGTTGGCGATCTTTGCCCGCACCATCGCGGCGGCCAAGGCACGCGAACGCTCGGTATCGTCTTGGGCCGCGTATTGAGCCCGAAGTACCTCGTACCGGCCACTATCGGGCGACAGGAAGACGGTGTGCTCGTGGTGGGCGTCGACCACGACCAAGCCAACTCCTGACCGGGCCGCCAAACTCAGCGCCGCCGAGGTGATCAGCACTCGGTCGGCGCACACGATCATGCGAGTGCGCCCGGCTGGGTGGCGGAAGTTGCGGTCGCTACCGGTCACGACGAACCTGGTGCCCGAGGCCCGCAGCGCCGAGCCGCGTCGGATGATGTGAACGGTGGCGCGGGTCGGATCGGTCAGCCGCGCGCCAAGACTCGCCGCACCAGCCCGCACGACAGTGCCGAGGAAGTCGACTCCCTCGGTGGCGCGCACGATCCGCGTCTTGTGCGGCGTCAGGGTCAGCCCTCGCTGCTTGGCAAGCCGCCGCAGCACCACGAGTTGACGTTCAGCCTCAGCCCGCGAACTCGCGGCGACCGCGATGTCATCGACATACCTGATCACGGAGACACCCTCGTCCCAACCAGCGCGATCCAGCCCCATCTAGGAAATGGTTCACCAACACCGGCGACAATGGCGACCCCTGCGCCACACCCACACCCGCGCGTTCGCCCACCGACCGCCGCGCCGCCTTCGCCACCAGATCAAGAACGGCCGGATCATCAACAGCCGCCGCCATTTCCGACAAACATTGCTCTACTCGGATCGATCCGAAGCAATCCTCGAAATCAGTCCGAATCACCCATCGCTGCCCGTCCGCGATCCGCTCCCGCAACGCACCGATCGCGTCCTCGATCCCCAATCCGGGCCGAAATCCGTAGCTGTCTGGCTGTAGCTGGGGATCGATGTGAACGGTCAGCACTGCCGCTATGGCCCGCTCGGCGATCCGATCGACCAAGGGCGGAATGTGCAAAACCCGCTGCCCACCGGCGCTTTTGGCGATCGTTGCGCGCCGCAACGGCCCTGGCTCCCAAGTGCCGGCTCGCAGTGCTGAGCCGATCGCGGCGAGGTTGGCGAGCAGCCCGTCACGAAACGCCATCACCTCCGCATGCGGCACCGGCTCGTCCCCCAATCGCGCCTCCGACACCACCCACGCCTGCAACAGATTCGCGTCCGCGACAATCGCGTCAAGCAGCCGATTCACCATCGTCGATCCCTTCGCCGTCGTTCTCACAACGACTTCCGGGACCAAACTGACACTTCAAGCCGTGACTCCGACCTCCCTCGTGGGAAGCGCCTTCGCGCAACTCGATTCTTGGAGGAATTCCCATGCGACTTTTGCGGTTTCCGTTCCCTCGCGGGATGCGCCTGCGCGCAACCGCTCCTTGATTTTACCCCTTTTGACCTGCATCGACACGCCGAGGATCCGCGCACCCCCACCTGAACGATCATGTTCCACAACCAATCTCACTCGAATCGCTCTGACCTGGGCAAACAGTGGCGCGCACCCCCACTGCGGGTTCGCGTCGGCGTGTCGGTCCCCGAGAGCAGGTGTAGCCGCACCAGCTGAGGAGATCGTATGCGCCGCCGTTCCGTCCTTGCCCAACTCGTTGTCCTCGTCGCGGTGGTGACCGCGTGTGGGACAGAACAGCCCGCACCCCAGCGTGACCTCGGTTGCGCGACAAGCCAGGGATCGCTCGCGGTTGTCGCTGCGGTGCGACAGAATTCGCCTCGACCCCGGGTGGATGGACCGGTGCGGGAGGTGACCGCCGACGCAGTCGGGGCTGGGCGTCCGATGGTGTTTGTTGACATTGATGGGTCGCCGTCGGTGCGGGCCAAGTTTGTGCCTGAGGCGCTGCCTGCCAATGAGCGGGCTCGGCGGGAGCGCGTTGACGCTGACCTTATCGAGGTAAGCGCCCGAATGAATTCGCTGCGCGCCGATGCCGGCGAAGCCGATGTGTTGGGGGCGTTGACCGTCGCGGCGCGGGCGGCGCGGACTGGTGCTGGGACGCCGACGATTCTGATGGCTGACTCGGGATTGCAAACCGTTGCGCCGCTGGACTTTTCGCAACGGGGCGTATTGGGGGCGGAACCGGGCGAGATCAGTGAGTTCTTGCGGCGGGCGCATGCCCTGCCTGACCTTTCCGGGGTCGCGGTCCTGCTCGCCGGCATCGGCTCGACCACCAGCCCGCAACAGCCGTTGACCGACGCGCAGGCCGCCAACCTGCGCGCGATCTATCGGGCGGTGCTCGGCGCCGCCGGCGCGTTGTGTGTGGCGTTTCTCGACACCGTCCCCGATCGCACGCCGACCGGCTCACCCTTCCCGGTCGCGCTGGTCCCGGTTCCGGCCACCCCCACCTTCGCCGCGACACCGACCGTCTTCGACAGCGAGACCCTGCGGTTTCTCCCCGACAGCGAACAGTTCGCCGACTCCGCCGCCGCCCGCGCGGTCTTGGCCCCGGTGGTCGCGGCCTTGCGGGCCGATCCCCGCCTCCGGTTGCAGATCACTGGAACTACCTCGACCGGCATTCCGGGGCAGGGCCGCGATCGGATCGAATTGTCCACCGCGCGTGCGGAATCCGTCCGTGCGGTACTCATCAGCGAAGGCATCGCCGCTGATCGGCTGACCGCCCACGGTGTCGGCACCAGCTTCGCGGAGTTCGAACCCGACCTCACCGCCGACGGGGTGTTACTGCCCGGCCCCGCCGCCCGCAACCGTTCCGTTCGACTCCAGCCGATCAGCTGAAAGGTGTGAGGAATGCGACTGGTCAACACCACCCCGCACGCCATTGTCTTGTTCACTGCCGCTGGCCCGCTGCGCCTACCGGCCGCCGATGCCGTCGCCCGCGTCGCCGATGACGTGCTCACCGCGGACCTGCCCAACCCGTTGCCGGTCCCGGTCCGCGATCTGGCGCCAGGCACCGTGGTGGATGGCCTGCCGACGCCCGTCGACGGGGTCTACTTCATTGTCTCGCGCGCGGTAGCGCTGTTGTGCCCCGACCGCACCGACCTCGTTGTGCCGGGAGCGGTGCGGGTGCGTCCACCGCACGGCATCCTTGGGTGTGCCGACTTGGTTCGCTATCACCCACGGCGACAACAACATTGACTCCCGTCGAGAACACAGCGATGACGCTGATCAACCTCACTCCGCATGAAGTCGTGCTTGTCACCGCGAACACCACTCATCGACTGCCGCCAGCGGCGCACCCAGCCCGGATCATCGACACCGCTGGCCCGGCCGCCGCGGCCGCCGACCTTCCCATCCCGGTGCGTCAACGGCTGCTCACCGACAACATCGACGGGCTGCCCGGCGCCGCTGACGGTGTCTACTACGTGGTATCGCGCGCGATCGCGATGGTGGCCGTCAACCGAGCCGACCTGCTTGTCCCCGGCCCGCTACACACGTTGTCTGACGGGAGGCTCGGCTGCACCGAACTCCTCCAATTCACCACCCGCTGAGCCATTTCCGGCGGTGCAGACGTACTCGACCTAGGCTTTTCCTATGCGCACCTGGTACCTCGACCTGACCTACCACAGCGGCCCACTCGACGGCGATCGCATGCGCGCCCCGCGCGGAACCCAGGTGCGGGAGATGGGCATCGAACTGCTCGGTGAGCACGTCACCGCCGACAACCAACACGACGACAACGTCAAACCGCGCGCGCTGTTCCTACAAACCCCGGGACCACGCGACCCCGGCGTGCTCGAGCTCACCTGGCTCTCGGACCTATGGCCGCCGCTGCGCACCCCACCCAAGACCGGACAACTCAACTGGAGCAACGGGATCAGCGTGGTCGAGTTCGCGCTGCGGTCCGCGCCAGCCACCGTCACCGCCGCCGCGCTGTGGCACTACTTCACCACCACCACGAGCGAGAACTGGACCGCGTGCGGTTTCCGCACCCGCTCTGGTGTGTTGTTCAAACGCGACCACACCGAATATGTCAGCGCCACAAACATTCTCAACGCGTTGACCAACCGCTGGGAACTACTCAACACCTGGTCACCGCCGACCGAACCAGCCCCAACTGAACCGAGCCTGGTGCCCACGGAGATCCTGGAACAGCTGATCACCACCACCACCATCGCGGCAGTACGTCACTGCACCCGCGCGATCCCCCATCAGATCGCGACCAAACTGCACCGCCCCACCCCCGCTATCCGCGAAGTCCCCCTCACCTTCGACCTCGACCTGCACTGCGCGTCCACCGATCCCGTTGTGCTGGTGTGGTTTCGAATGCTGTGCGCGTTCGCTGAAATCGCCTCGATCGGCCGCTACACCCCCACCGGACTCGGCGCGGTCATCACAACCCCAGTCCGCTGAAGGCAACACCCCGAATCCGGTCCCGGCCGTACAGAGTGATCGCCCCGCACATGACAGGAGAACTCGATGCCCATCGACCAGCCCCCGTCTCCCCGCAGATCAGCGAACAACGTTACGTCGAGGAGCAGCAAAAGCTTCAACGGAAACGGGATGAGGAACGGAAGAAGGCCCTCGCCGCGGAGATGCGGCGCAAGGCGCAAGAAACCAAGCATTCGACTCGCCGTACTACGAAGATGGGCTTGGATTCGAACCACACCCCTCGGGCGATAAGTGCCCTGAGAGTTGACATCCTCACTCAGTGCCCACTTGTCCCCTGATCAGACGACTGTGCGATGGGATTCACCCCCCTACGCTCGCCATGTCAGGTTATCGAGGAAGGGACGTCCAATGTCGAACTGCAAGAAGTGTTCTCGTCCGGTTCATGACTGCCAGGGTTGCAATGGCGGGCGAGCCTCGGGGATCGGCGGCAAGCTCGGATGTAGCAAGTGCAATAACACCGGGCTGGTGTGCAGCGAACATGCCGGGCACTGGAAGTAGCTGGCGGAACAGTCGGTAGGCGAGAGCGGCACGGGAGATGACCGGTCGAGGTGTTGGCGCCGACCGAGCGACGTCGTTTCTGCCGTTTGCCGACGGAATGGTGGCCGCGGCGGCGCTTGGCGAACTCGCCGCCGCGACACCTGAGGTCGACGCGGGTTCGGTGGCGATCTTGGCGATTTTCGCGGGCATCGCGGCGGCTGTCCTGGCCAGGGCGAGCTACCTGTCGGGGGTCGCCGACTTCTTCTACTCCGGCATCGGACTCCTCGCCTGCGTCCCGGTCACCATCGACTTCGTCCGCGGCGGGCCCTGCGATACCGCATCGGCCGGTCTGCGCTACTCGATGTTCGCGTTGTTGCTCGCGCTCGCCGCGGTCGGCGTCTTCGCGGGTGTGGTTCGCTTGGGCTTCTCGGTCAAGTTCGGTTTGCGGTGGTTCGGCGCGCTGGAGATCCTCACCGTCGCGACATCGGCGGGTATCGAACCGCTCGCGCACAGTCCCGTGCCGATCGCGGTGATCATCGCGTTCGCGCTGCCGCTGGGGTTCGCGGCCGCCGTACGCCCGGGGACCACCCTGGACGGTGTCAACTCCCTGATCGCTGCTGGTGCGATTGTCCTCGCGGTACTTCTGCCTACCTGCGGCGCCGAGTCCAACGCGAACGGCCTAGTCCTCGTTCTGGTTTTCACCGCCACCTTCTTTGTCGCGAGCGCGATCGGGCGCAGAATCCGGACCAGGTGAGTCAGCGCGCGCTGACGCGACCGTGTGGCTCAACGATGCCCAGACCAGCGGGCTGGCGGCGATGTCCCCGGTCGCGCACCAACGGTCGAGTTGTTCGCGCTGCCACGCGCCCAGTTCCCCGATGGGGTCAGCACTTTCGTGCGCGGCGTCCACGCGCAGGCCGAGGTCGGACGCTGGTCTGGCATCGGTGCCCGGGTAACAGGTGGTGAACGCGCGATTGGCTGGCAAGATCCACCGGGTGGTGGTGATCAAGGACGCACCCGCGTCGGCCATGGCGATCACCAAACCAAACGTTTCCGCGCAGCGATAGTCGGCGCCGCCCTCGCAGGCGATGAGCGCGACTCGCGGCGGCATCGGCCACAGCCGGGCACCAGGCACGGGAGCAGTCTCGCCGTAGAAGCGGTGCGCGTCCGCGTCCCCGGCGAGCGTGCCAAGCAGCAGGTCGATCGCCGCGAGTGGCCGGTGATCGCTGGGCGCCCGAGTGACCGTCCCACCCAGGTTGGGCCGGGTCAACGGTTCGGCCATGCCCCAAGATGAGTCCCGCGTGTCGCCCAGATGTAGTGCGGCCGAACCAGGTTCGGCCACCGTCGCCGATACGTGGCCGTAGTAGAACAGCCGCGAGCGGGGGACGCGCAAGGCGGCGGCGAGCTCCCCCCTGCCGAACCTGGCATCCAGAGCGCGGTACTTGTCGTCAGCCAAGATCCGGCCACGGGTCACGTAGTCGAGGACCCGTGCGCGGAAGGCACCTCGATCGCCCGGGTCGAGGACTGGGCCGAGCCCGTGCGCGGCCGCGCCGTTGGGTGTGCGCGGGTCGATGATGAGCAGCGCCGGGTGTTCGGCGACGTCGGCCCACTCGGGTGGAGACACCGAACGGGCGGTGTGGATCGCGGCGGGCGGCTCGTGGACGATCTCGGCAACCTCCAGTAGACGCCGCCCGTCGGGCAAGCACAGCAGTTCCCATGGAACCCGCGACAGTCGCCGGCTCGGCGTGAGCCGGAGCCGAATCACACCGCCGCGAGCTGCGATGTCGGCCCGCAGCACGTCGGGCAGGACCGCCGAGGTCAGGCATTGGGCCAACCTCAGCTCGGCGGTGGGCTCGGTGAGCGCACCTGACAGCGCACGCTGCGCGGCCTGCTCGTTTGTCTCGTCGTCGCGTGGGGCGAGCAACGCCGAATCAAGCTGTGCGAGCGCTGATTCGACGGTATCCCTCGCGAGCACCGCGTAGGCGCACCGGTCGGGTGTGTCGAGCCAGCGCCAGCTCAGATAGGTGTCGCCCGCGTCGACGGCCCGCACCAGCACCTCTGGCCGGTCGTTCACTCGGTTGACTCCGGCGCGACCAGCTCGCACAGCAACACCTGACCTGGACAGTCATCGCCTCGACCGATCGCGTCGAGATAGTCCCCGACCGCCGCGATGCGAGCCCGAATCGCCATTTCCCGGTGCGGTGGTTGGTCGACGAACGCCAGCTCGCCGAGCTGGGCCCGGCCATTGGCGATGGCGGTCTCAGCGGCCATCAGCAGCATGTCCAGCTCGGGCGACTCGGCATCGGCAGCGCGCAATGCGGTCGCGCGGCGGTGCAAGTTCCAGCCATGCAGCAGCTCCCGATCGATTTCGATGCCGATCAAGTCCCGTTCGGCGGCCCGCACAAGCTCGGGCGCGACCGTTGCGGAGAACAGCCCGAAGCAACCGACGGCGGGGTCATCCTGTGCGGGCAGTTCGGCGCTCAGCACGCCGTCATCAGCGGCGGTCACCGGCGCGACGGCGAGCAGGCGGCCGGTGTCGGGGTCAGCGCGGTAGGCGAGCAGTTCATTCGCCTCGGCGCACCATGGGTCGACACCGCGAGCCAAGTTCGCGATGAGGACGAATGTTTGATCAGCGGCTCGGTAGTTGACCTGAAGTTCTGGAACCTCTGGCCCAGCCCAGGCGATGATTCGGGGCGCCAGGACGGTGGGATCGATGGTCACCTCCTCGACGTCGGTCAGTGGGGTGACCCTGGAATGGGTAAGTGGCCCAACGCTGGCCGATTCGGCCTCCGCGGCCCAGCCCACCATCGCCACAGCCAATTCGAACTCGTCGACGCCGACCAACTGTTCGGCCAGCTCCCGCACCTGCTCAGAGAGCCCGAGCCTGGCCCACACCGCGACAAGCTCACGCACCAATTCCAGTGCCGGCCTGGGTATCTCACTGTCGACTGCGCGCTCCCCGAGCGCGAGCAACGCGTATTCGCCGAACCCGAACAGCCGTCGCGCCGCCCCGTCGTGACCACAGCGCAGTTCAGCCAACCCCTCGTCCAGCAGCAGCGCCCCGTTGTCGAGCGGTCGCAAAGTCCATCGGGCGACCGACGCGACGTGGCCACGCTGAGCCCACGCGGACGTGAGATCGGGACAATCGAAGCTCGACACCGACGGCCCGCCCGCCACCAGCACGCTGACCAGCGAGGCGAGCGCCCGATCGTCGAAGGGCTCCGCGAGCGGGGCCGGGTCGGTGTCCGGATCGACAACCCAGCCAAGCGGGCTCGCCGGGGTGAGCGGGTCAAGCACCAGGTGAACTCCCGGCCCGACCTGGAATTCCACGGCGGGCAGCACCGACGGTCGCGACGCGAACCAACTGACACCGCCAGCCTCATCGACGACAACTCGCCCCGGACGATAGCTCATCGTCACAGTTCCCCTCGTGCGTCATCGACTCCGTAGTGCGCGAGCAGCGCCGCGGCCTCATCGAACCGCACCGCGACCCGGCCGACCGCGCCAGGATCACTGAGTTCGGCGAGATCATCCGTTTCGGTGACGGCGCTGACTGCCATGAGCAGCATCGCGCCGACGAGCCCGGCAGCGTTCGCCGGTTCGACCGCGAGCGCGCCGGGCGGTCGAGCACCCCGACCGCCCAACTGCCACGCCCTGGTCACCGCCGCCCGGATCTCCTCGAAGGGTGGCCGCGCGGACGCCCCGCCAGTGAGCCACTCGTACGCGAATTCGACCTCCCACGACGGCTGCCAACCGGCAAGCTCACGCAGGGCGACAGCGGCGCGAGCGACAATGTCGGCACCCTCGACCGCGGCGTAGCCGGTTTCCCTGGCGGCCACCGCCGCGTCGAAGAACTCCGGCACACCGATTTCGTGGCCGGTGAGCCGCGACAGCGATCGCGCGTCGTCTTGACCGACCCCCTTCAACTTGAGGTAAATGACCGACGCGTCGCGCGGTTCGATTCCGTCGATTATCTGCCGCAGCAGCACCTTTCGGGCGCGCTGATAGCCCGCCGCGAGGTTCGGATGATCGCGCAACCGCCGGGTGTAGGGCGGTCTCGGAGCGTCGCGCAACTGGGTGGCGAGCAACCGATCAACACGGCGAAATTCCGACTCGGTGGGTTTGCGGCGCGGCTCGTCGGGATCGCCGTACACGGCGAGTTCAGCGAGCCGAGCGTCGAATGCCGCCACGACCGACTCGTCGGACTCGAACTCGACACGCTTGTCCAGCAGGATCGAGGCGTAGCGACGCAGCGCTATCGGTAGATAGCGATCCCGATGAGCGTTCGGGTCGCCGATGAAGCCCTCGGCTGTGGTGGCAGTGTCGACTACGCCACCGACCCCGGTGGCTTCAGCGGGCGCGGCCATGACTGTGCGCACCGTTCGCGGCACCGCCAACTCATAGCTTTTCACCGAGTTACCCAGTTGATTGGGTATGCCCCGCGGTCGATATCGGTGGGCCGCCTCAGCGAATTGCGCACTGAATCGAGCGAGCGGATCAACGTAATCCGCGCACAAACGCGAAAAGGCGAGCCAGCCAGTGGGTTCATCGATGGCGGTGTTGGTGCCCGCGAGGAAGCTGGCAAGAGCGCCGTAGGTCGACCGCACCCAGTCGCTGGTCCCTCCGAGCAGCCCTGCCCAGCTCTTCATCTCGTCGCGAAACTCGTTCATGCGGGGCTTGGGTGGGTGTGCACGAACAATCCAGGCGTTGACGATCGCCGTCCGTGAGGTTTCGGCGCCAGCAGCCGATCGCGTCCACCACCGCTCCGCTACCCAGTCCGCCGACGGATACCGGGTCGCGGAGTTCGGTGCTGTCACCGCCTCAGGCTCGCACACTGCGGGCGCCTTCGGTATCGGCGAATTGAATGACATGGATCCGGGAGATCGGTGAATGAGCATGTCCGACACCGCCAATGCCCTCACCTGCCCCTACTGCCACAGCCGACGGTACGAGCCAGCACCGCTGTCCCCCCGCGAGACCCAGGTGTTGCGCACCTGGCTACTGCGCGCATCCAAACAACAGGTCGCCCGGGAACTGTTTATCTCGACCGGGACAGTCAATACCCATCTGGACCGGACCAGGGACAAGTACAAGGCCTGCGGGCGGTCGGCGAAGACCAAATCAGAATTGCTCGCCAGGGCGCTGCAAGACGGCATCGTGACCCTCGACGAGCTGTGATGTCGGTCAAATCATGGACTACCCCGGCCCCGGGCGGCCAGGCAGACTAGCCACTGGTTGGCAAGAAACGGAGGCATGGTGGACCAGCGCACGGTCTATGAGGTCATCGTGCCAGCGCGCGCACTGAGTGAGTTGATCGACGCCGTGCACGAACTGGTCAACTACGCGCCAACGCGAAAAGCGCGCCGCGACAACGTCACCTACCTCGACAAACCAGCCGTCACCGACTTGCCCGTTCCCCGCCAACGCAGCGGCCCATGGCGCGCGGTCGCCGCGATCATGGTGCTGCTGCGTCAACATCCGCCGGTCGAGGTCGTGTTCGGTCTGCATGGGGCGTGCGCATCGGCGGAGTTCTGGTGTCGCGCTGATGAATCCGAGCAGGTCATCGACCCGACGTGGCCCAGTGAGTTGGCGAAGGCGACCGCGGCGGCGCTCACCGCACGCGGCATCACCTCCCATGCTGACCGACTGGCTCGATAGCTCGGTCACAACTGGTCAAGTCGAACAAGGCCATCCTGCAACGCCCTAGCGACCAACGCCGCCTTGGTCCCCGCTGACCGACCGACCGCTTCGTATTTGTCGCGGGCCCGCGACAGATGCGTGTTCACGGTGCCAATCGAAATGAAAAGGCGGCGTGCGACTTCGGACTTGGTCTCGGTGAGCAGCCACGCGACTAGGACCTCTTCCTCACGCGCGCTCAACCCGGCCGGGGCCAGGCGGTCGCGTTCCGGCTCAGACGCGGACTCGAACGCGGGATTCCCTGGCATCACAACCACCCTTCACACACGGTCTACGAGTGGGGCGCCCGCGGTTCGCCAAGGCATCCCGCTCTCATCCAAGAGCAACTCCCCAGCGAGGTCACTCCTGTTGTCGCGCATAGTGACTCTCAGCTGAGGACAATCACTCTCAGCGGGTGTAACGACACGCTTCCCCCGATCCGAAAGCATAAGGGGGCCTACGTTGAGGAGAGTGACCGATTTCCGCCGACCCGATCTCCGCGCAGCTCGTGAACGCCGGCCTGCGCGCGCTGCTCGACCACCCCGAAGCCATCCTCGCCCGCGGGTTGCGCAGCGAGGACGTGATCAACGCGGCCGGTGTGTCGCAGGCGACCTTCTATCGCCGCTTCGCCACCAAGGGCGCCTACCTCGAGACCGTGCTGGACGAACTGCGCGCCAAACCTGACTGCACCACCGACCTGGTCCGCGCACAGGTAGCCAGCCAACTCGACACACACGCCGGATTTGGTCGCGACGTGGTCCGCGCGCTGACCGACCGCTACTTCAACACCGCGAGCGACCGGCTCGAACTCGGCAAATACCTGATGGCGCAAGTCTTCTCGGTTGCCGACTCCCGCACCGCGCACGCAGTTCACGATCAGCTGCACCATCGCGATGACATGGCCATCGCCGGTTTCGACGTGGCCTTCGAACGCACCGGCGCCTCGCTTCGCGCGCCATTCACCACCAAAACCCTCGCAGTGGCCATCACCGCGTTGATCGATGGATTCCGATTGCGAGCCAACGGCGATCCGCACACCGTCACCCCAACGCTGGTTGCCGACACGATCGTCGCACTGCTCAATGGGACCGTGGCGACCACCGACCACAAGCAGCACATCGACGACGTGCTCACACCGATGTACCCGACCGTACCGACGACCGCGCTCCCCCGTGACCCGCGTGGTGCCGTATTAGCCGCCGCGCGTGCGGAATTCACCGCGCGCGGCTATTTCGCCGCGGAGATGGAAACGATCGCCGACCGGGCGAAAGTGCCCGTCGGCACAATGCGCACCCTGTTCCCGAACAAACCGCACTTGATCATCGGGGCGTTGCGTCGCCACGTCGCCACACTCGCCGAAGCAACCGCCGACGACGTGCTGTTCGGTCTGCCCTCGATCACCATTCTCGGCAACCATCTGCTGCGACTAGCCCAGCTCGCGGCAGCCGAAGAACCATTCATGGACGCGCTGCTGGTCGCCCTCGCCCACGACACCCGCAGCGAGCCCGACGGGCTGCTGTCGCTACGCGAACACGTCAACCTCCCCGCGATCATCGCCCCCGTCATTGCCCAAGCCCAGGCTGACGGCACCATCGGCCAGCTCGCCGACGCCGACGAGCTGGCCGCGACCATCACCAATATCCAGCTACACCGGTGCTTCACCCGCCGCGCGAACTCTCCCGAGGACAACACAACCTTCATCCTCAACCTGCTGTTGCCCGGGCTCGCCCGCTGATCGCCTACTCGCCCGCGCGACCGTCATGTTTGAGCTGGTAGCGGAACTCGGCGCTGCCGTAGGGCCTGGGTTCGACGATGGGCCGCGCGCGGTCACCAATGCGGGTGCACAGGTCGCGGTACTCGGCGCTGGCCGCGCACAGTGTGGTCACGAAGACATGACGGACGTCATCGGCGAAGGCCGCGCCTGGCTGGTGGTCAGGTCGCAGCTCAACGAGCAGGCGAAGTCGATCAGCTCCGGCCGCGTCTGTGGTCTTGCGCAGGACGAACTTGCCGGTCGCCTTGTCCGCGACCGACGCGCTAGCCAACGCGGCCCGGATATTGTCCGGGGCGAATTTGACCGAGTAGAAGCTCTGCGCGACGTCGCGGCGCCCGCGCACGCTGACAAATCCGCGCGCCGGATCAGCGCACGACGCGACGCGACGCGACTGGCCCAGCGCGGCACTGAGTTGTGCGCCGGTATGGACATCACCTTCGTCGTTGATCCGGTAGCGGATAAGCGGCATGGCATTGGCCAGGGTGCAGATCAGTCGGCCGCTCTCGTCGGTTTCGAAATAGCGGTAGGCGGGGTCATATTCGACCAAACTCGGCACCACCATCTCCTCGCCGAACAACGCGGCGCGCACGTGCGGATCACGCTCGGCGCGGCGGCGGATCGCGATCGTGCGCGGGGTCTCATGGCCGAACATGCCCGCGTCGGCGGCACCGTAGATCGAGCAGGTGTCCTGGGTGCGCCCCGGTTTGCCCAGCAGCGCCAGCAGATTATCGCGCCAGCCCTCGCTGATCCCCTCCCCCGCCATCAAGACCTTCAGGTCCTGGTCGAGCACCGCGGCGGGCGCCCCATCGAACACGTCCCGGACAAACGGCGGGTAGCCAGCCACGACGACCTGGTCGTAGTACGGGCCGAGGGCGGCGATGTCGGCGCGAATGAGATCAATGTCCATGCCGGGGGTGAGTACCGAGACCGGCACACCGTGGGCTGGCAGGTCGGCGAGGCACCGGAAGGTATAGGTGCCACCGATCCAGTCGCCCATGGAGAAACCGACGATGACCAGGGTCGGACGCGTGTCTGCCCCGAATCCGCGCATGATCCGCGCGTGCAGCTCGACGCCCTGGTCGTGGGAAAGGCAGGCGCGCGCCCAGTACGTCGGCGCCCCTGAGGAACCCGAGCTCGCGGAGAACGTGCCCGCCGCGGTGATGTCGCCGCCGGGCAACAATTCGTTGAGGGGGTAGGCCCTGACGTAGTTGTCCTTGGTCGTCGCCGGAACCTGGGCGAAGTCGGCGGGCGTGCGCACCAGCGTGGGATCAACCCCATTGTCGGCCAGAAACTTTCCGTACGCGGGCACGTCGACCGCGGCGCGCTGGAACACGCGCAGGGCACGAGCGAAACCGGGATGGGCGCCGGTGTTCGACACCTTCGAGGCCATATCCACTCCTGTGAGTCCGCGAGGGGCCCAAGTGCCGCTCGCGGATCTCCCACCGATCTCCCGGTGCCCGGACTGCCGCATGCCTGTCGTCTCCGGGACCGCATTGTCGGCTATTCGCACGACAGACAACGCAACTGGTTGGTGTCAGAGTCGAATCGCGCGGGCTACCCACCCCCGCAGAGCGAAATCGGGGGTGTTGATGCTGCGACCCAATACCGACCTCGCGGCGATCGTGCTGCTGGAGGCCAGCTCGAGCACGCTCGCTCAGCTAGTCGATGAGCAGGCGCGACTGCGGGCCGCTGCCGCCGCGGCTGAGCGCGAACGTGCACGTCAAGAGCGTCGTGCGCGGTTCACGAGCAATCGGTCCCCGGCCATCGGGCTGCTCGTATCCGCGGTTCCCGTGTGGCTGTTCACGCCGGCGATCGTGGCGATCTTGGGCGCCATGATCGACGGATTCGGCCGGATCGTCCTCCTCGGCTCGGGCGGACAGGACAACGCGAGCGGGCTGGCCACCCTCTACGGGCTGTGGGCGAAGCTGCTGATCGGCGCCATTGTGTGCGTGTTCGTACTGTCGTTCTTCCTCCCCTACCCGAACGGACAAGGGGTTGTGTCCGGTCCTGGAGTCGCTGGGTTCGTCGGTGGTATCGCCCTGCTGTTCCTCCAAGGCATCACCGACAGTGGATCGGCGGCGAGTTGGTTCTGGCCGCCGCTGTTCGCGGTTCTGGGCCATCTGGGATTTGGCATCTATCGCAACCACTTCGCGCAGGGGCAGCGGTGAGTTCATCGGGGATCGAGTACCAGATCGCGGCCGAACGCCGCAGGCTGCAGGCCGCACAAGCGCGGTGGCGGGCCATTGAGGCTAAGCGACAAGTGCACGCCAGTCGGTGTGCTGACGTCGGGCTGTCGGAGTTCGCCGCCGTCGGGAACGCGACGATGCCGCGGGGCGATTCGATCGCGGTCGAAACTGCCTGCACGGCACGGCAATCCACGCTCGACGCGGCGATCCATCAGTTGAACGCGGCCTTGACCACGCGCCGCCGACACACCGTTGACGCTGGCCTTTCCTCAGCCCTCAGCGAATTGGCGCGCCGCGAGGCGGCCGCCGCACGCGCGGCCGAGAACGCCGCGCCCGCGCCAACAATCGTCGACCCAGCCGCTGAGGTGCTCGCTCAACGGGTCGAGAAGTTGCTCGTCAGCTTGCTCGAACCCGACCCAGCCCTGACCGAAGCCGCCGCGCAGGTCCTGCGGGCCCAACCAACGCGGGCGCGCCTGCTCCTCAGTGACTTGAGCCGACGAATCCGCCTAGCCAACCTGGCGACCGAGGAAGCCCACACCGCACTCCTCCGAATGGCCGAATTGCGCGCTGCCGCAGCCGATCTGCACGATCCGAGCCCGGTGACCGAACTGCTCGACCAAGCCGCCCACGCCACCGGACCCGCACGCACCCTGCTCCTCGACCGCGCGCAGGCCACCACACACCGCTGCCAACACGCCGAACAACCCGAACGTGACCGAGATTTCGCGCAGGAAACGCTCACCGAAGTGCTCATCGAACTCGGCTACACCGTCGACGCCACCACCGCTCCCGACACCAACGCGGTGCTCGCCCGCCGCCCTGGCGCAGCCAACCATTCGGTACTGGCCGGCGTCAACGGCACCGAGATAGCCCTGCGAACCGTCCGCACTCAACCAGGCCACCGACCCGATGACTACGACCAGGACGCGGCGCTGTGCTCGGACGTCGACGCCATCGTCGACGGACTGCGCGCCCATGGCGTCGAGCCCGGCCGCGTCCGCCGCGCACCGGCCGGGGTGACCGAATTACCGTTGGTTGCTACCGATTCCGCCCCCGCGCGGGCCAAGAAGAACGTCAGGGCGAAGTCCGCGAACAGCTTCGAACGGACGGTGTGATGACCTCAGCCGTCGAGGAACTGCCTGATTGGCTCCGCGAGGTCGATGTCGCACTCGCCGCGAATCCCCAACTGCTCCTCACCGGCAATCTGCGCGATATCGTGCTGCTCACACTGCCGCCGGCACCCGTACCGCGCATGGTCTCCGTCGTCGACGCGCTCCTGCACGTCCTACGCACCGCAGGCCACACCCGGGTCGTGGTCGCCGACCCCGTCGACGGCGCCCACCCCGCCCTCGACGTCAACGACGGCGCCGCGACGCTCATCGGTAACGCACGGGCCGCCGCCCACGGCGAGGATCTGCTCGACTACCTGCCCGAACTGCTCAAAGCGGTGGTCGACGCCACCCAACCGTGCTGCCTCATCATCGACGGCGCCTCACGACTCGCCCCCAATAATGACTTCAGCGATGGGGCGCTGCACCGCGCCTTGATCACCGCGCACAAACTGATGGTGACCGCACCCCGCGTCAAGGTGCCGGGCCCACACCGAACCACCTTGTACAACACCGTGATCTGGCTGCTCGACCGAGAAAGCGACCTACCGCACTGGTTGATCGGCGGCGAGCTGGCGCGCGTGGTTTCGGTACCCACGCCAGGACTCGGCGAACGGCTGCGACTGACCAGAATCCTGGCCAGCTCGCTACCCGAGATACCTGACCCTGCGACCGATCCGGCCGAATACGACGCGGTGGCCGCCCGCTACGCGGCCCAAACCAGCGGCTTGAGTCTGCGCTCGATCCGGGAGATCAATCGCCTCGCCATCGACCGCCGTATCAAGGCCAGCGATATCCACGACGCCATCCGAACCTTTCGCGTGGGCATTCCCGACAATCCATGGCAGGACCCTGGTCTGCGTGACCGCATCCGCCAGGGACCGGCGCTGCTGACCGAGAAAGTCCTCGGGCAACCGGCCGCGATCCGCAAGTCCGTCGACATTCTCATTCGGTCGGCGATGGGCCTGTCCGGGGCGCAGACAACCAGCAGCGCCAACCGACCCCAGGGTGTGCTGTTCTTCGCCGGACCGACCGGCGTCGGTAAGACCGAGCTGGCGAAGTCCATCGCGGAGTTGGTTTTCGGCCGCACCGACGCCTTCGTCCGATTCGATATGAGCGAGTTCGCCGCCGAACACGCCGAAGCCCGCCTGATCGGCGCGCCCCCTGGCTACAGCGGCCACAACACCGGCGGTGAACTCACCAACGCGATCCGCCAGAAACCATTCCAACTAGTGCTCTTCGACGAGATCGAGAAAGCCCATCCGCGCATCCTCGACAAGTTCTTGCAGATTCTGGAAGATGGTCGCCTCACCGACGGCACCGGTGCCACCGTGTTCTTCTCCGAAACGCTCTTGGTGTTCACCTCGAACCTCGGCGTCTACCGGGTGGACGAACACGGCGAACGAGTTCCCGTTGTGGCTCGTGGCACCGCCTACCCGCAGGTCGAGCAGACCATCCGCGCCGCGGTCGGCGACCATTTCACCAAGGAGATCGGTCGCCCCGAGCTACTCAACCGGATCGGCGAGAACATCGTCGTCTTCGACTTCATCTCCGATGACAGCGCCCGCGAGCTCGTCGGCGCTTTCGTGGACAACGTGTGCGGGCGGGTGCTGACGGTGACGGGCACCAAGGTCGAGGTCAGCAAGCCGGTTCGCGATCGACTCTGGGAATTCGCGTGCGCCAAACTCGATTTCGGTGGTCGCGCGGTCGCATCAACGGTCGAATCGCTACTGGTGAACCCCCTGGCCAGAGCGCTGTTCGAAACCGAACATGGTGACAGCGTTGTCGTCACTGACATCATCGAAACCCACGACGGCGCGCAAGTGATGCTCGCATGAGTGAGCACCCACCGACCATGCTGGTCTCGCGCCTGCACTACCCGGTGACCAACCTCGGCTTCAGGACACGGGCCGGGATTTGGTTTCAGGGCTGCACGGTGTACTGCCGGGGCTGTATCGCCCGCGACACCTGGCCCTTCGACCCCGCGCGTGAACAGCCCGTCGACCAGGTCATGGCCTGGCTGGATCAGCTACCCGCGCCACTGGACGGAATCACGATTTCCGGCGGCGAACCCACGGACCAGCCCGGCGCCCTCTTGGCCCTGCTGACCCGAATCCACGCGTGGCGCGGAGCCCGCGAGATCGACCTCCTGCTCTACTCGGGTCGCGCAACCGCCCACCTCGATCGCGAATTCGGTTGGCTGCGTGGTTATGTCGATGTGCTGATCAGCGAGCCGTTCGAGCTCGCCGCCGCCACTGACTGCCCGCTGCGCGGCTCACCCAATCAACTCGTGCGGACCTTCAGCGAGCTGGGTGCCCGGCGCTATCCGCCCGAAACGTTGGACGCCGACTATGGCCGACAACGCGCGCACCTGTCGGTTGTCGTGGGTGACGGCACCATCCAGACAGTCGGAATCCCCCTACCCGGTGACCTGGCCGCCCTGCGAACACGGATGGCCGAGCGCGGCATTGAGATGACGAGGACCTCATGGCTGATGTGACCCCCGACATCGTGCGCTGCGGGTGCGGCAGCGACTGGGACCGGATGGCCTATGCCCAGTGCCGAGACTGCGGCGAGGATCTCTGGGAGATCACCGTCGTTGCCCCGCCGCCACCACCACCGCCACCGCCACCGCCACCGCCCGAGGGCGAGCAGCAATCAACTACGCCGGGGACGAGAGTTGACCCCGTAAGCCCAGCGACGGGCCCTATCGAGCTGACCGCCTGCGGCGTGAGGCACCCTCTCCAGGACGGCAACCAACTCGCTCTTGGCCGCGACGAGGACTACCCCACCGCGACAACCTTCCGCGACTACACCAACGTGTCGCGCTATCACGCGGTGCTGCGATACCAGTCGGGCCGCCTCTACGTCACCGACACCGAGTCGACCAACGGCACCTTCATCAACGGCACCAAGATCGCGGCACGCACCGAGTACGAGATCCGGCCAGGTCAACAACTGCGCCTCGGCGCCGACGTCCCCATTGCGGTGCACTGGCCATGACCACCATCCGAATCACGGTCAGCACCCACCGGGGAAAAAAGCGCGAGGGCAACGAGGACTGCGTCGGACTCGACGGATGGTCCCTGCGGGGCACCCAACCCGCGTCGGTGACCATCGACGTCGAACTCGACCGGGTACGGACGGTCGTCGTCTGCGATGGCATGGGCGGGCACGCGGGCGGCGCCGAGGCTAGCGCGATGGCGTGCGAGCTACTGACCGAACCGGGCGCAATCGACGGCGAGTCGCCCGAACAACTCACTGCCACGACACGTCTGCGGTTGCAGGCCGTCTCCGACGCGATCAATGATCGCGCCCAGCACCAGCCCGAACTGGCCGGCATGGGGTGCACGGTGGTCGGGGTCGTGCTCGACCCGAGCGGCCGTGCGCTGGTGTTCAATGTCGGTGACTCGCGCTGCTACCGGCTCGAAGGCGACTACTTGTCCCAGCTCAGCGTCGACCACCGTCACCTGGGCGGCAATGTGTTGCACCAGGCCATCGGCGGCGGTGTGCGGATGATCCTGGAACCGGACTTCTTCGATTGTCGCCTCCCCGCTGGCGTTGGCCTCGTGCTGTGCACCGACGGCCTCGACGACTACGCCAGTGCCAGCGACATCGAGGCGCTGCTGGTGTCCGCGCCGCCACGACTGCCCACCCAGCTCACCGAATTAGCGCTCGCCGGCGGCGGCGGCGACAACGTGACCGTCGTCCAGATCGAGACGATCGCCGCACCCAGCGACACCCACGCTGATCACCCAGTTCAAGGAGAAAAGTCATGGCCGAGGTAACTCGCCTCGACAACATCGAGCCCGAGCGTCACCCCACCGGCCCGCAACCGACCAGGGTCGACCCCGCCACACCGCAGTGGCCGACCGGTGCCGGCGACCCCACCCACCGCCCGCCACGTACGCGCGTTGACGCGGTTCCCGCTCCGGTAACCGATGCCGCCGAACCGGCCTACCTGCGAGAACGACTGCCCCCGACCCTCGCCGCCCGATACTCGATGGAGCGCGAACTCGATGGCAGCGGCTCGGAAGGCTCGGTGTACCTGTGCGCCGACGCCCGCGGCAACCAGTTCGCGATCAAGCTGTATCGACGGCCGCCCAAGTACCACACCGAATTCGACGCCCCCGAATATCGGGCCAACTTCGCGCACGCGCACACCGTGCAAGTGTTCGAGCGCGATGTCGACCAGGGCGTGCACTACGAGGTGATGGAATATTGCGCGGCAGGCACGTTGGAGATCTTCATCGTTGGGCAGGCGGCCCCTGCCCTGGCCCGCGCGATCCTGACCGAGCTCAACTCCGCCCTGGCCGGATTCCAAGGCGGCGACCGCTCCCCCAGCTTGGTGCACGGCGACCTCAAGCCCAAGAACGTCCTTGTCCGCACACGCGCGCCGCTGGACTTGGTGCTCGCCGATTTCGGCCTGGTCGCCGACCTCGGGGACCGGTCACGGATGACCAACCTCGGCCCCGGCACCGTCGCCTACAACGCCCCCGAGCTCATGCGGTACAAGACACCCGCGGCGGACTGGTGGAGTCTGGGCATGATCATCTACCAGGTGCTCGTCGGACGCGCGTTCTTCCAACGCGATGCCACCACCTGGTTCACCGACCGCGAGATCGAAGCGTTCTTGCTCTCCCACGACGTGTCCCTGGAGGCACTTGACCTGCTCCCGGCGATCGGGCCCGAGCTGTCCCGCTGGCAGCTGTTGCTGGCTGGCCTGCTCACCCGCGACCCCGAAAGGCGTTGGGCCACAACACAGGTGAGCTCTTGGCTGGCCGGTGAGACGCCACCGATCTTCCGCAGTGTCGACACCGACCACACCGCTGCGACGCAAGCCGGGCAACCGCGGGCGAGTCAACCGTTTCCCATTCCCGGCGTCGGTGAGTTCTATGACGCGGGCGAACTCGGCGCCGCGATGGCCGCCCATTCCGGCAACGCCGCACGCGCGGTCACCGGCCCCAACCTCAAACGCCTGGTCACCTGGTTGACCACGGAGGCCTTGACCGGCCAGACCTATCCCGAACTCGTTTCTCACGGCCAGAATTGGGGCCCCGACGAGCTGGTCACCTTCTTCGTCGCCCGGTTGGCACCCGAGGTCACGTTGACCTACCGCCACGTCAACGTGCACACCCCGGCCGACCTGCGCGCGATCGCCGGTTCCGCGGACGCTTCGGTCCGCAAGTCGCTCTACCAGCACGAGCTGCTCGGTTGTCTGGCGACGACACCCGCGCGCAACGGCTACCGCATGATCGACGCCAACTGGCACGACATTGTCGCGGCCGCCCACGAAATGGCGAGCGTTCACTCGGTGCCGCTCGACGAAGCAGGCAATGAGTTGATCATGGCGCGCGGCCTGCTCCTGGCCGCGGGTGACGAATCGGTGGTCAACAGCTACGTCGACCAGGTGGCCGCCCAGGTCGCGCGAGCAGACTCCGCCGTCGCGCGCGAGATCGGCTGGTTCGACACGCTGCACGCGCAAGCCCGACTGTGACCGGGCCGCAGCGGCGCGACAACGCCGAGCTGGCGCGGGTGGTGCTGATGGAGGCGGTCCTCGGCACCGCGGTCGCCGCCGGTGTCGACGCCCGCGCCGCCCGCGTGGCTGAAGAACGCGCTACCGAGGAGCGCCGGCAGCAGCAGGGCCGCGGCGCCACCCGAGGTCGGCGCGAAGCCGATCACGGCGCGATCGGGCTCACGGTGTTTGTGTGCATCACGATTCTCGGCCCGTACCTGCTCGGTCACTTTGTGATCAGGAGAACGTTGCTACTGCAACCAGATTCGCGGGTCTACGAGGAGCAGGCGCGTGGCATCACCGACCATTGGTGGGCCGACTACTTCGGTGGCGTGACCGCGATCTTGGCGCTGCTGGCACTGTTTCTGCTCGTGCGCCCGTGGGCGTTTCGTCGTACCGAAGTCGGAACTGGCTGGGCTGTCGCGATTTTCACGCTCGTCGTGCTCGTGCCGCTGACCATCGCGCAATGGCACGACGCGGAGGAGAAGACTGTCACCTCGCTACGCGAAGGCTCCTTCCCCCACGCCGACCGCTACCTGAACTGCGCCAGCTACACGTTCTTGGCCAAAGACGAGAGTGGACGACCCGAAACCTGGCAGGTACATCTTGGCTCCACCAAGGGCACCCACCCACGAAACTGCAACCGGGCCGACATCTATCGCGGCTGGCGCTTCACCTCAGCCTATGACCTGGGAAACGGCGACGAGTTCACCGAGGAGATCGAGGCGACGAGTACCGATTGGAACAACGCCGTCACTGCCCCGAGTTCCACCGTGATCAGCCAGCGCAAAAATGGCCGCATCGACCCCGCCAACCTCACTGTCCATTTGACTACCGAGGCCGACCGGCGCTTGGTCTTCACCCTCACCGGCGGCGCGAATGGCCAATTCGAACTGCGGTAGCGAAACATGCCAATATCGGCCAGAACCTCCCTCCAACGGTTCTGGCCGATATTGGTGCTGGCCACGCCGACTACAGCGCGGCCTGGTTATTGGTCGAGCCCGCGAGGGCGGCGAGCTTGCGCGACAGCATCCAGCGCTTGGACAGAAAACGGTCGACCCCACCGACTTGGCCCCAGCGCGAGCGCCCCTCCGACATCCAGATGCTCACCGCGGTGTCCCCCTCTGGCAGGTCTTCCAGGTCGATCGACATCACCGGGTGGCCAAGGGCTTTGTAGTCGCCAAAGCCGGCCACACCCAAGCCGATACCCCAGGACCGGTAGTTGAATTCGCCGCGGCCCTCGACCGACTTCCAGCCCATCTTCTTGAATTCGGTGACGATGAGTTGGGCGACATCGCCGCGCGGCACCGGCACGATGATATCGAGCTGGCGTTTGGCGATGAGCGAGAGTATGACGCCGAGAATCATGACGGCGAGCCCGCCAACCAGGACGAAAACGACGCCGGTGCCGAAACCAATGGAAAAGCTGACGACGACCCCGAGCCCGAACGCAGCACAGACGATGAGAAAGATTTGCATACTCTCGACGCTAATCTCGTGCTCTACCAGACGGTATCGTCCGTTCGCCGGACATTGAGGAACCCATGAGACCCCACGATGAACTCTCTGGCCGCGGGTTAAAGGCGCTGGAGGACGGCGACCCGACCGCGGCCATCGGCTGGCTCGAGGCCGCGATCGGGCACGCCGAGGACGAGATCGAACTGGCCGAATGCTACCGCTGGCTCGCCCTCGCGCACGCCGACGCTGGCGACCGGTCAGCGGCCCTGGTCATCCTAGCCTCCGCGCTCGAGCTGCTCGAGAGCGGCGACACGGCCGAACTCGCCGCGGTATGCCATGAGGATATGGCCGAAATTGCCATGGCAACCGATGATGTTTCCTTGGGGCACAAGCATTTCGAGCTCGCTCGCTCGCTCTTCACAGCGACCGGCCAGCCCTACGACGCGGCGAACTGCCTGCTCGGCATGGCGATCGCCGTCAGCGAATCCGACCTGGACACCGCAGCGGCCACCCTGCGCACGGTATACGCCGAATACACCGAGCTCGACCACCTCGACGGGATGACCGAGGCCGCCGAGTTGCTCGCCGAGGTACTGCTCGAGCTTGACCAGCACGAGCAGGCCGCCAGTGAACTGCGCCGGGCCGCGACGCACCGCCTCGCAGGCGATGATCGCTTGGCCACTGCGACCATCCATCAAGCGCTGGGCGAAACACTGATCAAGACACAACAATTCGACCAAGCATTCGAGGCGCTCGGCCTCGCCCGCGACCACTATCTACAGGCCGAAGCACCGCTGGACGCCGCGCAGATGGCACTGCTGATCGGCAATCTGCACGAGGACTTCAGCCATTTCGCCGAAGCCGTCGAGGCCTACCAGCTCGGTGCCGATCTGTGCGCCACGCACGGCGAGCCACTCGACGTCCTGTGGTTCAACGTCAATATCGCCACGGTTGCCATGACCACCGGCGATTTCGCGGCGGCCGACCCGGTCCTTCGTCACGCGGTGACGACCTACGCCGACGTCGACCCCGAGCGCCACACCGAAAGCTTGCGATTTCTCGGGGTACTTCGCACAGAACAGGGCGAATTCGCCGCAGCCGCTGAGTATTTGGGTCACGCGCTGGGCATTGCGATCGAGCTGGACGCGCCGCGAGCGATCGCCGACTGTCACTTCCACCTGGGCGTGGTCGCCACCCATTCCGGCCGCTATCGCGATGGATTGGCCGAATTCCACACCGCGCGTGCGCTGTTCACCGAACTGGGCCTGGAACTCAAAAATGGGGCGTGCCTTGACGGTGAGGGAATATGCCACTATGCGCTTGGTCAATTCACCGACGCTATCGAATCTCTGATCACCGCACGGACCATCACCACCACCTACGGTCTGCTCAATCAACGCGCCATCACCGACATCCACTTGGGCGTGGTGTACACCGAGGTCGGCCGAGTGGACGTGGCCGAGGCGGCGCTGCGCAGCGGCCGAGCGGTACTGGCGACCGCCGGGCTCGCGACTCAGCTCGTGTACGCCGACGCCAACCTCGGCATGCTCTACACCAAACAGGAGCGCTACCGCGAGGCCGCCGACCGATATGGCGCCGTCGGAGCTGCCCTGCGCCGGCTAGGTCGCCCTGGTGCGGCGGGGGTCAGCGACCAAAACCGCGCGGCTGCGCTCCTCATGCTCGGCGATCTCACCGGGAGTGAATCCGCGCTCGACGCCGCGCAGCGCGGATTCGACGATGACCCCGCCTACCGCAACAATGTCGCTGGCTGCCACCGCAATCGCGCGCTGGTCGCCATCCACACCGGCAACTTTGACGCCGCCCTCACCGAATTCGCCGCGGCCCGCGCGATCGGAGTCGAACTCGGCACCACGATCGAGGTGGCCAAATGCGACTTCTTCGTCGGTATAGCACTATTCGAACGTTCCCACGACGCCGTATCGGTCGCGCTGGACTACGCCCTACCAGCGGCCATCTACATCGACCACGTCCGCTTGCAGTTCGCCAACGCCACCGACCGCATCGCATGGTCGAAGTTCTACGCCCAGTTGCAGTCAGCGCTGTTTCAGCTCGCCGCCGCCCACGACGACCCCCACATCATGGCCGAACTGATCGAAACCTCCATCAACTCAGGCACTTTCGCCCCCGTCCCCGCCGCCGACCTCGCCCGAGCCAGCGCCATCGCCGCTCTCCACCAGGAACTTGCCCCACCCAACCTGCCAACGGCCCCTACCAACACCACCCACTCCCAACCACCACCCACCGCCGCCGGCGCCAGCACCCTCGTCGCCGGGGCAGTCCTGCCCATGCTCCCTCCACCCGAACTGAGAATGCCCAACGGCACCATAGCCCTCGCGCCTTACCGAGCCGCCTCGGTCACCCGCTACGGCAGCGTCAACCCAGGACGCGAAGTCCGCACCTGGTAGGAACCCCGACCGGCCTGTCCACCCTTCGACCGACATCGCAACTGTGATCGCCGTGCGAATCTGTACTGGGAGAACTCAATTCGAGGACCCAGGACAGGGTACTGCGATGCGCGCAACAACAACCTTTCGGTCCATGTGCCGAGTGCGAGGACGCACTCTCCTCGGATTGACCCTGGCCATTGGGTTCGCGACGGTACCGCCCATAGCTATTCCGGCGACCGCTCAGGCCGCTACACACCAGGCAAATCTCACCGAGGCCTGCAAGCAGCAGTACCACAATGCGAACAGAGCCACACCGTGCGGGTACTACTGCGTTGAGACGATCCTGAGCCGTTCGCTCGGCATCCCCAGCGGTGCAGAGGCACAGGTCGTCGAGCAAGAAGTCGGAGATCTCAACGTCCAGATCTACTGCGACAAGAATTACCCCGGTAGCAAGGCGCGCGGCAACTTTGACGCCGACAAGACCTGGGACTGCGTTATTGATAACTGAATATTCCCGACGAGATCAACCTCACCACAATAAGTAAGGAATCTGGCAATGGCAGGCCTCATAATTCCCCGCAAATGCGCACTCAACCTCACCGCCCAAACCGACATCGACACGGTCGCCGCGTCGATTCGCTGGGCGTCCACCGTGGAACCACCGTTTGCGCAACGTAAACTGAAGTACCGCAATGCCCCGGGGATCGGCACCTACGACGTCCAGCAACTCGATCCGCGAACGGCACAGCAGCTACACTCAGCGGCGGAGCAACCGGGAGCGGCGCACCGGGTTGTCCTGGCCCGCAATGAATACATTGACGTCTTGTTATTCAAGAATCAAGATAGTGTCCAGGCATGGTTCCGAAGCCTGAGCGAGCAAGACCGCTCATACAACCAGGTGGTTGCCAGCTTCCCGTGGGTCGACGCACTGGGCTCCAGAACGTCGGAGTCCCTGTCCAACGCTAGTGTGCTGAACTCCGTCGAAAATGTCAGCCTCCGAAGTTGGTAGGAGCCCCGAAAGCCATCGCACGAGCCAAAGTACGACTCGGCACACGGTTTTGAACCAGGCTTCGGAGTCAGGTAGCCCCGGCGCATTGCTGCGCCGAGGCCCCCTCCGAACCGGACGTGCGCCTCATCGACGCAGCCGGCTCAAGCAAGCCGCTGGGGCTCTCGAGCGGTGCAGGATTTCCGGATCGTTGCCTGCCGGCAGTAGTGCTGTGGCAGGCAATAGATGTGTAGGAGACGGTGATTGGGTCGATCGTCTGCTCCGACACCACTGGTAGTCGAGTAGGCGATGAACTAGCGGTCCACCGCCTTCTTGACCGTCGAGAGCCACTGTTCCCACTCCTGTGGAGACTGTGGTTCGTGGTCGGTGTGAAGAAGGAAGTCCCCGCAGATCGAACAACGAGCCTGCTGCGCTTGCAGAAGCCGCAAGCGCAGCTTGCCCAACGGTGGAGGCTTCTTTCGCCGCCGGTCGGCCCAGTACTGGGCCAGCGTCGGGTCATCGAGTGACGCAACGTCTTTGACCCGTCGGTGGCGGACAATCGGCGTCCAGGCGAACTTGAGCAGGCAAGCGCCGCTGACGCCTTCACCCCGAACGCCCACTGATCCCGCTTCAGCCACTTCAGCAACGTTGATTCTACGACGCCGGCAAGAACCCGGGCGCAGTCCCAGGAGAGCAGTTCTACGCCGGTTTGGTCGGCGCGTTTGGGGTGCGGGCGCGCCGGTGAGCAGGCCAAGGCGACATCGCAGACGACCTGCAGGAAGCTAGCAGACCCGGTGCGATGAACGGCTACCAATCAACCGTGGCCTGGAGCGCTGTGCGAGCGGCAGGACGGGCGCGGGCGGGCGGCCGGGAGGGCTGGAGATGTGGCGGGAGCGGACCGTTGCGGTCCATGCGGCGGGGCATAGGCGGCTTCACCGTGGAGGTAGAAGGTTGGCGGGTACAACCGCTCCTCGGGCTCAGAAGGGGCCCCACAGAAACTCCACACTTTTGACCGGAATCAATGCGAATTTACGGGAATCATTGCGAAGTGTCGTTGCGTGAAACTGCTTGGCACTGAGCACTATTCGGCACTCCTGGGTAGGGTCTGGACAACTGGAACTCGCGCCAAGTGGTCAGAAGTGCCAGGGCGAGTCGGTCGCCTCGATCGCGACGGCAGCGATGCTTGGCACGGCCGCAGCTGAGCATCGGGCAGTAGGTCGATCAAGCCGAAGGTCCCAGTGTTCCAGCGCCGACCCGCCCCAGCGGGACGGACCGACGGTCAGCACTACAGGCGGGGCAGCGCTTCAGGAGCTGCAGCACATGAATCGCAGTTTCCTCACCTACGGCGTGCTGTGGGACCGGCGCAGCAGGATTAGCAAACTTTCGGCGGCAGCACTCATATGCTCGCCGATCCGGATCTACTGAACCTGACTGCGCATTCCAGAATGCGCGGTTCGCCTCGACCGGGCCAGCCGGTCGAGGCGAAACCTTCCCCGTGCACCCACACGCCGCCGCCACGTCGCGGGGCAGCCTCGACCTTAGCCGAGTCGGCAGCTCGGTCATGCGAGCCGCGCCAGCCCCCGGCGAGGACGCATGCAGCGTCGGTTCCAGACCAACAAGCCCTAGGCGTGAGGGGCGAAATGGGTTTCGCTGAGCTCGCCGACAAGCGCCGCGAGGCCAGCTGGCCGCGGGTTCTCGGCTGGCCGCGGAGTTCAAAAACGTGGGGTTTCTGTGGGAATTGGCCGAAAAACGTCAAATCTCCGAAAACGCAAAACCCCCCTCCGACCGAGGTCAGAGGGGGTTTCACTGTCGGGCTGACAGGATTTGAACCTGCGACCACTTGGCGCGGGTTTTAGTTGTCCGGACCCTACCCATCAGTGCCCAATAGTACTCAGTACCAAGGGTTTCCGAGAAACGACTCTTCTCAACGAATCGCATGAATTCCCATTGGTTCCGGTCAAAACTGTGGGGTTTCTGTGGGGTGCCTCCATTGCGCCGCTGCCCTCCGTGGCGCCGCGAGCCCTCGATGCCGCCAGACGCTTCCCCCGCTCAAGCGGCAGGCACATCGCCCGGGATTGCCCGCGGATTGCGTGAGGGCTCAAGCCCGCCTGCCCAGGGGACCACGTTGCGGGGTGGCCTCGGCATTAACCACATTTGTGTCTGGCATTGCCGCGGCGTACGACCCCGAAGCCAGTGACAACGTCTGCCGCCTTGGCCCGCAGCCATCCACTGACCCGAAACGGTGTTGTCGTGAATCTTGAACTGGATGTCGTACCCGCCGCGGCCTCCGTGCTGCACTTCCCGCTCGTTGCGAATGGAACCCGCCTTCAAGTCTGCATCTGCGGACAACTTCGCCGATCGGGCTGACGATGCGTTCGGAGTGATGTCAGCCCCGCCCACGACCAAGCAGCCTCAACATCGCCACGACGTGACGCGCTCCGAAGGTTGGCGGTCGAGAACGGATGCACGTTGTCAGCCGATGGATCCGATGGCGATGAGCGCTGTCATCTCATCTCTAGGAACGGGCGGGCTGTAGAGAAATCCTTGTCCCCGATCGCACCCCAGGTCGATCAAAGTAGCAGCGACAGCGGACGTTTCGATTCCAGTAGCGGACACACCGAGTCCGAAGCTGTGTGCCATGGCGATGATGGCGCGCACAATCGTGATGTCGTCGCCCCTATTGGACAGTCCCTGGACGAAGCTGCGATCGATCTCCAGCGAGTCCACGGGCAAACGCTGGATCATCGACAACGAGCTGTTGTAGGTGCCGAAACTGCCGATGGCGACCCGTACCCCAAGCTGTTTGAGTGCACGAACGGTAGCCACGGTCGCGTCGAAGTCAGTGTGTTCACGTTCGACGATCTCGAGACAGATCGCCGCTGCAGGGAGTCCCGCCTGAGCCAGTGTCACGCCGAGGTCCTCGACGAAGTCCGGTTCGTCGAGCAGTGGCGGTGAGACATTGATGCGCAACAGCAGTCCCGCACCGATCCCGGTATGCCAGCTGGCGAAGTCGGTGCATGCACGCCGGATGACCCACCAGCCGAGTCTATTCGCCAGGCCCGTCCGCTCTGCTACGGGGACGAAATCCATGGCTGGTAGAATGCCCCGGGTGGGGTGGTTCCATCGGACGAGCGCTTCGACTCCGACGATTTCTGCGGTTCTCAGTTTGACGTCGGGCTGGTAGTAAACGGTGAGCTGATCTGTCTCGATGGCCTCGATTAGTTCCATCTCCAACGGCGGTACTGTCGGTTCGGCACGATTACGCATGAGTGCCAGTTGGTCGAGCAGTGGGTTGAGATCAGCTTGTGGCTGGCGAAGACCTGCGGCGACGAGCTCGCGGCACAAACTCCGGTGCAGCACAGGCAACGTGAGCAGAGGCCCTGCTGCTGGGATTCCCTCGCGCAGCAATCGGATGAGCCGATGGGTGTAGGCCGGATAGGTTTCGGCATCGAGTTTCTTGGAGATCCCGTTGGGCGGTGCCGAAGTGAGCACGGCTGTTCCTTCAGCGACGATCTCGTTCAGGATGGCCGGGCCTTCAGGCGACTGATTGACGCCCAGCGCGCGGCCGGAATAGCAGCAGTCGAGGATGACGACCCGAGCAGCGGCCGGGCTGTCGATATATAGATCGCGGACCGCGTCAAAGGGGATGCCGCCCATCCCGGGCCGCTGTGGGTGAGTGTCGGCGACTGCGAGGTGGAGTTCGCCGCGGCGTGGGCCAAGTACGCCATGACCGGCGAAGTAGATCAGCAACAGATCCCGAGCGTTGTCGGCCGCGTGGGCGATTGCGTCCCCGATCCGACCAGGGGATGCGTCCTCGGGTAGCAGTGTGCATTGCTGGCGTTCAAGGCAACCGTGCACAGGATCGGTGATAATCTCGGCCAACGCCTGGGCTCCGGCGTGGACACCGGTCAAGCACGGAAGATGTTCGTAGCGGTCGATTCCAATAATCACCGCCCACGATGTCGCACGGTTCGGCAACCGCATCCCGAAGTAATCCTTTAATTCACAGTGTCATTCGCCGAGTCGAGTACGGTGTTGAGTAGCGCGTCGACATCGTCTACGCGTTTGGCGTCAATAACGACCGACCGACCGTCTGGGTGGCGGATCTCGATCGAGACATCCGAGCGACGCGGCTGCGCGAGCCAGGTCTTCAACGACATCGCCAGCATCGACACTGCCCCGCCGGCACCCACGGCAACAGTCGCAACGTCGACGACAGACCCCATCTCTCCGTCGCCGGGCTCGCTCGACACAGCGTGGATCCTGCCACGCAGTTCCGGCTCCTGACGCAACCAGGCGATCAGCGATTCCGTACCTGCGATCCCATCACCGCCCGAAACAGCCACGATCACGTCGGTATCCGTGTTGCCGCCCGTGCCCATCATGGAACGAGCCTACTCGCCACCATCACCCGCCACGTATGCATTGATCGCACCTTCCACGCCAATAGTGTTCTCTCGCAAGAACACTCCTGAATTCAAGCACCACAACCGATGTCGAAGACCCAGGCGTGCGGTCAGCACCGCGCCGGAGCCGCTGGCCGGATCTGCTCCCACGGGGCTGCTGCGTGACCCGGTGACAGCGTCACCTACCTCTGCAGCAGCCCCGAGCCTGGCCCACGCAGCGTTGAGGTCGGGCAGATGAGTAACCATCTCGCGGTCGTTGATCAAGGCCTGCAGGTCTCTGTCGATGTCGGCGGTCGGCTGCTCGTCTGTCAGTGAGACATCTGCACACATCGCGATCGCAGCAAGTTGATCCTTCAACGTCCCGTACTGATGACCCACCGCTCGGAAGTCACCGATCGCTCCTGGCCCCGCATCAGCGCCCGACATCCGCTGCCACCGCTGAAGCCTGGTCGTCTACTCTGCCCAGTGCAGTACGCTTCGCCCTGGAAAGATCTGCCGCCGGACGCAACTCGAATCGCTACTACCCTCACCCCGACTGTCTTGGCGAGGCCGGACCGCGCAGCTTTTCGTTGGCACGTTGTGTGCGTGGATGGCCCGCGCGCTCCCACCAGGTCGCCGCGTCGGAGAGTTGACCGCGGCAGCGTAGCCGAATCGCGAGGTTGTGCATCGCATCGGAGTGGTCGGCGTTGGCGGCTCGTCGATACCAGGTGATCGCGTCGTCGAAACGCATTGATTTGTCGAGCAGGATGGCGAGGTTGTACATGGCGTCGGGGTTGCCTGCCTCCGCCGCTTGACGCCACCAGTGCTCAGCGTCGCCGAGGCGTTTAATCTCATGCAGGAGATTGCCGAGATTGCCCATGGCGTCGATGTTCCCCGCTCAGCGGCTTTACGGTACCAGTCGTGTGCTTCGCGGATTTTTCCTTGGGTACGTGCCAGATTCGCCAAGTTGTTCATCGCGCCGGTGTGCCCGCGCAATGCTGCGCTGCGCCACCGAACCTCCGCCTGCGAGAGATCGCCGACTTCGGCGAACTGCGCGCCACGCTCGAACTGCGTCACAGTAGAGCTGTCGGTCGCGACCGCTGGTGCAACCGTCGGCATGGCCGTGCTGCCTGCAGAGGCCGTCAGCACTGCAGACGTGGTGAACAATCGCAGGTCGCCGGCGACGTCGACACTGCGACGTTGCGGGCGGGGGTGTCCGTTGAGGAGCAGGATCTGGTCGACATTGCGATAGAGCTCGTCCAGGGTGAGGGCGGGCTCGGTCGCGGCACTCAGGAGTGCGGCGGTGAATGCGGTGTGGCGGTGGCCTTCTGGCGCAATCGAGGGTTCGGTTCGGGAGGAGGAAGCGATGGTATAGGTGCCCTGGATGTCGATTGGGCCTTCGACGAGCGCCGACGGCGCGCTCATCGCCTCGAATGCTCGCCCGGAGAAACAGCAGTCGAGGATGAGAACTCGGGTACGGGCTCGGCTTGCCCTTAGATCGTCGCGAAGCGTCGAGAACGGCACGGAGCTCCACTTCGGCTGCTCCTTGCTGCTGCCTGGTAGCGCCAAATACAGCTGTCCGCGCCGGTCGACGACGCCGTGCCCGGTGTAGTACACCAGCAGGACGTCGTCTGCCTCCCGTGCGGCGGACCCGACCGCGAGCCCGACCTGCGGGCTTTCCGGATTGGTGAGGACGGTGCAATGGCTTTCGGCGAGTCCCCCGCCGTCAGTCGCAGTCAGGATCTTCGCCAGGTCGGCGACATTGTTCGCGGCGGCCGGAATGTCAGGAATCGCTACATCGTCGTACCGGCTCACTCCGATAAGGACGGCACGCCAGCCGCTGCGAGTGGAGGTTGAGTTCATTGTGACTTGTCGGCCCGCTCGAGCACGCTGTGCAGGGCGTCGAGGACCTCCGGGGCGTTGATTCGATTGCCGTCGAGAGTGAGCTTCGTGTCGTCGCCGAGTTCGAGCGTGACCGATATGTCGGAGCGTCGAGTGGTGAACCAGGTGGTCAGTGATCGCGCCAGCGCCGACGCCAATCCCGTTGTACCGACAGCGACGATCAGCACGTCGTAGAGATCGCCCATCTGGCCAGGGCGAATCCCGTTCGCAGGCAGCTCCACTCGACCGCGGAGATCGTCTTCATCGTTGAACCACTCCAACAGTTCGAAGAGGTCGTCAGCGCTACCGCTGGTGCAGATTGTCAACTGGTCTTCGGGTTCTGGCATGTCATCCATCCATCCGTGTCCGGTGTCGCCGCGGCTTGTTACCTGGCGACCGGCACTTGGTGCCTCGGCTATTGCGGGGTGTTGTCGCGAGCGGTGCGGCTTTGGCGGTACTCCACGGCCTCGGCTATTTCCTTGAAATCGACGAGTTCGCCGGTCAGGCTTTCCAGGTGTTCGCGCACCTCGGTCGGGGTGGCATAGAAGAATTCGCGGCGCTGGTTGACCTTGTTGACACGCTTGTCGGCCAGGCGGCGGTGCATCTCCTCCTCGAACCCGATGGCATCGTCGGCGAAAAACATCGCGTGGATGTCGTAGCGAAACGGCACCGCGTTGTTACCCAGCTCGCGGATCCGCTCGTTCGGATCGAATCGGCGCGTCAGCCCGATCTGTACAACCCGGTCGCCGAACGCGCCGATGTTGGAGATGACATACACGTAGCCCGCGCGAAGGTTGGACGCCCGATAGTCAATGGTGCTGATGGCCTGCTCCAACGCTGCCAGCCGCTCTTGCAGGTCATCGGCATCAGCGCCGCCGCTGCTGCCCGCGGCCCGTAGTGCGTTGAGTTGGTTGCTGTACAGCCGTTGCTCTTTCTCGAGTTTGGCTCGCTCACGCGCGAGCTCTTCTTGGGCTCGGCGATCCTCACGGAGCCGGTCACGTTCGGCACGTTCGTGGTCCTTCTGGCGTGCGAGTACCTCGAGGTACTCCGCAGTCATGTCCAGCTCACGGCAGCGAAGCCGGTGGTAGTCGGGCGCTACGCGGAGCTTCGTCGTCTTGCCGAGCTTCTCGAAAGCCATATTGATCTTGTTGAGACGGTTCAGCGCGTTGTCCCGACTTGTGTGGCTTGAGATTTCGAATCAGGTTGTCGACCTCGGCGTTGTGGGCACGCAGCATCAGCGTCGAGTACTCGCGGACCATCTTGCGCCCGTCGGTGACCGATTCGTTGACCACCCACGGAGCCAGCGACTCGATCGCGCCGCCGTCGCGGCGTGCCATAGCCTTGATTTCACCTTGCAGTTTCTCGATTGCGCCTCGATAGGCAACCGCATCGGAGAGGCGGTGACGGTATTCGAAGATCCCGATCTCCTGAAGTGCGTGCTCCTCGCGGGTGTTGACGATCTCGGCCCGCAGGTTGTCCAACCGTGTCTGCTGCTCGGTCACTTGTGCGCCCAGCTGATCGCGCAGGCGTTGCAGTTCGGTGACCTCGAATCCACCGGTGGTCGCCAGTTGTGCTCGCAGTCTCTGGATCTCGGCGTAGGCCTCGGACAACTGCTGCGACCGCTCTCGGGCCAATCCGCGGGCGCCGAACAACGGCACATTCGGGGACTGCGGTGGAAGCTGCTGACCGTGCTCGGCACCGGGAGTTGTGTGCTCACCGGGCGAACCCGTTCCGTTGCGGTTTGTGGGTAGGCCCTCGTGTCGAGGGTCCGGATCCCCGTTCGGTGGCGATGCCATGTGGTGCTCCCCCTTGTTGCAGTTGCTGTTTCGATGTACGGCTACTGGCTGTTGAGTCGCTTCTCCAACGCGTGAATCCGCGAGGCGCACGAGGGGTGGCTAGCAAAGATGTTGGCGCGGAGTCCGTTCCGTCGGCGAGCATCGTCGTGCCCCGCGTCGAGCCAGCCGTCCAGAATTTCGAGTAGAGCCGGACCGTAGCCGAGCTGCGCGGCCACTCGATCGGCGTCTTTTTCCTGATGCCGACTGAACCATGCCAGGACGAACGGGACGGTCCACAGCAGCACCAGTAGCGGGTGGATCGAATAGAAACACAGGGTGATCAGACCCAGCCACAGCAGCGGGAACGGCCGGACGATCGGGCCGATCAGGCAGCCCGCCGCCTCACTGCCAGCACGCCCGCCCATCGCCCCGCCCGCTGCGCCGAGTGTAAGTCCTGCGGCCAGCGCGAATACCAACTGCGTCGACCAGTGCAGGACACGGACGAGCAATCGGCCCGGTAAGGCGTACCAGTATGTCAGGAGCGTGGCCCACGAATGCCCGCCGAGATGGTGCCCCAGTTCATGCGCCAGCAGAGCTTCGAGCTGGTGGGGTGGAAGTATGAGTGCACTACACATGACGGCCACGATGTGCCCCGCCGCAGCCGACGCGTTGAGGTCGTTGGAGTCCTCGACCCACAGCCGATATGTGTCTGCTCGGACACCGGCCGACTGGGTGACCAGACTCCATGCGTGGTCGAGCCGCTCTTGTTCGGGGATCGTCGGCCGACGGAAGCGGACGAATACCCGCGCGATCGCGAATTCGGTCGGCCTGAAGAACACGGTGGCCCCTGACCCGACGAACACGGCCAACGCGACCCAGACCGCGACGCTGCCCGGGAAGATGGCGGAGAATGCCATGCCCACGACGATCGGGCTGAGCACGAATCCCGGCAAGCCCATAACCAGCGTTCCGGCAGTCGACAAATGGATGCCGCGACGCAGCTGCGGAGCACTGGTCATCCGGACCGGGTGACCAGGCGCAGGAGGTCGGAAACCAGCTGGTTTCGAATGTTCGAACTGCTCGTTGCCAACAGCCATCATGCCCCCATCGATGTTGCGCTACAACGGATTACCTAGCGCGAACGGCTCCCGAACATGAACCCCGACAGAAACCTTGCTCGGCGTCCGCCACCTCGACCCGAATCTGTCCAGGCCGCGATGGCGCATAACCGAGACAGTGCGAGGGCGAACACGCGCTGGTGACACGAGCCAAACGCCGACTGTTCATCGTCGGCGACTGGTCTGTCGTCCGTCGCACGCGAACCCCGGGAATGACTGCCATCGCGGCCTTGCGCGAGCGTCGGGAGTTCGAACTCACAACCGCCGCAGAATTCGCCGAGCGATCGGAGTTGGACAGGGCATGCTCCAGTCGAAAGCAGCGACCCGTAGCGAGCGAAACCAGCCCGCTCGACGACTACCGAGGTGAGCAAACAGGTCTGTGGATCGTGTGCGCTGACCCATTGAGACCAAGCCGCGACCCGCGCGTCCCGAAGCGTTCGGCGCAGATCGGCGGAAGATAAACGGCCAGAAAGTATCTCGGCATCCGTAACGCACGGTCGTGCCAATTTAAGAATGCGTCGAGAGCCGGCGTGTCGGCTGGCAATGTCGCGATCCCGCGGGTCGGCGTCGCCTACCGTGCCCGGCTGGCCCCAAAAGCGTTGGCAGCGGCCTTATCTCGCTCACCCTCGGAGAAGTCCGGCGTCTCCTGGCACACCTGATCACTACCGATCCGGTGTTCGACTTGGTTTGACAATGGTCGATCTGGCGTCGCCGCCCCCAATATCGAGCCAAACGAGCCCACTACCAGCGGCGACACCGATTACATCACGAAGTGCGGCTGGAGTACTAGTGGGATGATTCCAAAGTTGTTGGACAGTAAACGATCTGATTGAATCGGTACGTGCGAGCTACCCCTCTGGTGTTGCGTGACGGTGACCGAG
>NZ_JBHYRN010000040.1:0-46958 GCF_042749305.1 Nocardia sp. NPDC058705 | reverse complement strand
ATGAACATGGTCGAGGTGTGGTTCGGCATCATCGAACGCCAAGCCATCCACCGCGGGACCTTCCGCAACGTGCGCGAGTTGACGACCAAGATCCGCGAGTTCATCAACGGCTGGAACCCGAGAGCGAAGCCCTTCGTCTGGACCAAGACCGCTGAGCAGATTTTGGCCAAGGCTGACCGCCGAAGAACTTCAAATACGGCCCACTAGGGCTGCTGCATGCGGTGCCATGCAACAGCCTCGCCGTCGGGTATTGAGGAGCGTGTAACCGACATCTCACGCCAGCCAGTGTTGGCTGCTCTGCATCCCTACTCAGCGTGTTTCCGCCCGCGAAGTCGTGCTGGCGGACCACCGGCAAGCTAGGTACGGCGGCTACAGCCAGCCGGTCCGGAAACCGGGCAATCTCGCCTCCCGCCAATCGGCACGCTCCGCCCCGGACCCACCGCGCTCTTCCCCGCGCCTGTGCCGGAACCCGGTGCAGGGCGCCGATGTCGGTCCACACCGGAACTTCGGCCGCATGGGCGTCACTGAGCGCTCCGCGGCGGGTCAGGTCCGATTGCGCCACGCGCACGCGGTGTCAGAACCCGCTCTGCGATGATGCTGGAATGATTAGTCCGACATCGGGTGCTGCCGATAGCCCCTTGTATCAGGCAATGATCGCCTCCGGAGTTGATTACCGCCCCTGGGAGGGACAACGACTCGACGACGATCAGTGTTTTATTTGCGGTGCTGAGCTGGATCCTTCAACGTACACGAAGGAAGACGTAATCCCGAGATGGATGCAACGCGAGATAGCAAAGCGTAAACACAGTAGACCGTTCATGGAACTACCAAACGAAACAGCTATTGCGCTCGGTAAAATTCTTGTTCCCGCATGTAGGACTTGCAATAATGCCCATCTAAGTGGCCAAGAAAAGTCGATCTCTGGCGCCTTCAAGAAGGGTCCGTTCGAGGTGCGGAAGCTTCCGGAGCAGACGTTACGGATTTGGTTTGCAAAGATCGCATACGGTCTTCGGCGCAACGATTTGCGGCTCAAGCGGGATAGGAGTGACCCTGCATCGCTTACTGTTGCTGCCAGAGGGGATGTCGAGCAATTGGCGCATTTGCACCTATTACTACAGGAGGTGCGTGATGTCGTTTACATTCCTGACCCGCATTCAACCTTCTTCGTATTCGAGGCACAGGAGGCGGACTGTGGAGCCTGTGACTTCGACGCAGCCTTCCCGATCGGCTGGCCTTACCCCGTGATGCTTCGCCTGGGCAATACGGTCGTCATGGGAGCCGTGGACGATAGGCGGCTGCTAACCGTGCTCAGATCGCACTCCGCTTTCAAAGCGGCTGCAAAGCTGAAGCTGCATCCGATTCAAGTAAGGGCGCTGTGGGCAATACTTCTGCATACTGCAACCATGCTGAATCCGAGCAGTGCAACGCTGAGATTCGGAGTGACCGGAAATCGATTGCTGGTGCGGAGTGAACTTGGGGGCGGTCCTGTACTGGACATGACTCGTTCGAAGGTGTCGGTAGATAAGGTACTTCAAAATCTGATTGGAATGCCTGAAGATGAGCTTGCCGCTCAAGGTGGCGCGGTTGGATTGTTGGTAGACAAAAATGGTGACCCCAGGGAGATGGTGTTTGAGCACAATGCTTAACGCACCGCCTGTTGAGCCGTACCGGACTTCAACCCGCAAGGCATCACGCAGTGGTTCTCTAAACCAGAAGTTGGCTTCGAGTTTGCGTCCTGCCACTGCAGGCGCCGATGCTTGAGATGCAGCCCATGCCACACCCACAGGCTGGCGGCGTCGGTAGCACCCAAGTTGGATAACTCAGAGTTCTCGATATGGGATCTCCGATTGGTTTACTGTGACGTCGCCGAAGGCATCCTTTCCGCTTGCAAAATAACGCTCAAGGGAAGCCTTACGAAGTTCGGCAAAAGCACCCGGGCCAACAATCACCTCCTGCACGGCCTTCTTATCGTAACTCACCTTTGCCCGAGGGATTAGGCCAAGACTTCCGGGTGTGAAAAACGACTCGCGGCATCGAGAAATGATTCGATACTCGTGCTCCTCGTAGAATTTCCTATGTTTAAGGGTGCTTACGGCCTCAATGACGGAGTCTGTAAATTTACCGGCAGCTTCATCTGCCTTGGAATTATCCTGCGCTTTGATAGCTTCTATTGTGTCTTTCATGCGGTCTTGAACCATCTGATCGACCCGCTCTCCGACCAGGTGACCTAGGTATATTGCCTTGACAACATGCGGATTCTCGTCACCAGGGGTCGCCGCGCCGCTTTCGGTGACTAGCTGAAGTGAACTCTCTAGCAATTCCGGTTCGAATGCAATGGCGTAGCCTCCATTTGCATATCCTCGCCATTGGCTAAGTTGATCTCGAGATCTTGACAGACACGCAATGAATGGTGCGTGAGTATTTTTCAGGGAACCAGCGTTGGTGGCCAGCCCGGCGGCGATCGCGCGGTACAGATCGGCAACGAACTCGACGCTTTCCGGGCTTGTAGTTTTCTCCGGATTCTGATTGAACCAATCAGCTTGGGATTCGATTATGTCACATATGACACCAATTCCATACTCAAATTCCTGCGAGTCGTTGAGGTAAGCCATATGCGTCAGCCATATTTCACCTGAATCCAGAATGCCTTTTAGTCCGTTTATGTCCGTGTAGTGATACCACTGCTTGTCATTCGAGTACTCTGCATTGATATCCCTCCAAGAGATCTCCGATGCAAGCGCCTGGTCCTCAGTCCAATCCTCTGTGTCAGTCACGCGCCAGAGACTATCGCGCAGCGGAGTTTCCTGGGCGCGAACTTTGGCACCACCTCGCGATGACGTGCAACTCGTGGATAGGCATCGCTCGCTCGATGCTCGGTTGGGCCGTTATTCCTGCCCAAGTTCCGTATCGTCTCGGCGACCGTCCCATCTGGACTCGAAGGACAAGGAGTGTGTAACCGACATCTCACCCCAGCCAACATCGCGACCTCTTCACGTCGCAACCCGGGAGTCCGCCGTCGACCGGCCGCAGGCAGCCCCACTTCGGTTGGGCTCAACCGCTCCCGCCGCGACCGCAGAAAATCGCGCAACTGTTCGCGTCGCCGAGCAGATACCGCACTGACCATGCAACCAAGGTAACAACGTCGGAGTCGCCGCGGCTTCGGTGAGCCGGTTCTACTCGGGGCGAGGCCCGGTACGGTCAGTGGTGGAAGATGCGACTGGTCACCTCGCCGGTGGCGATGAGGGATTTTTTGGTGTCGACGACGCGGACATGGGTCAGAGTCGAAGAGCGGGTTCGGTTCACGACGGTCGCTTCGGCGGTGAATTCGTCGACTCCCGGTGCGAGGTAGTAGACAAGCCGGGGACGACTACGACGATCCGCAAGCGGTGAGCGCCGCGTCCTTCGCGGTGAAGTAGCGGGTCTGGGCTGTAGTGACCACGGCCGAATCGCCGGACCCCAGCGCCAACTTGTTCAGCTCGCTGCCGAAAGCATGTGAGGCGGAAGCATATTCGGTCAAGGCGGTGTTGAGGCTGGTCGAAACCTTGTTGGCGGCCAACGCGCTGTCGACCTTGTCGCCCGAGTCGTCGAGTGCGGTTGCCGCATCCTGGGCGGCGGTCCGCGAGGCCACACGGTCGTCCTTCTCGTCGAGCCGGCGTTTCAACGCGTCGATCTTGAGTTTCACCTGCAGCGCACTGGTCAGAAACGGCCCACACACCGCCCCCTGTGCGGCCCTCGCCTTCGACGACGATGTGGCCGCCGCAGCGCTGACCGAGGTGACATGCGCCGCCCGATCGGCCTCGTTGACAGTGGCCTGCCCGCTCACAGTATCCGCGCATCCGACGGTGATGAGACCGCCGAAAACCGCCACCGCCGCCAAGATCAAACCAGCAATACGCCTGTTCACCGAACCCCCACCGTCGAGTGCCCACAATCCCGATCCCGTTGTGCGACAAGCGCGCCACCGCCGCGCCCGAGCAGAATACAGGCAAGGCCGCGCCCGAAGCTCACCGATTACCCGGTCTCGCCGCCCACCAACCAGCATCGGCGAACCGATCCACCTGACCGCACGTCGCCCGGTCCGATAGTCTCGCCGCCGCGAGTGCGGAAATCGCGCAGTTGTTCGCGCCGACGGGCAGGTGCCGCCCTGGCGATTGAACCGAGGTGGTGGCGACGTAGCGGGCAAATAGCTCGTTACATGCAGAGCGGAACGGCACCCGAACCTGACCTATGGCTAGTGTGCTATCCGTTAACGTAGTTAAAGCGTACTGTACTGACCATGAAGCGTCCCACGTCTCCTATCGTCACACGAAGTGCGAAGCAGCTCGGGGAGTACATGGCAAACTGGCGGAAACTCCAAGGACTGACCGCCGAGCAGGTGGCTCAACGCGCGAACATCACCCGCACAACCTTGCGCAACGTCGAGAACGGAGGGCTCGGCGTGACGATGGAGACATACCTGTCGGTGTTGCACGCCCTCGGCATCCTGCGTGATGCCATCACCGCCATCGACCCATACGAGTCCGATCTCGGACGAGCGCGCGCCGACCAGATCCTGCCGACAAGGGTGCGGCCATGACGACACCGGACAAGCTCGTCGTCGCCATCGACTTGGACGGCGACACTACCGACGCTGCCATCGCTCATTTCAACCGCCGCGGCGGATCGATCAGCACGACCATCCAGTACTTCCCGAGCTACTTGTCGAATCCGCGCGCCTATGCCATCGATCCCGCAATACCGTTGACCGCGGGCAGTTTCAGCGTTCGAGGGTTGCCCGGAGCATTTTCCGACTGTGCCCCCGATCGGTGGGGAAAGAACCTCGTCACCAAACGGCTGGCCGCGCAGGCGCGTGAGCAGGGGCGTCGACCGGCCACCGTGACAGACATCGATCTTCTCGTAGGCGTCGCCGACGCGACCAGGCAGGGCGCTCTGCGCTTTCGTAACGTCGACGAACACGATTTCCTCCACTCCGACTCCTCGATTCCGCCATTGGTCGAACTCCCTCGGCTGCTACGCGCTGCCGATCGCGTGACGTTCGGACCACAGCCGCGCTCCTCCGACCTTGCAGCTATCAAAGAGCTCCTCGGCGCGGGAACCGGCACACTGGGCGGAGCGCGACCGAAAGCATCGATCCGCGATGGGGACCGACTGCTGATCGCGAAGTTCCCACACCAAGACGACGCAGTCGACGTCATGGCTTGGGAATGCACCGCGCTCGACCTGGCACAACGAGCCGGGATCGAGGTTCCCCCGCATCGCATTTCACGAGTTGACGGGCGCACGGTACTGCTGCTCGATCGGTTCGATCGACACCCGTCCACCGGACAACGGGTGGGGTACATCAGCGCGATGACGCTCACCGAACACAGTGATGGAGACGTTGCCGACTACCTGGACCTCGCCGCCGCACTGTCTGTCACCGGGCACCGGCCGAAGGACGACCTAGCTGCGTTGTGGCGCAGGATGGCGTTCTCTGTCGCCATCCACAACACCGACGACCACCTTCGAAATCACGGGTTCCTGCACGTCCGCAATGGTTGGACGCTGGCACCGCTGTTCGATGTGAACCCGGATCCTGACCCGCACAGCGAACGCGTGACCGGGATCTCGGGTGCACGCGCGGCCGACGACGAGATCGACGCGCTGATGACCAGCGCCGCCGAATTCGGCCTGGCACCGAACCAAGCGGCCGCGATCCTCGCTGAGGTGTTCACAGCGACGCGGGATTGGCGAACGGTCGCGACCGCCAACGGCATTCCAGCCCCGCAGGCCACCGTATTCGAATCGACTTTCGACCGGCTACGCGACGAGGCAGGAGTGGCGATCCAACGCTGGCGATGAGCTGTGGGACATCGCTACCGGCCGAATGATCCGACCGATCACGGAATCAAGAAGGGGAGAATGGCGGAAAATGGGCTGGGTGGCGGGCGAAGTGTGGTCGATTACGCCGGCTTCGCCGTGGGTCGGTGATGTCTATGGGGGTGATTGTGGGGAGTTCTAGACTTTCGTCATGACAGCGTGGATCGAGGTTCTGACAGCGCTCACCGCCGGCCCTGACCTGCCCATTCGAGGCACGGTTCGGGAGATGGCTCCTGCGGATCGGGCTGAGGGGTTCGCGTCGGTCGGGTCGCGAAGGCCCATGATGGTTGTCGTTCGTGACGGATGTCGGGTGTGGCGAAGCGGGGATCGGCTCCGTGTCGAGCATGAGGACGGGCGGCCGGTCTTCGTCACCGATGGGGTTCATGCGTGGGATTTCACCGCGGATCCCGAGCGTCCACGCGTCGGTCCACCCGACCGCGTTCGTTACCTCGGGCGGAATCAGTTGCTGTTGCGGCGACGCGATGCGGCGGAGTGGGCAGGTGATGATTTCACCCGGCCCAATGGTCCTGTGGAAGAGGTCGAGTTCGTCGGTCGGGCGTGTTGGACTGTCGAGTTGGCTCCGCCTCCCGGAAAGCCAATGCCGCTGCGGATTTGGGTGGACATCGAGTCGGGGCAGATGCTCGGGTACCGGTCCGAGGAGGCTGGGGTCGGGGCGCAGTTCGTTGATCTCGAGGTGGGCGAAGACATCGATGATGCATGGTTCGTGTGGGACGGTCCGGTTTACACCCCGGAGCAACACCAGCAGATGTTGAAGGAGCGGCACGAGGCGGTAGAGCGTGCGCAGACTGATTGGTTTGCTGAAACAGTCACTGCGGCACCGATTGTCGTTCGTGTGCCGGTCAACTTCACCCCGAACGCTGTGCCGTTCCATGATGCCGATTCGGGGGCGTTCGATGCGATGAGCCAGCACACGATGCTCTCCCGGCGCCCACGCAGTGAGGAAGGTTGGGCTCCCCGCTGGGGCGCGGTGCACTATGTCTGGTCCACGCCCGGCTGGGACTGGGCAGCCGCCGCCCACGACGCCGACCTCGACGACGAGGCGATCCGCCAGCTCCAACAAACCCTGCACTCCGACGAGCCCATCGACCGCCAGCGACGCATCGGTCCACCTGGTCGAGGCAAAGTCGGTTGATCACGTCCGCCGCAAGATCCGCATCCAGAAACGAGGAGATCATGAGCACGACAGTGACCGACGAACAGATTCGAGCGCTGGCCGCGACCGCGAAACCCTGCAGTCTGGTGCTGCTTCGGTGGACACCGGAGCGATCCATGGACGGCGCTGCCGCTATCGAGCTAGAACACCAGCGACGGATGGTTTCACTGCGTGCCGACGGGGTGATCGCGATCCTGTGCCCGGTCGGCTCCGACACCGTGGCGGGCGTCGCGATCATGACTGTGCCTGCCGAGGAGGCCGCGGCGATCATGGCCGATGATCCCTGCGTGCGAGCCGCAATGATGACCTACGAGGCACTCCCGTGTCATGGTTTTCCCGGGGACGCTGTCCCCGCTTGAGCGAGGGTTTGCGCGCGAAGTCGGTGGACGGGCATACGCTGGGCGCGTGTCGGTCTTACCTCTGATCTTCACCGCCGGCTGGGCCAGCGGGATCAACGCGTATGCGGTGGTGTTTCTGCTCGGGTTGTTCGGGCGGATCGGGTGGGCGGGGGATGTGCCGCCCGGGTTGCAGCGCACGGATGTGCTTGTCGCGGCCGGAGTGTTGTTCTTGATCGAGGCGGTGGCGGACAAGATTCCGTATCTGGACTCGTTCTGGGACGCGGTGCACACGGTGGTGCGGCCTGCGTCCGGGGCGATCGTCTCGGCTTTGATTGCGGGGCAGGATGATTCGTTGCCGACGATGTTCGCGGCGGCGGTGGGCGGGACCACGGCGTTGCTCAGTCACATCGTCAAAGCGGGCACCCGGATGGCGATCAACACCTCGCCGGAGCCGGTCACCAATATCGCGATGAGTACTGCCGAAGACTTCACGGTCGGCGGTGTCGTCACTCTCGCGGTGTTCTTCCCGGTGCTGGCCGCGGTGATCGCCGCTGTCCTGCTGGCGGTCGGTTTATCGGTGGTCTATCTGTGCGCCAGCCGAATCCGCCGATACCTGCGACGACGGAGGGAGCGCCGCGCCGAGCGGACTTCGGGCATCGACCCCGCCCTCGAATAACTCCGGGCGGGAACCGACCCGCGGGCCATGTGCCGACCGCACAGCACGACGACGCGACGCGAAAGCGATGGGTGGCCATCCATCCGCGCGGGGTTCACCGCACCTGTGGCGCCACCTTGTTCCCCAACAGATCGATGCTGTGCAGCACCTGTTCGGGCGGCAGTGTTCCCACACTGGTGTGCAGCATGAACCGGTCGAGGCCGAGGGTGTCGCGCACCTCGCCGATCTTGTTCGCCACGTAGTCGGGCGTGCCGACGAACAGCGAACCGCTCTGCGAACGCAGCGCGTCGAACTGTGCGCGCGTCATCGGCCCCCAGCCGCGTTCCCGGCCGATGGTCGACATGGCCAGGGCGTAGGGCTCGTAGAACCCGGCAACAGCCTGCGCGTCGGTGTCCGCCACATAACCGTGCGCGTGCACCGCGACGGGCTGCTTCTCGTGCCCACCTTCGGCGAGCGCCCGGTGATACAGCTCGACCAGCGGCTTGAACCGCGCGGGCTCACCACCGATGATCGCGATGGCGAGGGGCAGGCCGAGCAGTCCGGCGCGGATCACCGATTCGGGACTGCCGCCGACCGCGATCCACACCGGCAACGGCCTACCGTCGGTGCGCGGATACACCGTCGCGTCCTGCAGCGGCGCACGGAACCGGCCCGACCAAGTGACCGGCCCTTCCTCGCGCAGACGCAGCAACAGCGCCAGCTTCTCCTCGAACAGCGCGTCGTAGTCGGACAGGTCGTACCCGAACAGCGGGAACGACTCCGTGAACGACCCACGCCCCGCCATCAACTCCGCGCGCCCGTTCGAGAGCCCGTCCAACGTGGCGAAGTCCTGATACACGCGCACCGGATCATCGGAGCTGAGCACGGTGACCGCGCTGGTCAGCTGGATGCGCTCGGTGCGCGCGGCGGCCGCGGCCAGCACGACAGCGGGGGAGGACGCGGCGAAATCCTTGCGGTGATGTTCACCGACGCCGTACACATCGAGCCCGGCGGCCTCGGTCGCCACGGCCTCGTCGACCACCTGACGCAGCCGCTGGGCAGCGGTCGGTGCGGGCCGGTCGCCGGTCGGGTACAGCTCGGCGAAGGTCGTAAGCCCCAGTTCCATGTGAACCTCTCTTCCGGATGTCATCCACACTCTAAACGGACCGCAGTCCGATAACATTCCCGAGTTATGGATGGATGCGGATTATCTATGACAAAACTATAGTGAGCGGTATGACTGCTCTCGCGCCGACGCGCAATGAACCGGACCTGTCCTTCCTGCTCGACCGCACCAGTCATGTCCTGCGCACGCAGATGGCGGCGGCGTTGGCCGAAATCGGGCTGACGGCCAGGATGCACTGCGTGTTGGTGCACGCGCTGGAGGCGGAGCGCACGCAGGCGCAGCTCGCGGAGCTCGGCGACATGGACAAGACGACGATGGTCGTCACCGTCGACGCGCTGGAGAAAGCCGGTCTGGCCGAACGCAAGCCGTCGAGCACCGACCGCCGCGCCCGCATCATCTCGGTGACTCCTGAGGGCGCGAAACTTGCCGCCCGCAGTGCGGAAATCGTCGACGGCGTCCATCGGGACGCGCTCGATTCACTGCCGAAGGCTGAGCGCGAATCCTTGTTGCGCGCACTGAATCACCTGGCAGAAGGCCATTTGTCGACATTGGTCGAAGCTGCTCCCGCGCGCCGCGCCAGGCAATAGTCCGTTAGAGATTGTCTGCAACAAAACTATCTAGTAGTGTCACTCTTGTTCGACACGAGCAGGAGATGACCCATGACGAAGTCCCAGCGCACCGCCCTCGCGGTGCTGTCGGCAGCGATGCTGATGACCATCCTCGACGGCAGCATCGTGACCGTCGCCATGCCGGCGATCCAGGAAGACCTGGGCTTCTCGCCCGCCGGTCTGAGCTGGACCGTGAACGCCTACCTGATCGCCTTCGGCGGTCTGCTCCTGCTGGCGGGGCGCCTCGGTGACCTGATCGGCCGCAAGACGATGTTCGTCACCGGCAATATCGTCTTCACCGCCGCCTCGGTGCTGGCGGGCGTCGCGACCACCCCCGCCGTGCTCGTCGCGGCCCGCTTCCTGCAGGGCGTCGGCAGCGCGATAGCTGCCTCGGTGGTGCTCGGCATCCTGGTCACGATCTTCACCGAACCGCGCCAACGAGCCACGGCCATCGGCGTTTTCAGCTTCACCGGCGCCGCGGGTGCCTCCATCGGACAGGTGCTCGGCGGTGTGCTCACCGATGCGCTGAACTGGCACTGGATCTTCCTGATCAATGTGCCGATCGGTGTGCTGACGGTGTTCGTCGCGATGAAAGCCCTGCCCGCTGATCGTGGTCTCGGCTGGTCCGCCGGTGCCGATGTGCTGGGTGCCGCGCTGGTCACGGCCGGTCTGATGCTGGGTATCTACACCGTCGTCGAGGTGGAACGTTACGGCTGGGTCTCGCCGCACACCCTCGGCCTGGGCGCGCTGGCCGCCGCACTGCTCGCCGCCTTCGTCGTCCGTCAGGCCACCGCGACCAACCCGCTGCTGCCGCTGCGAATCTTCCGCTCCCGCACGGTCTCCGGAGCCAATGTGGTCCAGATGCTCACTCTCGCAGCCATGTTCGCCTTCCAGGTCATCGTGGCGCTCTACCTGCAGAAGGTGCTGGGCTACAACGCATTGCAGACCGGCCTGGCCATGCTGCCCGCCGCCGTCGCCATCGGCGCAGTGTCGCTGTTCGCCTCCGCTCGGCTGATCACCCGCTTCGGCGAGCGCGCTGTGCTCATCGCCGGTCTGGCCCTGCTGCTCGCGGGGATGTCCTGGCTGATCCGGCTGCCCGTCGACGCCGCCTACCTGACCGACGTGCTGCCGGTGATGGTGGCGATCTCCGGTGGCGGCCTGGTGCTGCCCGCCCTCACCGCACTCGGTATGTCGGGTGCCGACGCCGACGACGCGGGCCTGGCATCGGGACTGTTCAACACCACCCAGCAGGTCGGTATGGCCATCGGCGTCGCGGTCCTGTCCACCCTCGCCGCCGCGCGCACCGGGACCGAGCTGGTGGCGGGTGCGTCCGACGCCGAGGCTCTGACCAGCGGTTACCGGCTGGCATTCACCGTTGCGGCCGGACTGCTCGCCTCCGCCCTGGTCATCAGCGCCACCGTGCTGCGTAACCAGAACCGCACCGAAACCGCGTCGGTGGCCGAACCGGTTCTCGCGCACTGACGCGACGAATCGCGGGGAACCACCCCTGCGATTCACCCCCCGGGTGGATGTCCGCCCGGGGGGTCGGTGGTGTCCTCGAAGGATGCTGACCGATCGCACGACGTTGACCCAGTTCCTCATCGAAGAGCGCCGCCGCCATCCCGGTTCCAGCGGTGAGCTCAATTCCCTGATCCTCGACGTCGCGCTGGCCTGCAAGGCGATCTCCAAGCGCATCGCCTCGGGCGCGCTCACCGGTGTCCTGGGCGGCGCCGGGGTGGTGAACGTGCAGGGTGAGCAGCAGCAGAAGCTCGACGTGGTCGCCAACGACCTGTTCCTGCGCGCCAACGAATGGGGTGGGCAGCTGGCGGGCATGGTGTCGGAGGAACTCGACGACCCCTACCCGATCCCGCCCGACTATCCGCGCGGCAAATACCTCCTCGCCTTCGATCCGCTCGACGGTTCGTCGAATATCGACGTGAATGTCGCTGTGGGCAGCATCTTCTCGATCCTGCGCGCCCCGAAGCCCGGCGTGGACGCGATCCTGGAGGACTTCCTGCAACCCGGCACCGAGCAGGTCGCCGCGGGCTATGCGATCTACGGTCCCGCAACGCAACTCGTACTCACCGTCGGCACCGGCGTGCACGCCTTCACCCTCGACCCAGAGCTCGGCGAGTTCTTCCTGACCGGGCAGAACCTGCGGCTGTCGGAGTCCACGTCGGAGTACGCGGTCAACAGCTCCAACCGCCGCTTCTGGGAACCGGCCGTGCAGCGCTACATCGACGAATGCCTGGCGGGCGCGACGGGCCCGCGCGAGAAGGACTTCAACATGCGGTGGGTGGCTTCGCTGGTGGTCGAAACGCACCGGATCCTCACTCGCGGTGGCGTTTTCCTGTACCCGCGAGATTCCAAGGATCCGTCCAAAGAGGGCAGGTTGCGCCTGCTCTACGAGGCCAATCCGATCGCCTTCCTGATCGAGCAGGCAGGCGGTCTCGCCTCGACCGGTCGTGAACGGATTCTCGAGGTCGCCCCCACCGAGCTGCACCAGCGGATCGCGTTCATTTTCGGTTGCCGCGACGAGGTAGCGCGCATCGTGAAATACCACGCCGAAGCGGCCGAGGAACCCGACGGCCAGTGGAGTCCGCTGTTCGGTCTACGCGGTCTCTACCGTTCCACCACCTGAGGAGGAGATTCATGTCCGCCAAGCACCCCGTCGTCTCGATCACCGGATCATCCGGTGCCGGAACAACTTCGGTGATGCGCACGTTCGATCAGATCTTCCGCAGGGAGGGCATCGACGCCGCGTATGTCGAGGGCGACAGCTTCCACAAGTTCGACCGCGCCGGCATGAAGGAGGAACTGGGGCGGGCGCTGTCGGACGGCGACCACACCTTCAGCCACTTCGGCCCGGAGGCCAATCTCTTCGAAGATCTCGAGAAACTGTTCCGTGGCTACGGTGAGACCGGAACGGGACGGGTGCGAAAGTACCTGCACGACAAGGAAGAAGCCGCGCCCTATGACCAGGAGCCCGGCACGTTCACGCCCTGGGAGGACATCCGCCCCGGCACCGATCTGCTGTTCTACGAGGGTTTGCACGGCGCGGTCGCCAACGAGCAGGTCGACGTGGCGCAGTACGCAGACCTGCTCATCGGAGTGGTGCCGGTGATCAATCTCGAGTGGACCCAGAAGTTGCACCGCGACAAGGACAAACGCGGCTACTCCACCGAGGCGGTGACCGAGACGATCCTGCGCCGCATGCACGACTACGTGAACTTCATGTGCCCGCAGTTCTCCCGCACCCACGTGAATTTCCAGCGGGTTCCGGTGGTGGATACGTCGAATCCGTTTGTCGCCCGGACGATTCCGACGCCGGATGAGTCGATGCTGGTGATCCGGTTCGCCGACCCGCACGGCATCGACTTCCCGTATCTGCTGTCGATGCTGCACGACTCGTTCATGTCCCGCCCGAACACGATCGTATGTCCGGGCGGGAAAATGGACCTGGCCATGCAGTTGATCTTCACGCCGATGTTGTTGCGGCTCATGGAACGTCGCGGCCGCACCCGCTGAGACGGACTCGACGACCACCTCACCCGAGGTGGTCGTCGAACCATGTCACCAGCTCCGGATCGTCGAGCCCGTCGGCGACGAGCACCGCCGCGGACAGGTCGTCGGTGCGGGTATAGGCGTTCTGTGCGGCCACGCACCGTAGTCCGGCGGCCACCGCTGACCGCACTCCGTTGGCTGAATCCTCTACGGCCACTGCCTGATCGGCGGACAGGCCGGTCTGAATCAGCACGTCCAGATACACCGCCGGGCTCGGTTTCAGTACGGGCACTTCGGTTCCGGTGGTCACGGTGTCGAACGGTTCACCGAACGCGTGTTTCAGCAACGGCTCTACCCAGGCGCGCGTGCCGGTGGTCGCGACGTGCAACCGGACACCGTGCGCCCGGAGTCGTTCGATCAGCTCACGCGCGCCCGGGCGGGCACGGATGTGCCCGTCCGCGGCCATCTGTCGCATGATCCGGGTCTTGGTGCGGTGCAACTGTTGTGCGAGCTCGCGGGCCTCCGTACCCGTCCGTCCGTGCTGCTCGAACCAGAACGCCAGTCGCTGCGCACCACCGGCGACCTTCAACAACTTCCCGTACTCCTCGACCTCCCAGCGGTCGGGGAGCCCCGCCTCGGCGAAGGCCGCGTTGAAGGCCACCCGGTGGCCGTCGCGTTCACTGTCGACGAGGGTGCCATCGACATCGAAGATCACCGCCCGCAGTGGAGTCACGGTGCACCGTCGAGGTATTCGCGAATCCGATCGAGGACGGCCGCCACGGTGAAACCGTGACGGGCCATGACCTCGTCGCCGGGGCCGCTGTGCCCGAACTCGTCGATGCCGATCGCCAGGTCGACCAGTCCGGCCCAGCCCGCGGTGGTGCCTGCCTCGATGCTGATGGTGTGCGCCGAACTGTCAGCGGTGAAGCGCGAACGATCCAACGGCGACACCACCCGCACGTCATAGCCGTCCGCCCGCAGCTGCTCGGCAACCCCGACTGCTAATACGACTTCCGAACCGGTGGCGGCGATTTCGATCCCGCGCCCGGCCGCACCATCGCTGCCACCTGCGTCGGCGCCCATCTCGACATTCAGCTGGGGGAGTGATTGCCGCGACAGGATCAGCGCGGTCGGCCCGTCGACGCGAGTCAACGCCAATTCCCAAGCATGCGCCGTCTCGACATCGTTCGCCGGCCGCAACACCTGAACCCCGGGGATCACCCGCAGCGACTCGACATGCTCGACCGGCTGATGCGTCGGCCCGTCCTCACCGACCGCGATCGAATCATGCGTCAGCACATAGATCACCGGCTGTTTCATCAACGCCGACAGACGCAAAGCGGGCCGCAGGTAGTCGGCGAACACCAGGAACGTGCTCCCGAACACCCGGAACCCACCGTGCAGGCTCATCCCGTTCAGAATCGCCGCCATTCCGAACTCGCGAATGCCGAAAGCTATAGCGCTGGAAGTGAAGTCATCGCGACTCACCACCTCGCCACACACCGTGCCGGTCGACCCGGCGAGGTCGGCCGATCCGCCTACCAATTCCGGCATCATCGCCATCGCCGCAGTCAGACACGCCTGCGAGGACTGTCGAGTTGCCCGGGGTGCGTCAGCGGCAACGGCTTCCAATGCGGGCAGCAGTTCCGCGGGCAGCAGTCGCGCACGAGCACGTCGGAACTCGGCAGCCCGCTCCGGCGCCACAGCGTCGAACGTCGCGAATTCCTCGAGCCAGGTCGCATGCTCTTCACCGCCGATCGTCGCCAGCACCGCGCACGTCGCCGCGACCTGCTCGGGCACGGAGAACGATGGAAGAGTCCATCCCGCGAGCTCTTTGGCCTGCGCCAACCGATCGGCACCGAGCGGCGCCCCGTGCGCCTTGGAGGTACCGGCGACACCGGGCGCACCATGACCGATCACCGTCCGCACCGCGAGGAAGCTCGGTCGCGGATCGCCCTTGGCGCGCATCAACGCCGCATCGATCGCCGCGATATCGGTCCCGTCGGCCACCACTTCGGTGTGCCACCCGTAGGCCGCGAACCTGGCCACCTGATCGTCGCTACACGAACGCCCGACCGCACCGTCGATGGTGATCTCGTTGTCGTCCCACAGCACGATCAATCCGCCGAGCCCCAAATGCCCTGCGAAGGAAGCGACTTCGTGGCTGACGCCCTCCATCAGGCACCCGTCGCCGACGATCGCGTACGTGCGATGCCCGGTGATCTCGGGGTACCTGGCAGCGGTCATGCGCTCGGCCAGAGCCATGCCGACCGCCATCGCCAAGCCCTGACCCAACGGCCCGGTGGTGCATTCGACCCCGGCGGTGTCCCCGTATTCGGGATGCCCCGGTGTCCGAGACCCCAACTGCCGGAACCGTTTCAACTCGGAGAGGGGCAGGTCGTACCCGAACAGGTGCAGCAGCCCGTACAGCAGCGCCGACCCGTGCCCGGCCGAGAGCACGAACCGGTCCCGATCGGCCCATTCGGGATCGGCCGGATCATGGCGCAGGTGCCTACTCCACAGCGTCCACGCCATCGGCGCGGCACCCATCGGCATACCGGGGTGCCCGGATTGCGCGGCCTCCACCATGTCGGCCGCGAGGAACCGCAGGGTGTCGACGGCGAGCTGATCGGTCTCCACCGAGGGGACGAAAGTCGCGATATCGGTCATCGGAGGGCCCCGATCGTGGCGGCTTCGCGCAAGCGCTTGACCGCAGCCGCTTTGCCCTCGGGGTAGCCGTACATCCACGACCCCGAGATGAAGACATCGGCGCCCGCGACAGCCGACCCACCGATCGTGTCGGCCGTGATCCCGCCATCCACTTCGAGTTCGATGGACCGCCCCGACTCATCGATCATCCGTCGCAACTGCGCGATCTTCGGCTCGACGGCCGGAATGTAAGCCTGCCCGCCGAACCCCGGATTCACAGTCATCGCCAGCACCAGATCGGTCTCGGCCAGCACATGCGCGACGGTCGCAGCGGGGGTGTGCGGGTTCAGCGCGACACCGCTGCGCGCACCGAGATCGCGAATGCGCGCAAGCGTGCGATGCAGGTGCGTACACGCTTCGGCATGCACGATGATCAGCTCGCAACCAGCATCGATGTACTCGGTGAGCAGCTCATCGGGATTCACCACCATCAGGTGCGCCTCGAACCCCACCGTGCTGTGCGAACGCGCCGCCGCGATCACGTCGGGCCCGAAGGTGAGGTTCGGGACGAACACGCCGTCCATCACATCCCACTGGATCCGGTCGACGCCCGCCGCGCACAGATCGCGCACCTCCTCACCGAGTCGAGCGAAATCGGCGGGCAACACCGACGGCACTATGAGCGGCCGACGAACTGAGGACTCCGGCATGGCGCGGCCTTTCTGATCGGGTCCGTTCATCGGACCGCACCGGCCCACCCGCCGCACTCCCCCTCGCGGGTGGCGGCCGGGGTGAGATCTCGTCAATGCCGGTATGCGCGGTGCCGTCGGCCGTAGGGTGGGGGGATGCCGGAGTTGCCTCCGACCCCGTTGAAGCTGGTGCTCGTCGACGATCACGAGATGGTGCTGCACGGGCTCGACGCCATGCTCGGCCACTTTCCCGACGAGGTCGTGATAGTCGGCCAGTCCACCACCGACACCGCCGCGCTGCGGATGGTCGCCGAGCAGCGGCCCGATATCGTCCTGTGCGATGTGCGTATCGGCAAGGCCAGTGGTCTCGACCTGTGTCGCCAGATCACCCTGCAGCATCCCGACACCAAGGTCGTGCTGCTCACCGTGTACGACGACGAGCACTACCTGTATCAGGCGCTGCGCGTCGGCGCGTCGGGTTACATCCTCAAGCGGGTCGACGGTCGTGAACTCGTCGCGCAGTTGCGTCGCGTCCAGGACGGCGAGACCGTGGTCGACGCGTCGCTGGCCGGTCGGGTGGCACTGGCCGCGGCCCGGCTCAACGCGGGCCAGTTCTGGTCCGGCGCGCACCTCGGACTGACCCAGCGCGAGTCGGAAGTGTTGGGGCTGTTGGTTTCCGGACATTCCAACCGGGCCGTCGCGAGCAAGCTGGTGGTCAGTGAGGACACCGTGAAGACCCACATTCGCGGGCTGTATCGCAAGCTGGGGGTGTCCGATCGCAGCGGTGCGATCGCGGTTGCCTTGCGGGAGGGGCTGTTTCGGTGAGCGAGGTCGGCGGTGCGGTGCCAACGGCGGCGGAACTCGGCCCGCTGCTCGGTGCCGACGGGGTGCTGCTCTACGCCATCGACGGCCAGGATCTGAGCATCGTCGACATGTGGCCCGCGCACCCGTCGGCGAGTTCGTTGCGGCTGCAGGTCGGATTCGGGGTGACCGGGCGAGTGGCCCGAACCCGTGAACCCGTGCTGCTCGACAACGACTCGCCACGAAATGCCCTGCACCGCAGACTGTTACGCCTGGAACCACAACAGACCGTCGCCCGAATGTGTCTGCCGCTACCCGGCCTGGAGGGTGATGTGGTCGGCGTACTCGCGGCCCACCGCAGCCCACGCGAACCGTTCGGCCAAGAAGACGTCGACGGCGCGCAACAGCAGGCCGCCGTGCTCGGGCTGTGGTTGCACGCGCAGCGCCTGTTCCGCACCGTCAACCGGCAGCGCACCGAACGTGACCGCCTCGTCGAACAGGCGATCACCGCCCAGGAAGCCGAACGCCGCCGCATCGCCTTCGACCTGCACGACGGCGTCACCACCGCCCTGGCCTCCATGTCGTTCCACCTGTCCGCCGCCGACCTCACCGTCTCCGAACTCGCCGCCCACGTCGCCGTCACCGACGAAGCCAGCCTGCGCGACCTGGCCCGCGCCCGCGCCGAACTCGTCAGCGCCCGCGAGCTGGCCGATTTCGCCTACAACGAGACCAGAGCGGCCATCTCCGGCCTGCACAGCCTCGTCCTCGACGACCTCGGCCTGATCGCCGCGATCGAATCCCTGGTCCGCACGGTGACCGGCGACGGCCCGCCGACCATCGAATTCCTCGTCGACCACGCCGCCGCCATCGACGACATCCCCGACCACGCCGCCGCCACCCTCTACCGCATCGCCCAGGAAGCCCTCGCCAACGCAGTGAAACACGCAGGCGCACAACGCATCGTCGTCTCCCTGCGCCGGGTCGGCGATTCCGTGATCCTCGGCTGCTCCGACGACGGCGAGGGTTTCGACCCCGCCGAGCGCCGCGCGAACCGTGCCGCCGACACCGACGGTGAACAACACTTCGGCCTCACCTCGATCGCCGAACGCTGCGCCCTCATCGAAGCCTCCCTACGCGTGGAATCGATGCGGGGACGCGGCACCACCGTCCTGGTCGAGTTGCCGATCCGCAACGGCTGAGCCGCACGCCGGGGCATTTCCCCCAACGCCCCTAACTCCCGCCGCAGGCGCCCCCAATTACCGTTCCAGCCCGTGACCTGCGGAAAGAGTGGCCATACTCTGGGATCAGACCACACCGATCGGACTCCCGGAGAGGGGTAGGCACATGACGAATCCGAGTACTCCGATGCAGCGCCAGGCAGCCTGCATGCAGCACGCATTGCCCGAGGGCTGGCAGGTCGACATCGTCGAAGAACCGATCCCCGGCGGCGCCGGTACACGCCCTGTCCTACGTATGCGACCACCCACCGCCTTCGTCTCACGCCTGTTCGGCTACCCGACCGCAGCCTGAGTCGGCGCCGCGGTGTCCTCAGCTGATTCTCGCCAGCCGAAGCGATCATGGAAGCGCCGCAACGGGCGGGGCGCCCACCAGTTGGCGTGTCCGGCCAGACGCATCAGGGCGGGAACCAGAATGCCTCGCACGAGGGTGGCGTCGATCGCGATGGTGATCGCCATGCCGATGCCGAGCTGCTGGAGGAAGGTGACACCGCTGGTGGCGTAGACCGCGAATGACGCCGCCAAGATCAGGCCCGCGGCAGTGATCAGTGGCGCCGAGCGTGCGATGCCGCGGGGCACCGAGCCGATCGGGTCGCCGGTGCGGTCGTAGTCCTCTTTGATGCGTGAGAGCAGAAACACCTCGTAGTCCATGGACAGGCCATAAGCGATGCAGAACATGAGGATCGGGATGCTCGGCTCGATATTGCCGGTCGGGGTGAAGCCGAGGACGCCGGCCAACGCGCCGTTCTGAAAACCCCACACCAGCACGCCGAACATGATCGACATCGAGAGCAGATTGAGCAGCGACGCCTTCAGCGGAGCGAGCACACTGCCCGTCATCAGGAACAGCACGGCGAACGTGACCAGCAGGATCAGTGCCGCCACCACCGGCAGACGCGCGGTGACACCGTCGCGGTAGTCGACCATCTCGGCGGGGAATCCACCTACCAGCACGTCGAAAGGTGCAGGGGTGGCACGTATATCGGCGACAAGGCCGGACGAGTCGGTGGCGAGCCGGGCGGCGGTCGGTACCACGCGCAACCAGGTCGCCTCGTCCTCGGTGAAGCGCGCAGGGTCGGCCGTCGACGCCGAATCCACCCGCAGCACACCGGGAATCGTGGCGAGCCGCTCGGCGTACCCCGCGATGTCACCGCGTGCGTCGGGCCCGGTCTGCGGCGCGATGACGTGCACGGCGTCGGCTTCCTCGGTCTCGAAATCGGCGCGGATCGTGTCGTACATGGCGCGCACCGGCTGTTCGGGGGTGAGTACCCGGTCGTCGGGCGGACCGAAGTTCATGCCGAGCGCGGGAGCGCCGAGCAGTATCAGGACCAGCAATGCCGCGCCGCCCGCCGCCACCGGCCTGCGCATCACCTTCTCCGCTGTTCGGTACCAAAAGCTCTGCTCCGCAACCCCGGTCTGCTTCGCGGGCAAGGCGCGACGGCCGAGCAGCATCAGGATGGCGGGCAAGATCACCACCGCCGCGAGCACCGCGGTCGTCGCAACGGCGATCCCCGCGTAGGCGAACGATCGCAGGAACGGGAACGGGAAGGCGAACAGCACAGCCAAGCTGATCCCCACGGTCGAGGCGCTGAACGCGATGGTGCGCCCCGCGCTCGCCACCGCCCGGCGCACCGCCGCCGCCACGTCGTGACCCGCGGTCAGCTCCTCCCGGAACCGATAGATCATGAACAGCCCGTAATCGACGCCGAGCCCGATCCCCATCACCAGCGCGATGTTCGCGGCGAACGTCGACACGTCGGTGAACACGCTCACCAACCGCAGCGCCGTCAACGTGGCGACCACACAGAACAGGCCGACCGCGACGGTGACCAGCGCCAGGGTGGCTCGTCGCAGCACCAGGGCCAGCAGGGCGAAAACCAGTGGGAGCACGATGAGTTCGGCACGCAGGAAGTCCGCCGATGCCTGCTCGGCGAGATCGCGGAACACTTCGTCCGCGCCGCCGAGGGTGAGCGCGACAGCGGGGTCGGTGACGGTCTCGACGACCCGGGTTTCGATGCCGGGCAGGAGTTCGCCGCGCACTCGGTCGGCGTCGCCGGGCGCCCAGGCGAGCACGAGCGCGCTGCGGTGATCGGTCGCGGCCAAGGTGTCGGGCGCTCCCGGCGACCAGAACGACCAGGCGTCGCCGACTCCCGGATACGCGCCGAGTTCCTCCGTGAGCCGAGCGCCGATCGCGGCGACTCCGGGATCGCGCACATCGCCGCCGGTTGCGGTGACCAGGATCGCGATATTCGGGGCGCCGGTGTCGAATCGGTCGGCCAATTCTCTTGCGGCGGAGCCGGATTCGGAATTCGGATGCTCGAATCTGTTCAGTGAGAGCGAGTCCATCGCGCCACCGGCGGCGACGAGGAGTAGTACGAACAGCGCCAGTGCGGCGGCGAGTAGAGCGCGGGGTCGATGGGTGACGAACCGTCCGAGCATGGGCGTTCCTCTGCTAGCCTTCGAATATACGAGCAATCACTCGTAAGATCGAAGATACGAGTAATTACTCGCATATTCAAGGAGGAATATGGCAGAGGTACGTCGTCAGGAACGCGGCCGTCGTCGGATGGAGGAGATCCTGCTCGCGGCGGCGCAGGTGTTCGGCGAACGTGGGTACGAGAACGCGACGACCAATGCGATCGCCACCGCCGCGGGCATCTCGCCCGGCTCGCTGTACCAGTACTTCCGCAACAAGGAGGAATTGGCGACGGCGTTGGCCGAGCTGTACCGGGAGCGCCTGGCCGCTTTCGGAAGCACGTTCGGCACCGCCGTCGGCCCGGGCGATCTCGACGTGCTGCTCGACCATGTGATCGGGCCGCTGGTCGAGTTCAACATCGCCAACCCCGGGTTCAAGGCGCTGTTCGCGCGCGCCGACATGCCCACCGCGCTCCGCGAGGCTGTCGACCCCGCGCATCGAGCCGTCCACCTTCGGGCGGAAGGTCTGCTCGGCGCTGTCTACCCCGATCTCGCCCCGGATGTCCGCGCACGCTGTACCGCGGTGGCCGTGCAGACCGTACGGGCCATGATGCCGATGATCGTCGAGGCTCCCGAGGCCGAGCGTGCCGCCTTGACCGAAGAATTGCGCCTGGTCCTTCGGTCGTATCTGACGGCTCGGGGGACTCGGAGCTCGTCGGTCTGACCAACGAACGCAGCAGCGGTGCCCGAGGGGTAGCGCCGCTGCTGCGTGTTGCCACCGCGTCAGTAGCGCGCGGAGCGGCCTCGCCGGAGCTCAGCTACTGCGCCTGCTCGGTGGCGTGGGAGGCGGTGCGGCAGTTTTCGAGCAGAACATGTTGTGCGGCAGCGACTTCGGCGGGCGTGCCTCCCCAAGTATGCAGGGCGGAGCTCACCAGGGCACGTCCGAAGGAGAAGGTCACCGGCCATGGGCGGTCGGCGATGGCGGCCAGCGCGCTCAGGAACTCGCACACGCTGGTGGTGGGATGCCCGCCGGAGAGGAACGCGATTCCCGCGACTTCGGCGGGGACCTGATCGCGCAACACCGCGAAGGTGGCGGCGGCGACTTCGGTCGGCGCGATGGGGGTGGCGCCCAGGCCCGGCGTGACGAAGTTCGGCTTGAGCACGATCCCGGTCAGGTCCACCCCGGCATCGGTCAAGGCCTCGAACAGGGAACTCAGGGCGAGCGCGCTGGCTGTTGCCGATGCGGCGAGGTCGTGGTCGCCGGTGCACAGCACCTCGGGTTCGACGATCGGGACGATGCCGTGCTGCTGACACAGTGTCGCGTACCTGGCCAGGGCTTGGCCGTTGGCGCGGGCGGAGTAGGGGGTGATGGTGTGGACGTCGAACACCGCGCGCCACTTGGCGAACGCGGCGCCGCGGTCGGCATAGGAGGCCAGCCGCGCGCCGAGGCCGTCGAGGCCTTCGGTGATCAGTGCGCCGTTCTGGCCGGGCAGTGGTGTGGTGCCGGTGTCGACCTTGATGCCGGGCAGGATTCCTAGCTCGCGGGCCGCGATCGGGAAGGGACGGCCATCGGCGAGATCCTGGCCGAAAGTCTCGTCGCACAGGATGATTCCGCTGATCCACTCCGACAGCCCGTCGGCGGTGAGCAGCAGTTCGCGGTAGTCGCGCCGGGTGGTCGCGCTCGCGGGGACCCCTTCTTGTTCGAGGCGCGAGGACATGGTTTTGATCGACTCGTCGGCGGCGAGGATGCCGCGGCCGCCGCTGGTCAGCTGCTGGGCGATATCGGCGAGGGCGGTGGCGGGGAGTGTCGTCATGACGACCAGCGTGCGGGCGACCTGGTGAGCCGTCCTCACCCCTTCGGGCGAGACCGGGTGTGAAATGCGGCGGCGCCGACCTGTTCCGGATCGCAGAGGTGGGCGACGAACAGCCGGGTCGCCGAGGTCGGTTCGGCGGAGGTGCAGACGTGCCAGGGGCGATCGAGGGGGGTGCCCGGCACGCCGTAGGCGACCAGTTCTCCCGAAGCGAGTTGCTCGCGCACCGCTTCCTCGTGCACCAGCGTGACGCCGAGGCCTTCGCGGGCGGCGGCGACAGCGGCGCCCGAGGTGCCGAGGGTGAGCAGGGGAGGTGCGGCCTGCAGCCTGCTCAGCAACGACAGTGTGGTGTCGCGGGTGCCCGAGCCGATCCCGGTGAGCAGCCATGGTGTCGTCAACGGGTCCTCGACCAGGCCGGGTCGCCCGACCAAGACGAGGCGGTTCGCCCGTCGTGCCGCCGTGATCAGCCCGGACCCGCGCGGTGGTCGGCCCGCCAGCGCGATGTCGAAGACGTGGTCGGCGGCGCGGGCGAACAACTCGCCGCGCGTCAGCACCGACAGCGAGAGTTCGACGTGCGGGTGGGCGCGAGCGAACGTGGCCATCAACAGCGGCAGCACATACTCACTCGCCGTCGCCACCGCCCCGATGCGCACCCGCCCTCGATCGGCATCGTGGACCGCCCCGGCCGCCTCGGCGAGCAACCCGAGCAGTCTGCGCACGTACCCGGCGAAGATCTCGCCCGAGTCCGTCGCCACGATCCCACGGCCGGATTTACCGAAAAGCCTTGTGCCCAAAGCTTCTTCCAACGCGGTGATGGCAGCCGACACCGCAGGGGGTGTGACGTGCAGTGTTTCGGCCGCCGCCCGCACACTGCCCGTCTCGTACACCGCGAGAAAGGTACGCAGCCGACCCCAGGTGGCGGCGGCGGGAAGGTCCGAGCTCGCGAACATAGTTCAATTATGCCTTAACAGTGCACAGGAAAGATTCCATTGTCGTTGAACTGTCCGCGCCCACACACTGGGAGTGCTTCTCCAGGTGTGATGCGAAAGGACGACGGCGATGACGATGATCGAGAACGAGGGTCCGGCGACCAAAGAGCGGTGGGATCCGGGTGTTCAGAGTTACGCCGGAATGGGTTACTGGAACCCCGATTACATTCCCAAGGACACCGACGTGCTCGCTGTCTTCCGCGTCACGCCGCAGGACGGCGTCGATCCGATCGAGGCCGCGGCCGCCGTCGCGGGCGAATCCTCCACCGCCACTTGGACTGTGGTGTGGACCGACCGGCTCACCGCCAACAGCCACTACCAGGCCAAGGCGTACAAGGTCGACGACGTTCCAGGCAGGCCTGGCGAGTACTTCGCCTACATCGCCTACGACATCGACCTTTTCGAGGAGGGTTCCATCGCGAACCTGACCTCCTCGATCATCGGCAATGTCTTCGGCTTCAAGCCGCTCAAGGCCCTGCGCCTGGAAGACATGCGCATCCCCGTCGCCTACACCAAGACCTTCCAGGGCCCCGCCCACGGCATCGTCATGGAACGGGAGATGCTCAACAAGTACGGTCGCCCGCTGCTCGGTGCCACCATCAAGCCCAAGCTCGGCCTGTCGGCCCGCAACTACGGGCGCGTCGTCTACGAGGCCTGTCGCGGTGGACTCGACTTCACCAAGGACGACGAGAACATCAACTCCCAGCCCTTCATGCGCTGGCGTGACCGCTTCCTCTACGCGATGGAGGGGGTGAACCGGGCAATGGCCGAAACCGGCGAGATCAAGGGCCACTACCTCAATGTCACCGCGGGCACCATGGAGGAGATGTACCGGCGGGCGAACTTCGCCAAGGAGCTCGGCAGCGTGGTGGTGATGATCGACCTCACGATCGGCTACACCGCCATCCAGTCCATGGCGCTCTGGGCGCGCGAGAACGGCGTGCTGCTGCACCTGCACCGGGCGGGCCACTCCACCTACACCCGTCAGAAGACCCACGGCGTGAGCTTCCGGGTGATCGCGAAGTGGTGCAGGCTGATGGGTGTCGATCACGTGCACGCGGGCACCGTCGTCGGCAAGCTCGAAGGCGACCCGGCCACCACACGCGGTTTCTATGACACGTTGCGCGACAACGATGTTCCGACGAACCTGGGCAACGGCATCTTCTTCGATCAGGACTGGATCTCGATGCCCGGCGTCATGCCGGTGGCTTCCGGTGGCATCCACGCCGGCCAAATGCACCAGCTCCTGGATCTTTTCGGCGATGACGTGATCCTGCAGTTCGGTGGCGGCACCATCGGCCACCCCTACGGCATCGCCGCGGGCGCCGAAGCCAACCGGGTCGCGCTGGAGGCAATGGTCAAGGCGCGCAACGAAGGTCGCGACCTGCTGCTCGAAGGGCCTGGCGTGTTGCGCAACGCGGCCAAGCACTGCGCACCCCTGCAGGCGGCCCTCGACACCTGGGGCGACATCACCTTCGACTACACCAGCACCGACGCGCCCGACGTGGTGGCGACTCCGGTGCCCTCGATCTAAGGAGCACCCGATGAAACTTCGCTACGGCACCTTCTCCTACCTGCCCGACCTCACCGACGACGAGATCGCCGCCCAGGTGAAATACGCCCTCGACCACGGCTGGCCGGTCTCGCTGGAATACACCGACGACCCGCACCCGCGCAATGTGTACTGGGAGATGTGGGGGCTGCCGATGTTCGACCTGGCCGAACCCGACGGCGTGCTCGCCCAGCTCAACGACTGCCGGGCCACCTTCCCGCAGCACTACATCCGGCTGCTGGCCTACGACGCGAGCCTGGGTCGGCAGTCCACGGCGATGCAGTTCCTCGTCCAGCGACCGGCGCACGAACCCGGTTTCCTGCTCGAACGTGTCGAGGGCCCCGACCGCACCCAGCGGTACTCGGTGAAGTCCTACGCCACCGCCCGTCCGACCGGCGATCGGTACGTGGGCGAGTGAACTGATGGACACACCAAAGGGATTCGGGTTCCACCGGCCGGGCGTCCACGGTTCGGGGCAGACGGCTGTCGACGAGGAACCGCACGAGCCCGCGATTCTCGGCGACGACGAGGTGCTCGATCTCTCGGCCGACGAGGCCGCGGCCAGGGTGACCGACACCCTGGCCGCCCTCGACGCCGAGCTGGTCGGGCTGGCCGCGGTGAAGCGCCGGGTCCGTGAGGTCGCCTCGCTGCTGCAGGTCGACCGGGCGCGGCGCCGGTTCGGGCTCACCACCACGCGTCCGACGTTGCACATGAGCTTCACCGGCGGCCCCGGCACCGGTAAGACCACGGTCGCCCTGCGGATGGCGGCGATCCTGCACGCACTCGAATACATCCGGGCACCGCGCGTGCACACCGTCACCCGCGACGACCTGGTCGGCCAGTTCATCGGCCACACCGCGCCAAAGACCAAGGAGGCGATCGCCCGCGCGGCCGGTGGGGTGCTGTTCATCGACGAGGCCTATTACCTGTTCCGCCCGGAGAACGAGCGGGACTACGGGCAGGAGGTGATCGAGATCCTGCTGACCGAGATGGAGAACGAGCGCGGCGATCTGGTGGTGATCTTCGCCGGTTACCCCGACCGGATGGCGACGTTCTTCGCCGCCAACCCGGGCCTGAGTTCCCGTGTGCCGCACCATCTCACGTTCGAGGACTATGACCACGCCGAGCTGACCCAGATCGCGGGTCTGATGGTGGAGTCGGAAGGTTTCGCTTTCGACGACGAGGCCCACAAGGCTTTCGCCGAATACCTGACGTTGCGCATGCAGCAGCCCAGGTTCTCCAACGCGCGCAGCGTGCGTAATGCCATCGAACGGTGTCGACTGCGGCAGGCACGTCGGTTGGTGGCGCTCGACCGCCCACTGGGCAAGTCGGATCTGATCACGCTCACGGCCGAGGATGTCTACGGAAGTAGCGTGTTCGAGCCGTAGTGCGACTGCGTCATCACAGGCGGGAAGCCCGATAACCGAGATCTATCAGGTGATCGGGCTTCCCGCTTTGACAAGCGCGACCATTGTGAGAAGCCTGAGGTCACATATGTCGTCGCGCGGTGTCGCAGAACTGAAAATGAGCTGATACATGACCTCGATCGAGGACCCTGAAGATCATCTGACCGTCACGCCGCCCAAGACCTGGGCGGTCGGCGTTCCCGCGGTAGTCCACGCGATCGAGTATTCGCTCTCGCAGAACTCTCCGGCCCGCACGGCGCTCACCCTGCTGAACATCAATCAGACCAAGGGTTTCGACTGCCCCGGCTGCGCGTGGCCGGAGCCGAAGCATCGACACCTGAACGAGTACTGCGAAAACGGTGCCAAGCACATCAACGACGAGGCGACCACCCGCCGTGTCACCAGGCAGTTCTTCGCCGAACACCCCGTGGCCGAGCTCGACACCATGTCGGACTACTGGCTCAACCAGCAGGGCAGGCTCACCGAGCCGATGGTGAAGCGTCCCGGTGCCACCCACTATGAACCGATCGGCTGGGACGACGCCCTCGACCTGCTGGCCCGCGAACTGCGTGGCCTCGCGACCCCCGACGAGGCCCTGTTCTACACCTCGGGCCGGCTCAACAATGAGGCCGCGTTCCTGCTGCAACTGTTCGCGCGGGCGTACGGCACCAACAACCTGCCCGACTGTTCGAACATGTGCCACGAGTCGAGCGGTTCGGCGCTGCAGCAGACCATCGGTGTCGGCAAAGGCACTGTGTCGCTTGATGATATCTACGAAGCGGACCTGATTTTCGTCGTCGGTCAGAACCCCGGCACCAATCATCCGCGGATGCTGTCGGCGCTGGAACAGACCAAACGCAACGGCGGCAAGATCGTGGCGGTGAATCCGCTGCCCGAGGCGGGGCTGATCCGGTTCAAGAACCCGCAGAAGGTGCGCGGGGTGATCGGGCGCGGCACCGAGATCGCGGATATCTTCCTCAAGATCCGTCCTGGTGGCGACCTCGCGCTGTTCCAGATGCTGAACAAGCTGCTCCTGGACGCCGAGGACGCGGCGCCGGGCACTGTTCTCGACCACGAGTTCATCGCTTCGCAGACAACAGGTTTCGACGCTTTCGCCGAGCACGCGAAGAAGGTGAGCTGGGACAACACGCTTCTCGCGACCGGGTTGGCGCGCGAGGAGATCGAGGCCGTGCACCAGCAGGTGTTGGGCAGCAAGAAGATCATCGTGTGCTGGGCGATGGGCTTGACCCAGCAGAAACACGGTGTGCCGACCATCCGCGAAGTGGTCGACTTCCTGCTGCTGCGTGGCAATCTCGGGCGCCCCGGTGCCGGTGTGTGTCCCGTCCGGGGGCACAGCAATGTGCAGGGCGACCGCACCATGGGGATCTGGGAACGGATGCCGCAACCGTTCCTGGACGCCCTCGGCAAGGAATTCGACTTCACCCCGCCCGCCGAACACGGTCTCGACGCGGTCGACTCCATTCGTGCCATGCGCGACGGCCAGGCGAAGGTATTCGTCGGTGTCGCAGGCAATTTCGCGCGTGCCACGCCAGACAGTGACGTGACCGAGGCGGCGTTGCGGCGGTGCTCGCTGACCGTGCAGATCTCCACCAAACTCAACCGCTCCCACACCGTGTGCGGTGACACGGCGTTGATCCTGCCGACGCTGGGTCGCAGCGACCGCGATATCCAGGCCACCGGTGAGCAGTTCTATACGGTCGAGGACTCGATGAGCCAGGTCCGCACCTCGCGAGGGCGACTGGATCCCGCCTCGCCCGATCTGCTGAGCGAGGTGGCGATCATCTCGCGGCTGGCGCGCGCCACGCTGGGGGAGGAGTCCACGATTCCGTGGGAGGAGTTCATCGCCGACTACGGAACCGTGCGCGACCGGATTTCCCGGGTTGTGCCGGGGTTCGAGGACTTCAATGCCCGTGTCGGTCAGCCTGGTGGGATGTTGCTGGTCAACCCGGTCAACGAGGGTATTTACCACACTGCCAGCGGCAAGGCCGAGTTCACCTGCAACGACTTCGACATGCTCGACGCACCACCGGGATACCTTGTGCTGCAGTCGCTTCGGTCCCACGACCAGTGGAACACCATCCCGTATGCGGCCAATGACCGCTACCGTGGCATTCACAATGCGCGCCGGGTGGTGATGGTCAATCCCGAGGACCTCACCGAGCGTGGGATCGCGGATGGGGACGTGGTCGATATCGTGAGCATTTGGCACGACGGGACCGAACGGCGGGCGGAGAAGTTCGTGGCGGTCGGGTATCCGGCCAGTCGCGGTTCGGCGGCCGCGTACTACCCGGAGACCAATGTGCTGGTCCCGCTCGACAGTGTGGCCGATATCAGCAACACGCCGACGTCCAAGGGCATCATCGTCCGGTTGGAGCCGGTCGGCTGAGTACGGCGTAATTCGGCCCGGTCGCCATTGACCGGGCCGAATTCCCGCCTACATGACCGCGTGCTGTGACAACCGCATCGCGCCCGAGTAGACGTTCATCGACGAGCCGCGCAGGAAACCGACCAGCGTCAACCCGTTGTCAGCGGCCAGGTCCACGGCCAGTGAGGACGGAGCAGAGACGGCGGCCAGCATCGGGATGCCTGCCATCAGCGCCTTCTGCACCAGTTCGAACGAGGCTCGCCCGCTCACCATCAGAATGGTTCCGCGCAGCGGCAGCATGCCCGACTGCAATGCGTACCCGATCACCTTGTCCACGGCATTGTGTCTGCCGACATCCTCTCGCAGGCAGAGCAATTCGCCGTACCCGGTGAACAGTCCGGCCGCGTGCAGACCGCCGGTGGTGTCGAACACCCGCTGACCACCGCGCAGCTGTTCGGGCAGGGTCGAGATCACGCCGGGCGTGCTCTGCAGTGGGTCGTCGGCGACCGACCAGTGCGTGTGGGTGCGCACCGCGTCGAGGCTGGCCTTTCCGCACAGCCCGCACGAGGACGTGGTGTAGAAATTGCGTTCCAGCGAAGCGTCGGGCGGTGCCACGCCGGGCGCGAGCTCCACATCGACGATGTTGTAGGTGTTGGTGCCGTCGGCGGTGGCGCCCGCGCAGTAGCGGATGCTCACGATGTCCTCCGCCGTGCGCACCACGCCCTCGCTCACCAGGAACCCGGCCGCCAGGTCGAAGTCGGCGCCGGGTGTGCGCATCGTGATCGTCATAGCCTTACCGCCGACCCGGATTTCGAGAGGTTCCTCGGCGACCAGGGTGTCGGGTCGTTCCGAGTACTGTCCATCGCTGATGCGCAGCACCCGTCGACGCGCGGTCACTCTCCCCACTGTGTACTCCATTCCCGGTCGGTGCCGACCCGTCAGCGGACAGGTAGTTCGAGCAGTTCGGCGGTCGCCCGCACGTGTCCATCGCAGGTGGCGCCCGCGCGAGTCACCTGGTCGCGCAACTGTTCTCGCATGCGCGGGTCCCAGTATTTGCGGATGTGGGTCGCCATGACCGAGGCCGCATCGCGTTCGGGCAGGTCGCGGAACTGGGCGGCGATCTCGGTGGCCAGGCGCATCGCCTCGGGCAGGTGTTCGCGGTGCGAGGCGTCGCGCAGCGGTGAACCCAGGGCCACCTGCACGGCGGTCACCTTGTATTCGGGGCAGTTGGTGGCCCAGTCGGAGTTGTCGGTGGTCACCACGTTCGCCCCGGTGGTGGGGTAGTGGAACGTCGTGTACACGACGCCGGGCGGCATGCGATCCGAGAGCACCGCGTGCAGGCGGGTCTCGCCCGCACGGCTGGCCAGGGTCACCTCGGCGCCGTCGGTGATGCCGCGGACCTCGGCGTCGTGCGGGTGGATCTCGAGGATGTCCTCGGCGTGCCAGACCACATTGGCGGTGCGGCGGGTCTGCGCGCCCACGTTGTACTGGCTCAGGATGCGGCCCGTGGTGAGGATGAGCGGGAAGCGGCGGGTGGCTCGTTCGGTGGTCGGGACGAAGGTAGTGGTGACGAATCTGCCCTTGCCACGGATGAATTCGTCGACGTGCATGATCGGGGTGCCGTCAGGAGCGGCATCGGTGACCGGCCACTGCATGCTGCCGAGGCGGTCCAGCTTCGCGAACGAGACGCCCGCGAAAGTCGGGGTGAGCGCGGCGATCTCGTCCATGATCTGGCTCGGGTGGTCGTAGTCCATCGGGTAGCCCATGGCCGTGGCGATCTCGCACGGAATCTGCCACTCGTGCTTACCCGTGGCGGGCGCCATCACCGGGCGCACTCGGTTGATCCGCCGCTCGGCGTTGGTGAAGGTGCCGTCCTTCTCCAGAAACGAGGTCCCGGGCAGGAATACGTGCGCGAACTTCGCCGTCTCGTTGAGGAACAGGTCCTGCACGACCAGCAGATCCAGCGCCGCCAGTGCCGCGAAGACGTGCTTGGTGTTCGGGTCGGACTGGGCGATGTCCTCACCCTGTACGTACAGCCCACGGAACGTGCCGTCGATGGCGGAGTCGAACATGTTCGGAATCCGCAGGCCCGGTTCGGCGGAAATCGGTCGCTGCCACAGGGTTTCGAAGACCTCGCGCACGGCGTCGTCGGAGACGTGCCGGTAGCCGGGCAGTTCGTGCGGGAACGACCCCATATCGCAGGAGCCCTGCACATTGTTCTGGCCACGCAGCGGGTTCACGCCAACGCCGTCGCGGCCGATATTGCCGGTGGCCATGGCCAGGTTCGCCATGCCCATCACCATGGTGGAGCCCTGGCTGTGCTCGGTGACGCCGAGACCGTAGTAGATCGCGGCATTGCCGCCGGTGGCGTAGAGGCGGGCGACCGCGCGCAGGTCCTCGGCGGGGATGCCGGTGAGATCCGCGACGGCTTCGGGGCTGTGTTCGGGGCGGGCGATGAACTCCGCCCACTCATCGAAGTCTTCACAGCGGCTGTGCACGAATTCGGTGTCGACCAGGCCCTCGGTCACCACCACGTGGGCGAGGGCGTTCACCACGGCCACGTTGGTGCCCGGCCGCAAGGGCAGGTGGTAGGCGGCCTCGATGTGCGGTGAGCGCACCAGGTCGATGCGGCGCGGATCGATCACGACCAGTTTCGCGCCCTCGCGCAGCCGTCGCTTCATCCGCGAGGCGAACACCGGATGCCCGTCGGTGGGGTTCGCGCCGATGACCACGATCACATCCGCCGCGGCGACCGACCGGAAATCCTGGGTGCCCGCGGACTCACCGAAGGTCTGCTTGAGTCCGTATCCGGTGGGGGAGTGACACACTCGCGCACAGGTGTCGATGTTGTTGTTGCCGAACGCCGCGCGCACCATCTTCTGCACGACGTAGACGTCTTCGTTGGTACAGCGCGAGGAGCTGATCCCGCCGATCGCGCCCGCACCGTGGCGTTCCTGGATGGCACGCATCCGCTCGGCCACGTAGCCGATCGCGTTGTCCCAGTCCACCACTCGCCACTCGTCGGTGATCTTCTCGCGGATCATCGGTTCGAGGACGCGGTCGGGGTGGGTGGCGTAACCGAAGGCGAAGCGGCCCTTCACGCACGCGTGGCCCTCGTTGGCGCCGCCGTTCTTGTCGGGGACCATCCGCACCAGTTCGGTGCCGCGCAGCTCGGCCTTGAACGAGCAGCCGACACCGCAGTACGCGCACGTGGTGGACACCGAGCGTGTCGGAATGCCCAGTTGCACAACGGACTTCTCCTGCAGCGTCGACGTCGGACAGGCCTGCACGCACGCACCGCACGACACGCACTCGGAGTCGACGAACGACTCACCCACTCCCGCAGAAACTTTCGACTCGAAACCGCGACCCTCGATGGTGAGCGCGAAGGTGCCCTGGATCTCACCGCACGCACGCACACACCGCGAACACGCGATGCACTTGGCCGGATCGAAGTCGAAATACGGGTTGCTGGTGTCCTTTTCGAGGTCGAGATGGTTCGCGCCCTCGTAGCCGTAGCGGACCTGACGTAGCCCGACCACCCCCGCCATGTCCTGCAGTTCGCAATCGCCGTTCGCGGGGCAGGTCAGACAGTCCAGGGGGTGGTCGGAGATGTAGAGCTCCATGACACCCTGGCGCAGCTTCTCCAGTTGCGGTGTCTGGGTGCGGACCCGCATGCCCTCTGTTACGGGGGTCGTGCACGAGGCGGGCGTGCCGCGCCTGCCGTCGACCTCGACCAGACACAGTCGACAGGAGCCGAACGCGTCGAGACTGTCGGTGGCGCACAGCTTCGGAATGTCGATACCGGCCAGGGCGGCGGCCCGCAGCACCGAGGTGCCCTCGCCGACTGTTACTGGCAGACCGTCGATTTCGACGGTGACGGGTGGGGCGTCGGCCGGGGGAGCGGGTGTGCCGAGGTCCCTTTCGGGGAGCAGCGTCATCAGGTCTCCTCGGGTCGTGCGTGGGTGAAGTCCTCCGGGAAATGCAGCAGCGCGCTGCGCACCGGGTTGGGGGTGAGGCCGCCCATCGCGCACAGCGAACCGCTCACCATGAGCTCGCACAGATCGTTGAGCAGGGCGAGATTGCCGTCGGGGTCGACGCCGCCGACGATCCGGTCGATCACCTCGACCCCACGCACCGCGCCGACCCGGCACGGCGTGCACTTACCGCACGACTCCTCGGCACAGAACTGCATGGCGAACCGTGCCATCCCGGCCATGTCGACGGTGTCGTCGAACACCACGATGCCGCCGTGGCCGAGCATCGCGTCGGCCGCGCCGAAGGCCTCGTAATCGGTGGGCAGGTCCAGCTTGTCGGCCGGAATGTAGGCGCCGAGCGGGCCACCGACCTGCACCGCGCGCACGGGGCGACCGGAGCGGGTGCCGTCACCGTACTTGTAGACCAGATCGTGCAGCGAGATGCCGAACGCGGACTCGAAAACCCCACCGCGCGCGATGTTTCCGGCGAGCTGGAACACCTGGGTGCCGCGCGAGCGGTCGACGCCGAGCGCCGCGTAGGCCTTGCCGCCGTCGGCGAGGATCGCGGGCACACTCACCAGGGTGAGCACATTGTTGACCGCGCTCGGTTTGCCGAACAGTCCGTTGATCGCGGGAATCGGCGGTTTGGGACGGACCGTGCCGCGCTTGCCCTCGAGGCTTTCCAGCATCGCGGTCTCCTCACCGCAGATATAGGCGCCGCCGCCGATCCGCAGGTGGATATCGAAATCCAGACCGGAGCCGAGGATGTCGCGGCCGAGCCACCCCTTCGCCCTCGCCGCCTCGATCGCCTGCTCGAGTACCGATGCCGCGTCCGGATATTCCGAACGCAGGTAGATGTAGCCCTCGCTCGCGCCGACCGCGTACGCGGCGATGGTCATTCCCTCGAGGAGGCTGAACGGGTCGCCTTCCATGACGACACGGTCGGCGAAGGTGCCGCTGTCGCCCTCATCGGCGTTGCAGCACACGAACTTCAGCGGACCGGGCGCGTCGGCGACGGTCTGCCACTTGATGCCCGCCGGGAATCCGGCCCCGCCGCGACCGCGCAGTCCGGATTCGGTGACCTCGGCGATCACCTCGGCCGGGGTGAGCTCGAAGGCGCGGCGCAACCCGACCAGCCCGCCGTGGGCCACGTAGTCGGTAGGGGAGAGCGGGTCGGTGACGCCGACCCTGGCCAGGCACAAGCGCTGCTGTTCACGCATCCACGGAAGATCCTCGACCACACCGTGATTCAGCTCGTGCGGCAGTCCGTCGAGCATGCCGAGCTCGACCAGGTCGTCGATGTCCTCGACGCGCACCGGGCCGTAACCCACACGCCCACGCGGGGTTTCGATCTCGACGAGCGGTTCCAGCCACAGCATGCCGCGAGTGCCGGTGCGCACGACCGTGATCTCCTGGCCGATGCGCGATGCCGCCGAGTACAGCGCGATCACGACCTCGTCGGCCCCGACCGAGGTCGCCGCGGAATCGCGCGGCACGTAGACCTTGGTGACCTTGCGCATTATTCGTCCTCCGCCAACACGATCTCGGCGACGCTGTCTCGATCGAGCCGCCCGTACACCTGCCCGTTGATCAGCGCCGACGGGCCAAGCGCGCAATTGCCCACGCAGAACACCTGATCGAGGGTGACGCGCCCGTCCGGTGTCGTCTGCCCGGTCTTGGTGCCGAGCCACTGCTCGAGCTCGCCCGCGAGGGTTTCCGAGCCGACCGACCGGCAGGCCTCGGCCCGGCACACCTGCACACACACCCGACCGACCGGCTCGGCCCGGAAGTCCTTGTAGAAGCTGACCACCCCGTGCACATCGGCGCGCGAGAGATTCAATTCGGCGGCAACCAGACCCACGATCTCGGGCGCGATGTAGCCGAGTAGGTGCTGGATGTCGTGCAGGATCGGTAGCAGGGGCCCGCGTTCGTCGCGGTGCTTGTCGGCCACGGTGCTGACCAGTTCGGCCAGCTGACCGGTCGTGTCTCCCATCGCTTCCCTCTATCCGCTGAAGAGTTTGAGTGCTGCTTTGACGGCGTTGAAAAGTCCGTAGGCCAGCGGTAATCCGACGACGGTCCAGGAGATCACGAGCTGCGCCCGGTAGCTGTGCGGATGTTCGGCTTCGGTCATGAGGTGGGCTCCTTACGTGTTTCAGGTTCGGACGGCGGCGGGTGCGGCAGCGTCGGTGACCGGCTGCTTCTCGTGCCAGCGCGCAGAGACCGGGCGGACCAGGAGGTTCGCGACGAAGCCGATGGCCAGCACGCCGACCATGATGAACAGCGCGGGCCGGTAGTCGCGGGCCATGAGATGGCCGGGCTCGCCCTGGGCGTCGAGCACTCCGTTGACGATCAGCGGCCCGAGCACACCCGCCGTCGACCAGGCCGTGAGCAGGCGCCCGTGGATCGCGCCGACCTGGAAGGTGCCGAACAGGTCGCGCAGATACGCGGGCACCGTGGCGAAACCGCCGCCGTAGAAGGAAATGATGATCACGCACAGGATCACGAACAGCGCGGTCGCGTTCGAACCGACCAGGGCCAACGCGAGATAGGCGACCATGCCGACACCCAGATACATCATGTAGGTGGGTTTGCGGCCGAGATAGTCGGAGGTGGTCGACCAGACGAACCGGCCGCCCATGTTCGCCACCGACAGCAGACCGACGAACCCGGCCGCCACCGCGGTGGTCACCGTGGACACTCCGTCGGCATTGCGGAAGAAGTCCTGGATCATGTCCGCGGCCTGCTCGAGAATGCCGATGCCAGCGGTCACGTTGCACAGCAACACAATCCACAGCAGCCAGAACTGCGGGGTCTTGATCGCATTGGCTGCCGAGACATTCGCCGTGGTCACCATCGGCTTGGCGGCGACCGTGCTCGGATCGAAATTCGCGGGCTTCCAGCCGGGCGCAGGGACCCGCACGGTGAACACGCCGAGCATCATCACGATGAAATAGGCGATGCCCAGGGTGATGAACAGTTTCATCACCGCGTCGCCACCGGCCTCGGCGCCACCGAAACGGGCGAGGAGTTCACGCGAGAGCGGGGCGGCCACCATGGCGCCACCGCCGAAACCCATGATCGCCATGCCCGTGGCCAGACCCGGGCGATCCGGGAACCACTTGATCAGCGTCGACACCGGGGAGATGTAGCCGAGGCCGAGCCCGATACCGCCGATGAAGCCGTACCCGAGATAGACCACCCACAGCTGCTCGGTCGCGATACCCGCCGCCGCCACCAGGAATCCCGACGACCAACAACAGGCCGCGGTGAACATCGTTTTGCGCGGGCCGACGCGGTCCACCCAGGTGCCGAAGATCGCGGCCGAGAGCCCGAGCATCACGATCGCGATCGAGAAGATCAGCCCGATCGCGGTGAGACTCGAATCGAAGTGCTTGACCAGCGCGTCCTTGTAGACACTGGTGGCGTACGCCTGACCGATGCACAGGTGGATGGCCAGCGCGGCGGGTGGGATCAGCCACCGGCTGTAGCCGGGGGGAGCGATGGTGTGCTCCCGGTCCAGGAAAGACAGCGCAGGCACTGCGCACCTCCTCGAGGTGTGGCTTCTACGGGTGGGTAGCCGGGGTGGTGCCTGCACCGAGACCGCGCGAAACACCGACGGCTTTGCGCCCGTCGGTGTTTCGACGTCGAACCCTGCTCATGATCACCTGCCGGTCAGCGGGTCACGCCGCGCCGCTGATCGCGCTACGTCGTCCCGTGTCCTGAAAAGTAAGGCCGACGTGTGATCAACGTCAAAGTCCTAACTTCGATGAATTGATAAGCAGGATTTATCAGAAATCGGGTTTCAGGCGACGGGCGAGGCCCCGGTCCAGCTCACCGGCGATATCGAGTTCACCGACCGTGTCGACCAGCGTGCGCGCCAGGATCGACTTCGGGTCCTTACCGGCCAGTACCAGTCCCACATGGAAGGATCGGCGCGGTTGCGGCATGGTCAGCAACCGGGCACCGGGTGGGATGTCGAAGCTGTGCAACCACGCGTGCGGAATCACACTGGACAGTCTCATCGACTCTAGATGAGAGTAGATCGCGGAAACAGTGTCAGTTTCGACCACCGGTTCCACCTGGGCCCCTGCCTCGGCGAAGTGCCCGTCCAGGATCCGGCGGTTCTGCATCACCGGCGTCAGCAGGCACAGCGGTGCCCTCGCCGCATCGGCCCAGCTGATCGACTCCCTGGCACCGAACTCACCGTCAGCCGGGGTCAGGAACAGGTAGCGCTCCCGATACAGCGGAACCACCCGCACCCGGCCCAGCGGATCACCGTCGACGTAGGTCATCCCGATGTCGATGTCGAAGTCGTTGAGCCGGGTCGCGATCTCGCGCGAGGACATCGATTCGAGGGAGAACCGCACCAGCGGGTGTCGCAGATGCAGGGGAGTGGTCACCAGCGACGCGGCCGTCAGCGCCGTCGGAATCGCGCCGATGCGCAACACTCCGGTGAGCCCGCCGCGCATGCTCGACAACGTCGAATGCAGTTGTTCCTGCTCGGCGATCATCCGCTGCGCCCACTCGAGGACCTCCGCGCCCTCGGCGGTGAACCCGGCGAATCGCTGCCCACGCTGGACGATCTGCACCCGCAGCTCGCTCTCCAGCTTGCGGATGCCCGCCGACAGCGCGGGCTGGGTCACATGACAGGCCAGGGCCGCGCGACCGAAGTGTTGTTCGTGCGCCAACGCGACCAAGTACTCCATCTGACGCAGCAGCATGAGCCCATAGATACACTGCCTCTATGTCCGTGCGCACCCGTCAGCCACTAGTTCCCGGCACCCAGTCGCCGATCCGGGAAGTTCCCCGCTCCATCGAGCGTCCCGAGTACGTCTGGAAGAAGACCGCGAACGAGGGCAACGAGCCCTGGGTGCAGACCGCCGAGACCATCGAGAAGATGCGGATCGCGGGCAAGATCGCGGCCCGGGCCCTCGAAGAGGCGGGCAAGGCGGTGGCGCCGGGCGTCACCACCGACGAGCTCGACCGAATCGCCCACGAGTACATGTGCGACCACGGCGCCTACCCCTCCACGCTGGGCTACAAGGGTTTTCCCAAGTCCTGCTGCACCTCGCTCAACGAGGTCATCTGCCACGGCATCCCCGACTCGACCGTGATCGAGGACGGTGACATCGTCAATATCGACGTCACCGCCTTCATCCACGGCGTGCACGGCGACACCAACAAAACCTTCCTCGCCGGCGATGTCGACGAGGAGGTGCGCCTGCTCGTGGAGCGCACCGAGGAGGCCACCAACCGGGCGATCAAGGCCGTCAAGCCGGGTCGCGCCCTGAATGTGGTCGGGCGCGTCATCGAGGCATACGCCAACCGCTTCGGCTACGGCGTGGTCCGCGACTTCACCGGCCACGGTGTGGGCCCGACCTTTCACAGCGGTCTGGTGGTGCTGCACTACGACCAGCCCAACATCGAGTCGGTCATCGAACCCGGCATGACGTTCACCATCGAGCCGATGATCAACCTCGGCGGCATCGACTACGACATCTGGGACGACGGCTGGACCGTGGTCACCCAGGACCGCAAGTGGACGGCGCAGTTCGAACACACCCTGGTCGTCACCGAAACGGGCGCGGAAATCCTCACCCTGCCGTGAGTGCGCCCTTGCGCGGGGCGCTACTGATCGCGGGTACCACCTCCGACGCGGGGAAAAGCGTTGTGGTGGCTGGTATCTGCCGGATGCTGGCGCGGCGTGGGGTGCGGGTGGCGCCGTTCAAGGCGCAGAACATGTCGAACAACTCGGTTGTCACGCTCGATGGTGGGGAGATCGGGCGGGCGCAGGCTCTGCAGGCTCGGGCCTGTGGGTTGGAGCCTAGTGTGCGGTTCAATCCGGTGCTGTTGAAGCCCGGCAGTGATCGCCGTTCGCAGTTGGTGGTTCGGGGTCAGGCTGTCGGGACTGTCGGCGCGCGTGACTATTTCACGCGTCGACAGGAACTGCGCGAAGTGGTCGCGGCCGAACTTACCTCGCTGCGTGCCGAATTCGATGTGGTGATCTGTGAAGGTGCGGGTTCGCCAGCCGAAATCAATTTGCGTGCCACCGACTTGGCGAACATGGGTTTGGCGCGGGCCGCTGATATTCCGGTTCTGGTGGTCGGCGATATCGACAGGGGCGGTGTGCTCGCGCATCTGTTCGGCACCGTCGCGGTACTGGAACCCGAAGACCAGCAACTCATCTCGGGGTTCATCATCAACAAATTCCGTGGTGATGTGTCCCTGCTGCAGCCAGGCCTGGACCAACTCACTGCCCTGACCGGTCGACCGACCCTCGGCGTCCTCCCGTTCGCTGAAGACCTCTGGCTCGACGCCGAAGACTCCCTCGGCACCATCTCCGGTGCCCCCGTCGGCCGACCGGGCCCACCCCATGGCACCGAGTGGCTCACCGTGGCCGCCATTCGCCTCCCGCGAATCTCCAACTCCACCGATATCGAAGCCCTGGCCTGTGAGCCCGGCGTGTCGGTCCGCTGGGCCGACAGCCCGCACCAACTGGCCACCGCCGACCTTGTGGTCATCCCCGGCAGCAAGGCCACCATCTCGGATCTGAACTGGTTGCGCGCCAATGGCATTGCCGATGTGCTCCGGGCTCGCGCCGCGGCGGGCCGTCCCGTTCTCGGTATCTGTGGTGGTTACCAAATGCTCGGTCGGCGAATCACCGACGGTGTCGAACACGCGATGTCCGAGGCGCCCACCTCTACAGCGGACAGCGCCTCGGCGACCCGACCCACTGTGGTGGACGGTGTCGGCCTGCTCGACCTCGACATCGAGTTCGCGGACCCGAAGATCGCCCGTCAGGTGACCGGCGCCGCGGGCTCGATTCCCGTGCACGGCTACGAGATCCACCATGGCAGAGTCACCCACACTGCCGACCTGCCCTGGCTGACCATCGACGGAGCCCCCGAAGGTAGTGCGCGAGAAGCGATCTGGGGTACCCACGTCCACGGCCTCCTCGAATCCGACGAGTTCCGGCGCGCCTGGCTCACCGAAGTCGCCACCCGAGCGGGCCGCCCCGGCTTCACCGTCGCCCCCGACACCTCGGTCGCGACCACCCGGTCCGCCCAACTCGACCTACTCGCCGACCTCGTCGAACAACACCTCGACCTGGCCGCGCTGGACCAGCTCATCCGTGACGGTGCCCCAGCCGACCTCCCCGTCATCGACACCGGGATCAGCACGCCCGCACCGTGACGGCCAGGCAGGCGGAGCCGGTGCGACCGTGACGGCCCGACAGGCCGAACCAGTGCGACCGTGACGGCCTGGCGGGCGGAGACGGCGTGACCGAAACCGCCTGCCAGGCAGTGAGGCGTTGCGTCGCGCTGATCAGCGGGTGGTGTATCCGCCGTTGGCGAAGATGGTCTGGCCGGTGACCCAACCGCCTTCGGCGACAAGGAATTCCACCAGCGGCGCGATGTCCTCGATCCGGGTCAATCGGTCGTTCATCGCCTGCGACTTGTGGAATTCGACGCGCTCGGGCGTCTCCTGCGGGTAGAAGAACGGGGTGTCCATCGGGCCCGGCGCCACGCTGTTGACCGTGATGCTGCGCGGTGCGAATTCCTTCGCCGCGGCCCTGGTGAAGTGCTCGACCGGGCTCTTCGCGCCCGCGTAGGTGGAGTAGCCGTCGGTGAACGCGGCGAGCAGGGAGGTCACGATCGTGACGATGCGGCCGCCGTCGTTGAGCCGCTTGCCCGCCTCCTGCAGGAAGAAGTACGCGGCCTTGGCGTTGACGTCGAACATCGCGTCGTACTCGGCTTCGGTGGTGTCGAGGATCGGCTTGCGCAGCACCTTGCCGACGGTGTTCACTGCGATGTCCACCCCGCCGAACGCCTCGATCGCGGTGTCGAACATGCGGACGATATTGGCCGGCACGGTGAGGTCGGCCTGGAACGAAACCGCTTCGACACCTGCGGCTTTCGCGGCGGCCACGGTGTCGTCGGCATCGGCCTTGCTGGCGTCGCTGTTGTAGTGAACCAGCACATTCGCGCCGTCGTCGGCGAGTGTGGTGCTGATGAGTCGCCCGAGATTCTTGGCTCCCGCGGCTACTACCGCGGAGTTTCCGGTCAAAACGCCCGTCATCGATACGTCCTCTCGTCGGTGTCGCTCGGTTCGTACGACTCGCGGTCCGCCACTGCGAAACCCGGGATATCGAGCGTGGCGCGCCCGATCGGCGTATTCGCCCAGCCACGGCCCCGCGCGGTCATCTCCCACACACCGGTGCCGTGAATCTGCTTATACGCGAGCAGGCCTCGGAATATCATGCGAGCGGTGGCGTGCTCGGCTCGTCGCTCGGAGAGTTCGGCTCTGCGCGCGAGGTCGGCGAGGTCGAGCGACTCGCCCGGTGCGAGTACCGCCAGGACGCGTGCGTCGTCCAGGGTGATCGGGTCTGGATGAGTCACAGCCGCTCCCAAGGTGGTGTCGGAGTCGTACAACTTCGACGGTAGGGGCAGGTTGAACAAATGGGAAACAGTAGTTTCTGGCTTCTCCACAAATGATCTTTGTAGGTCGAGGTAAGGTCGATCGCATGGCCGATCGGACGACCCGCGACGGCAGGCCGCTGGACCTGCATCGCCTGCACCAGTTCCTCGCCGTGGCCGAACATACCGGATTCACCAGCGCCGCAACCGAATTGCACATCACCCAGCAGGCACTCAGCGCCGCCATCGGTCAGCTGGAACGCCAACTCGGCGTCGCACTGTTCGACCGGTCCGGGCGCAAGCTGAACCTCACGCCCGCCGGGGAGGTGTTGCGCGACGGCACCCGCGCCCTGCTCGCGGCCGCCGCGACCCTGGCCGAGCAAACCCACGAGGCAGGCGTCGCCGCACCGCGCCCCTTCGTCATCGGGCACACGCCGGCGATCACGGCCGAAGAGGCTTACCTGCTGATGGCCCCCGTGCGCGACCAGCTGCCCGACGTCTCACTCACCGCCCGGCAGATGTTCCCCGACGCACTTGTCCCCGCCCTCTACGACGGCGAGATCGACCTGGCCCTGCGCCGCGGCGTGGCGATGCCCCCCGACCTCGCCTCCGCGATCATCGCCTATGACCCGGTACGCATCGCGGTCAGCAGCAACCACCGACTAGCCACCCGTGAATCCCTGCACATCCACGACCTACGCGAGGAATCGGTCATCGTCTGGGCGCCACCCGGCCACTCCTTCTACACCGACTTCCTCCTCAGCACCTACCGCCGAGCAGGCATCGAACCCACCTTCGTCGTCAACCGCATCCAGGGCACACCCCCGATCACGGCAGTCGTCGACAACAACCACATCGCCTTCGTCACCGCCCCGGCCGGCCCAGCCCTGGACGGCCGAGTCACCGTAATCCCACTGGCCGACCCACCCCTTGCCCCCACCCAGGCCCTCTGGCTTCCCCACACGGTCTCCCCGATCCGAGACCTCCTCACCACGCAACGAACTCGGGAATGACGGTCCTGACCCGAGCAGCTCCGCGATGGTGCCGAATCGTGTTCGTCCGATGGTGATGGGTCGTCTTCGGGTTGTTCGCGGCCGATGACGAGGGCCGCGTGGCCGAAGATGAGGGCAGGCGCGCCCAGCACGAGGGCGCCGAACAACCAGAGGAAGTCCGTGCTTGCCGCAGACGCCGAGCGGTACGCGTGCATGCCTTGGCGATGTGCGGCCCGTCTCGGCTCACAGCGTGCGGTGCCGGGTTGTGACAGGTCTGGCAATTCTGGGGGTGGGGGTGGTGAAAGGCCAGTTCACGGGGATGGGGTCGGTGGGCGGGTGCGCTGGAACACTGCTCGTTGTTCAGCGTGGCCGTGTACCGTAACCCGGCATGAAATCTCGGCAGATCACGGTCGGTGACCAGGCCTGGACGGTGCGCGTCGACGGGCCTTCCTCGCGGCACAATGTGCTGCTGCTACCCGATGCCGACGACCCTGCCGACGTGTTCGACAAGGTGTGTGCGCGGCTGCACGAATCCGAGCTGCAGACCGTCGTGATCGAGTCGCCCGGGGGACTCGATCCGAAGGGCGTGCTCGCGATTCTCGACGAGCTCGAGATGCCGTACGTGAACGTCGCGGGGCGAGGTTCGGGCGCGGCGCTGGCGTGGCGGGTGTGCGCGGGTCGATTCGGCCGGTTCATGAGCCTGGTCGTCGCCGATCACGGGCACCCGGCCGTCCCCGCCGCGGACGGGGACGTGCCCGATCCGGCGTGTCCGCCGCTGGAGCTCCCGGTCACCATGCTGGTGACCAAGAGCCTCTCGCGCGCCACCGCCGACGCCTCCGGTCGCTACGTCTACGGCGAATTCCGCGTAGTCCCACTGGAAGTCGACAACATCGCCACCGAAGCGGGCCACGAACTCGCCACCGAGATCGTCCTGCGCACCAGCCTCTGGTAGATCAAGATCACCACGCTCTCACCGTGTTCGCCTCTCGGGCGATACTTTGCTGAGAGCGTGGTGATCAGTGGTCCAGGACTAGGCCTTGCGGTAGGCGGCCAGCCAGTCGAGCCAGTTGTCGGTTTCCTGGAAGGCGTTGGCGCGCACGGCTTCCGAGGACAGGAACACGTCGTGGCGGGCGCCCTCGATCGGGACGATCGAGGTGCGCTCGCCCAGGCAACCCGCCCAGCGTTGGATCTGTTTCACGTCGAGCACCGCGTCGGCCACATCGACGGCGGGGGAGTGTTCGCGGGCGAACTTGGTGATCCGCGAGCGCAGGATCAGTGCGGGGACGCCGATGGTGAGGCCCTGGTGCAGGCGCGCCTGACCCCGGCGGATGGCGCGCAGCCAGCCGAGCCGTACGGGTTCGCCGTTGAGCGGCTTCCAGTCGAGGTTGTAATCCCACTCACCCGCGCGGGTGTGGTGGAGGCTGTCGCCGTAAGCGGTGCTGACACCGGCGGGCAGTTGGACGAACGCGCGGAAGCGGCCGACCGTGTTGATCACCGGCGTGCCGATGGTCCGGTAGAAGGAGGGGCCCTGCAGGTCGAACCAGGGGCTGTTCAGGACGACACCGGCGACACCCGCCGCCGCACTGCCACCCTTCGATTCCAGGCGGTCCAACCACAGCGGCACGATCAGACCGCCGGTCGAATGGGCGAGGATCAGCACATCGTTGCCGGTCTCCTCGCGCGCGATCCGCAGTGCCTCGTTGAGTTCGGCGTCGTAGAACGCGAGGTCGGAGACGTAGTGCGCGCTCTGTCCCTCGCGCCGTGAGCGTCCGCATTTACGCAGGTCGAGGGCGTAGAAGCGGTGTCCGCGGGCGGCGAAGTGCTCGGCCAGGTGCTCCTGGAAGAAGTAGTCGGTGAACCCGTGCACGTAGAGCACGGTCGGCTCTGCGGCCGGGGCCTCGGCATCGGGGAGATAGCGCACCAGCGTGGCCACGACGTCGCCCTCGCCGTCGGGGTCGACACCGAGGGGGAGCGTCCGCTGCTGATAGGCGGTGCCGAGGACATCGGGCTGCCACTGCGCCTCGGCGAGGGTTTCGTTCGTCACACTGCTCAATCTAACGCGCGGTCGTCGCGACGTGCAGCGTTGGTTTGCGTCACATTAGTGACCTCCGTTGCAGAACTCCGATCAGCGCAGGTGCACAATTGGCATCAGGTGAACGACGGGTAACCTACCTCCCGGCGATTCACCGCGAGTCGCACGAACACCACCAAAGCGCCCGCGCCAAGCGAACTCACCCGCCGGTGGGTAGCTGAGAAGGACAAGGAAGTCGATCTACCCGTGTCGAACGCTGCGAAGATGGAAAAGACCGATGTAGTTCTCATCGGCGCCGGCATCATGAGTGCCACCCTCGGCGCGCTGCTGCGGCAGTTGCAGCCCGACTGGACGATCTCGGTGTTCGAGCGGCTCGACGCCGCCGCCGCGGAGAGCAGCGACCCGTGGAACAACGCGGGTACCGGCCACTCGGCGCTGTGCGAGCTCAACTACAGCCCGCGCAACGCTGACGGCTCGGTCGACGTGAGCAAGGCCGTCGACATCAACGAGCGCTTCCAGGTCTCGCGCCAGTTCTGGGCCTCCGCCGTCGACACCGGCGTCCTCGACGACCCGGCCGGCTTCATCAACCCCATCCCGCACGTGAGCTTCGTGCACGGTGCCGACAACGTCGACTACCTGCGCAAGCGCTACGAGGCCCTCGCGCCGCACCCGCTGTTCCGCGGCATGGAGTTCATCGACGCCCCCGACGAGTTCGCCGCGCGCCTGCCGCTGATGGCCAAGGGCCGCGACTTCAGCGACCCGATCGCGCTGAACTGGTCCGACGGTGGCACCGATATCGACTTCGGCGCGCTCACCAAGCAGTTGCTCGCCTACATCGGCTACTCCGGTGGCGAGATCGCCTTCGGCACCGAGGTCCGCAACCTCGACAAGCAGTCCGATGGTTCCTGGAACGTCACCGTCCGCAACCTGCGCACCTACAAGTCGCGCACCATCAATACGAAGTTCGTCTTCGTCGGCGCCGGTGGTGGCGCGCTGCCGCTGCTGCAGAAGGCCGGAATCAAGGAAGCCAAGGGCTTCGGCGGCTTCCCGATCAGTGGCCAGTTCCTGCGCTCGACCAACCCCGAGCTGATCGCCGCGCACGAGGCCAAGGTCTACGGCAAGGCCGCCGTCGGCGCGCCGCCCATGTCGGTGCCGCACCTCGACACCCGCGTCATCAACGGGCAGAAGGGCCTGCTGTTCGGCCCCTACGCCGGCTGGACGCCGAAGTTCCTCAAGGACGGCTCCAACGCCGACCTGTTCAAGTCGATCAAGCCGAACAACATCGCTTCGCTCGTCGGTGTCGGTCTCACCGAGATGGGCCTGACCAAGTACCTGGTCGAAGAGCTGCTCAAGTCGCAGAACGGCAAGGTGGGCGTGCTCGAGGAGTTCCTGCCGCGCGCGCAGGGCCGCGACTGGGAGCTGATCACCGCCGGTCAGCGTGTGCAGGTCATCCGTCGTAAGGGTGCCGGTGGGGTGCTCGAGTTCGGCACCGCGGTTATCTCCGCCGAGGACGGGTCGATCGCCGGTCTGCTCGGTGCGTCGCCGGGTGCGTCGACCTGTGTCACCGCGATGCTCGACGTGATGCAGCGTTGCTTCCCGCAGCAGTACGCGGGGTGGACGCCGCAGTTGCAGACGATGATCCCCTCGCTGGGACAGAAGCTGTCGGAGAACCAGGCGCTGTTCCAGGAAGTGTGGGACTGGACCAACGCCACGCTGAAGCTGGATCGCAACCACGCGCCCGCGCCTACGCAGGCCCCGAGCTTCGCTCAGGTGTGACTGTCGCGCTGAGGCGGTCGTGGGCGGCGGACCTGGATGCCGCCGCCCTCTACCAGCTGTTGCGGCTTCGGGTGGATGTGTTCGTTGTCGAGCAGGAATGTGCTTATCCGGAGCTGGATGGGCGTGATCTGCTGGCTTCGACGCGGCATTTCTGGCTCGATGACGGTTCGGTGCTCGGCACTTTGCGGCTGCTCGAAGAGGTTGTCGATGGTGTGACGAGTTATCGGATCGGGCGGGTTTGTGTGGCTGAGTCGGCTCGCAAGCACGGGTACACCACGCGGTTGATGCAGGCTGCTTTGGCTGAAACAGGTTCTGCGACTGTGCGGTTGGATGCGCAGTCGCATTTGGTGGGGATGTATGCGAAGTTCGGGTTCGTTGTCGATGGGGCGGAATTCGATGATGACGGGATTATGCATACGCCGATGCGGCGCGGTTAGCGGGACTTCGGGGTTTGAGTAGTCCTAGAGGTTTGACGCTGTGTTTATTGGAGCGCTGGCGCGCTCGAGCGCGGCCCCTGGGGGGCCGCGAGTTAGCCGCCGTTGCTCGCGCTTCGCGCATGCGCAACGG
>NZ_JBHYRN010000039.1:0-47131 GCF_042749305.1 Nocardia sp. NPDC058705 | reverse complement strand
CTTCGCGCATGCGCAACGGCGGCTAACTCGCGGCCGGGCCGCTACGCCGCTGCGCGGCGGACCCTCCTCGAGGTCGGGTCGTGCGGGGCCGGGAATGCGGTCATGGCGGATTTGGGGTGTGCGGTGTGGTTGGGGGTGCGGGAGGGCTGAGGACTTTGGGGTGTGCGGTGTGGTTGGGGGTGCGGGAGGGCTGCGGAGTCTGGGGTGTGCGGTGTGGCTGGGGGTGCGGGAGGGGGCGCGCCTGGGGTGCGGCAAGCGGTTGTTGGTGCGGTGGGTTGTGGAAGACGGGGACGGCCCGGGTGTGCGGTGCGGGGTGTGGCGGTGGGGTAGTGGGGTCTCGAAATCCTTTGAGCGGCCTGGTTGTCGGCGTAGCGTTGGTTTGTCCGAGGTGGTGCGGGTTGTTCTCAGGGTTGGAGACGCCGGTGGATCGTATTGATGCTGAGCGGTATGCGGAGCGGGAGGCTCGGCGGCGGCGGGCGAAGACGCCTGCGGCCAAGCGGTTGGCGGAGGTGCCTTGGCCGGATCGGAGTTGGCCTACGGTGCGTGGGTTGTATGTGACCGTGGGGGCCGCACTGTACGAGCGGTAACCTCCATGCCGTGACTGATCCGCTGCAGCCCCTGGTCGACCTGCCCGGTGTGAGCGAGGCCGCCGACAAGGCGCGCGATGCGCTCGCGGCCGTGCACCGGCACAAGTCGAACCGGCGTGGGTGGGCGACCACCGCCGCCGAAGCCGCTGTTCGTGCTGCCCGTTCCTCGGCCGCCATCGAAGGGGCGAGCACCGATTTGCCCGCCGACGGTCAGGTCAGCGATCCGGTGCTGGCGGGCGCGTTGCGGGTGGGGCAGGCGCTCGACGGCGACGCGCTCAACAATCTCGTCGGCACCTGGCGACGCGCGCCACTGCAGGCGCTGGCCCGGCTGCACCTGCTCGCCGCCGCCGACCTGGTGACCGACGAGCAGGAACTGGGCCGCCCGCGCTCGACTCCCGGCGTGGCCGAACGGCTGGACATGCTCGCGCAAACCGTGCAGACCAGCAAGGCGCCCGCCCCCGTTGTCGCGGCGATCGTGCACGGTGAGCTGCTGTCGTTGCGTCCGTTCGGCACCGGTGACGGGGTTGTCGCGCGCGCTGCTTCGCGCCTGGTCGCGGTGGCGAGTGGGCTCGATCCGCACAGCCTGGGCGTGCCCGAGGTGTTCTGGTTGCGTCGCCGTCAGGCTTACCTCGACGCGGCCGCCGGGTTCGGTTCGGGCACCGCGGAGGGTGTGGGCGGCTGGGTGGTGTTCTGCGCGGGTGCGCTGGAAGACGGCGCCCGTGAAGCGAACTCGATCGCCGACGCGGCGGCGGGCTGAGCTGGTCATTGAACCGGCCCCACACATCGAAACGGGCGGCGTTGTCGATTGCTCGACCTCACCGCCCGCTAGCACGGAACACCCGGTTACCAAGCGTGCAGGGTGGGTTGTGTTCGGTGGCCTCGGCGATCATCCCAACCTCGCCGGTTCATCCCCGCAACCTGTGCGAGGCGTTCGCCGACGTCGGCTCGGATTTCGCAGGCCCACAACTCTTTCGGCCTTGTCGCGGCGCGCTCCGCGTGGGTGCCTGGCGTCCGTGCTGGGAAGGGTGGGATGGGAGGCGAAACCTTCTCTTCCGGCTCCGTCTTGGCCTTCCGTCCTTCCGTGACTCCATTCTTACACTGTGACGGCACTCACATCAAGTGTTTCGAAGGCATTACCGGATCCCCGTGAATTCGGCGTGTCACTCGGAGATTCGTGCTGGGCGGGCGCTGGTCAGCGCCGTTTGCGCAGCAGCCGGTAGCTGATCGCGCCGGCGATGATCGCACTCAGCCCGACGGCGGCAGTCGCGGCGACGGTGGTGGTCGACGGCGTCTGGAAGCGCGACCGCAGCGACACCGGATTGGAGAACGTGAGCACCGGCCAGCCGCGGCTCGCCGCCTCCTTGCGCAGCGCGCGGTCGGGGTTGACCGCGGTCGGATGGCCGACGGCGCTCAGCATCGGCACATCGGTCACCGAATCGGAGTACGCATAGCACCGCGACAGGTCGTAACCCTGCTCGGCGGCGAGCTTTTCGATAGCGGTGACCTTGCCCTCGCCGTAGCAGTAGAACTCGATGTCGCCGGTGTACTTGCCGTCTTCGACCACCATCCGGGTCGCCTCGGTATGCGAGGCGCCGAGTACCTCAGCAATCGGCCCGACGATCTCCTCGCCGGAGGCCGACACGATCACCACATCGTGTCCGCGGATCTTGTGATCGGCGATCAGATCGGCAGCTTCGGCATAGATCAGTGGGTCGACGAGATCGTGAAGCGTCTCGGCCACAATGGTTTTCACCTGCTCCACATCCCAGCCCGCGCACATGTTCGCCAGGTTTGCCCGCATCCGTTCCATCTGGTCGTGATCGGCACCGGAAAGCAGGAACAAAAAGTGTGCGTAGCTGCTCTCCAACACGGCTCTGCGGTTGAGCAGACCCTGTGCGTAGAAGGGTTTGCTGAACACGAATGCGCTCGACTTCGCGATCACCGTTTTATCGAGATCGAAGAACGCCGCGACCCGCCCGCCCGGCACCGGGTCCGTGCCCGATATGCCGAGTCTTGTGTCCGTAGGCGAGGTCTGGTCGCGTTCTGGCGTCACGACAACAGAATAGGCACGACCTGCGCGCGCCGCAGGATCGGCCTTCCACACCGTGGAAAAGGGTTTGCCGTGGGGACGCCGGGAGGGGCGAATCGCCGAAGAATGTCGGCGAATGCTACTTGCGCCCGCAGCAGGGGGTGGGTGTAGTATTGCTGGCACCTGGACTTAGTCCAGGCGCGTTCAGCCCGACCCCCCGGGGCTGAACCCGACGGCCCCAGCCTCCTCCCCCCCGGCTGGGGCCGTCCTCTATTCCGGGGCAGAACGTAAAAGTTCTCCACACCCCCGAGTTATCCACAATCTGCGTTTTCGGGCTGTTGACAACTTCCTCGCTCGGCAACGCTGAGTGGCATGAACCCAGTCCCGATGCGCTCGCCACAGATCGCGCCCGCCCTCGTGCTCGTCCGTGACGAACGGTTGCGTGCCGAGGTGCGCCGGGTCGCGGCGGCCGCCGAGCGCGTCACCGAGGAACGGGTGATGCCGGTCGGCCGACATACCTGGTCCGGGGCCGGGATGGTGATCCTCGATACCGCCGCGGCCGTTGCTGCCGCTGTCGCAGGCTGTCCGCGCCGGGCGGGGGTGGTGCTGGTCACCGAGGGAGAGCCCGCCGTGCCCGACTGGCAGGCGGCTACAGCGGTGGGTGCCGAACGGGTTGTCGCGCTGCCGACGGGTGCTGTCGCATTGGTCGAACAGTTCGCCGAGCATGCTGAATTCCGCACGGGCGAGGGGATAGTCATCGCGGTGGTCGGAGCGGGTGGCGGGGCGGGCGCGTCCACCCTGGCCGCCGCCACCGCGCTGCGTGGAGCCGCGCGCCGGGTCCGGCGCGACACGGTGCTGATCGACGGCGCCCCGCTCGACGGCGGGATAGACCTGGTGTTGGGCATGGAGAATGTGCCGGGGCTGCGATGGCCGGACTTGGTCATCGAGGACGGAAGGGTGTCTGCCGCGGCACTGCACAACGCGTTGCCCGCTGCTTCTCCCGGCTTGGCGGTGCTGTCCTGCGGGCGAGCCCGGCCCAGCGCCTCCGGGGCGAGTCGGTCGGCGGCCGTCTCGACTGCCGGACGTGCGGGGATCGAGTATTCGGCGGGCTCGTCCCGAACGGCCGAGCACGCGGTGAGTCGACAACCGGCCGGGTCGATGCCTGTGGATGGATGTGCGGTGATCGGCGGGGCGCCGTCCGCGACGGTGCCCGTTTCCGCGCGTGCGGGGACTGGATACTCGTCGGCCGGGCACGTGCCGATGGGATGGTCATCGACCGAACTGTCGCCGGCCGCGGTGCGGGCTGTCATCGAATCCGGCAGAGACGCAGGCGATCTCGTCGTCTGTGATGTCTCGTCCGAGCGTGGTCCGGCAGCCGACGCGATGCTCGATGCGGCCGATTTGGTCGTCCTCATCGTCCCGGCGCGCCTGCGCTCCATCGCTGCCGCCGAAATCGTCTCGGCCTATCTTGGCGAGCGAAACCCCAACCGCGGCTTGATAGTTCGTGGACCAGCACCCGGCGGTCTACGCGGTGCGGAAGTCGCCGAGTTGCTCGGTTTGCCCCTGCTGGCCGCAGTTCGCGGGCAAGCAGGCCTGGCGTCCCGTCTCGAACGCGGCGGCCTGAGCATGCGCCGTCGCGGCCCCCTCCGAGACGCCGCCGACGCCGTCCTGGCCATGGTCGGAGCTGACGCATGACCGCCGCCATCGTGAAGCACCGGCGAGTCCCCGACCCGGCCTTCGTCATAGTCGGAGCTGATGCCGCCGTCGTCGGGCGCAGGCGAGTCTCCGACGTGGCCCTTTGCGCGGACGGAGGCGCCTCGACATGACCTCCTTTGTCACCGTCGATCTCCTCGAACGCGTCCGCGAGCGTCTTGCCGAACATCCGGGCGTCCCTGATGCCGCACAACTGGCCGCCGCTATCCGCACTGAAGCGGGTGGCGTGCTCGCCGACACCGACCTGCTCCGAGCGCTGCGCCTGCTGCAAACCGAGATGACCGGGGCGGGACTGCTCGAGCCGTTGCTACACGATCCTCGGGTCGCCGATGTTCTTGTCACAGCGCCGGATTCGGTGTGGGTCGATCGAGGCCGTGGGTTGGAGCTGACCGATGTCCGCTTCGCCGACGAAGCCGCTGTTCGCCGTCTCGCCCAGCGCTTAGCCCTGGCAGCGGGGCGCCGACTCGACGACGCCCAACCCTGGGTCGACGGCAAACTCGCCGGAACCGAAGCGACGCTCGGTGATGCGTTCGGCGTCCGACTCCACGCCGTCCTCGCCCCCGTCGCCCACGACGGCACCTGCCTGTCCCTACGGATCCTGCGCCCCGCAACCCAGGGCCTCGACGCACTGACAGCGGCCGGCTCGATCCCGCCGGACGCCCACCGACTACTCGGCGACATCGTCCGCGCCCGGCTCGCCTTCCTCGTCGTGGGAGGTACTGGCGCAGGGAAAACTACTTTGCTCTCAGCGCTGCTCGCGGCCGTCGACCCTGCCGAACGAATCGTCTGCGTCGAAGACGCCGCCGAACTGGCTCCGGTCCATCCCCACGTCGTTCGTCTGGTCGCCCGGACCGCCAATGTCGAAGGGGTGGGCGCGGTTACGGTCCGAGACCTGGTTCGACAGGCCTTGCGAATGCGGCCAGACCGCATAGTCGTCGGCGAGGTGCGCGGCGCGGAAGTAGTCGACCTACTCACCGCGCTCAATACGGGCCACGACGGGGGAGCGGGCACCGTCCACGCCAACTCACCGCAGGAGGTCCCGGCCCGCCTGGAAGCGTTGGCGGCCCTCGGCGGCATGGACCGCGCTGCCCTGCACAGTCAACTGGCCGCCGCCGTCCAGGTCGTCCTCCACGTCCACCGTCGATCCGACGGCACCCGCGCGCTCCGGGAAATCGGTGTCCTACAACGTGATTCCGACGGCGTTCACATCACCCCGGCCTGGCGCTCGGACAGCAATCCCACTCCCGCGAGCGCCGAACTCCGACGACTACTCGAGGTGCGACTCGGATGAGCGATCAGAGTGCGAAGGTGTCGTTGCCACCGCCTGGCCGGCACCGAGAGTTTCGAAGCACGGTGGTGGGCAAGTGGATTCGTCGTTCGACCCTGCGTCCACGCATCGCCCATCAGAAGATCCGGTACGTCCGCGGGTCGAGCAACTGGCCGCCGAGGTGGTCGGCGAGTGGTGAGCGAGCAGCAGGTTTCGTCTCGAGGAAGGTGAGCTCGTGGGTAGTGCGTTGCTCTGTTGTGCGGTTGCGGTGCTGGTACTACCGGTGGCGGGCGGACAGCGGCGGTTCGCGCGACTGTTCGGCGCAGACGGGCGTAGGGCGTCGAGGCGGATACCTGTGGAGTGGTGTGCAGGAATCGCGCTGGGGTGCACAGCGCTCGCATTCGGACCTGGCGTCGGATTGGCAGCCCTCATGCTGGGAACCACTGTGGCGGTTCGGAAGCGGCGCGGACGAGGCGACCGTGAACGGCGCCGCGAATGCGGATACCTGCTGGCCGGGCTCGAAGCCGTCGTCGGTGAACTCCGTGTCGGCGCCCATCCGAGCGCGGCGGCCGAATCCGCCGCAGGCGAGTCACGCGGCGAAGCTGCTCGTGTCCTGGCGATCAGTGCGGGTCGCAGCCGCCTCGGCGGTTCGGGCGCCGACGGCTGGGTGCAACCGGATTCGGTGGTGGCCGAGGAGCTGTCGAGGATCGCCGCCGCCTGGCGAGTGGCCGAAGAACACGGCCTGGCCCTGGCAGAACTACTGGCCGCCGCCAGAACCGACCTCCTCGGCCGCATCCGCTTCCGCGACCGCACCGAAGCGGCTCTCGCCGGCGCTCGAGCCTCCGCCACCGTCCTGGCGGGCCTCCCACTGGTAGGTATCGGCCTGGGCCAACTGATGGGCGCTGCCCCACTGACCATCCTGTTCACCTCCCCAGCCGGTGAACTACTCCTCCCGTTGGGCGCGGCCCTCGCCTGCTGTGGATTGCTGTGGACAGATGTCATCACCCGCAAGAGCACGGCCTGACCCGGATCGCCCGGACGTCGAACCTGGGCAGCGGCGGCTGGGTGCACAGTGGTGCTCCGCTCGGCGCCGGTGCGCAGAACCGGGCTCGAGCGCCTGCGGTGTGTGCGGATCAGGGACACAGGTCGACGCGGTGTGGACGGGTGTGGATCGAACTTCGAGGAGGGATCGCTGTGCAGTCGATAGTTGGGTTTGGTTCGCCGGAGGCATTGTTGATCGCGGCGATGGCGATGGTGTTGTTACCTGGGCGGGTCGCTGTCCGTCGTCGGGTGCGAGCGCTCGGCCCGGCGCCGGTCTGCGCCGCCGGACCTGGCGCGACAACGAAGGATGACCCGCTCGGGTCGGCGTCCGCATTCGATCTACTGGCGGCCTGCCTGCGGGCGGGACTGCCGATGGCCGCGGCAGCGCGGGCGAGTGCGCCGACAGCGCCGCCGGTTCTCCGGGCCGCATTGTTCAGGGCCGCGGACCTGCTCGCGCTCGGCGCCGACGCGGCGACGGCGTGGGAGCGGGCCGCCGCCGATGCCGTCGGGTCACCGGGGGCCGACGACGTGGAGTCCCTGGCCAGGATGGCTCGGCGCTCGGCTCGCTCCGGTGCTTCGCTGGCCGCCGCGGTCGGCGAACTTGCCACGCAGCGCCGCGAAGCCGTCGAAGACGCCGCCGTTGCGCGCGCCGAACGGGCGGGCGTACTGATCGGTGGACCGCTCGGCCTGTGCTTCCTGCCCGCTTTCGTCTGTCTCGGCATCGTCCCGGTCGTTATCGGCCTCGCGGACCGCGTGCTCGGCGGCGGTGGGCTGCTGTGACCGGCCTCGACGAGGCAACCGAATCTTCACCGCGCGGACCAGTCGCGCGGTGTAACCAGAGAGGGGATCACGATGACGTTCGTCCACGCGGTATACCTGGGGGCCCGCACCCGATTCACCCGCCTGCTGATCGACGACGACGGCATGTCGACCGCGGAATATGCGATCGGGACGATTGCCGCGGCGGCCTTCGGGGCGGTGCTCTACGGGGTGGTGACCGGGGACAGCATCGTCAACGCGCTGACCGGGATCATCGACAAGGCGCTCAACACGAGCGTGTAAATCGCGGCAGCACAAGCTCTTTCGGTGGCGATGCGGGTGCGGTGACGGTCGAGGCCGCCATCGCCCTCGCCGCCCTGGTTGCCGCCGTCGCCCTCTGCATCGGCGCACTTCTCGCCGGATCTACCCAGATCCGCTGCGTCGACGCGGCCCGCGAAACCGCCCGCCTTGCCGCCCGCGGTGACACCTCGCGCGCGATCGCCGCGGGCAAGACCGTGGCCCCGCCGGGCGCAACCGTCGAACTCCGTACCGAGGGAGACCGAGTGGTCGCCACCGTCGCCGCAGGCACCCCACTTCTGCCCGGCTTGCGCCTGCGCGCCGAAGCGGTAGCCGTCACCGAACCAGGCGTGAACCCGTGACGGCGAGCAGCGATGAGACTTCGGACGCATACCGACGGTCGGCGAGGAGGGGGCTGGTGGGGGATGCGGGTGGGGCGACAGTGTTCGTCTGCGTGGTGTTGGCGGCGTTGATCTGTTTCACGGTGGTGGTCTCGCAGGTAGGTGCCGTGGTGGTCGCGCGGCACCGAGCGCAAACGGCCGCGGATCTCGGGGCATTGGCCGCGGCGGTAATGCTGGCAGAAGGCTCGGAGGTGGGGTGCGCGGAGGCTTCCGAGGTCGCTCGCCGGATGGGCGTGAAGGCGCGCCGATGCGCTGTCGCGCAATGGGACGTTGTTGTCGATGTCGAGGCGAATGTAACGGCGGGAGTGTTCGGCATGCGCACTGTGCGCGCTTCGGCGCGAGCGGGTCCGGTGGAAGAGAATGGGTGACACGGAAGTGTTATCACTGGTCGGTGGTTGTTCCGCACCGAACCAATTCGGAATTTACCGGAAGCACGTTTGCACTATTTCATGCGCATTCTTTGATCTGGGCAGGAAAAAAATGAAAGAAAGGGTCGAGGGGTATCGGCGGTTCCGGTTGGCTATGGGCCAGTTAATATAAAAGTGGTCCTTTTTAATCGAGCGCCGTGCGTCTGTGAACATATCGTCGCTGGTCAACACTAATTCGGACAAGTGACCAGCATTCGGGGAGCGAGGTGTACCGCCAGTCACATCGTGAGCGCGCGCACATCACGAATCAGCAGGTTCGCCATGGGTCGCCAGTTCACCGAGGACGGCGTCCAGCAGACGTGCGGCGGCGTCCTTGTCCAGCGGGCTGTTGCCGTTGCCGCACTTGGGCGACTGCACGCAGGAGGGACACCCGTCTTGGCACGCACAGCTGCGAATCACGCTCAATGTGGCGGACAGCCAGTCCGTGAGCTGGGCGAATCCGCGCTCGGCGAAGCCAGCGCCGCCGGGCTGTCCGTCGTAGACGAACACCGTCGGCGCACCGGTATCGGGATGTTCGGCGATGGAGACACCGCCGATGTCCCATCGATCGCACCCCGCGACCAGCGGCAACATGCCGATGGCGGCATGCTCGGCCGCGTGCAGTGCGCCGGGCAGCTGTTCGTCGGAGATGTCCGCGGCCGCGAGCAGCTGGGGCGTGACGGTGTAGAGCACAGCCTTGGTGTGCAGCGTGTGCGCGGGCAGGTCGAGTTCCACCTGGTCGAGCACCTCGCCGGTCACCAGGGTCCGCAGGTAGCCGACAACCTGGTTGGTGACCGCGACCTGCGCTGATGCAACCGTGACCGCACCGAACACGCGCTCCTCGATCAGCCCTTCGACGGTGATCGAGGTGACCTGCCGGGAACTGGTGGTGAAGCCTGGATCCACCTCGTTGACGAACGCGACACCGCCCTCGAGGTCGAGTTCGTCGACCAGATAGGTCTCGCCCTGGTGCAGGTGCACAGCCCCGGTGTGCAGCGTGGCGGGCGCCCGGCCCGCGTCGGCGGTGCCGAGCAGCCGCCCGGTTTCGGCGTCGACGATCGCGACCGGCGAGCCGAGCCCGCCGCGGACATCGACGTCGTCGTGCGGGTGGGTCTGCGCGGTGACATGCCAGCGAGCACCCGTGCCTCTAGTGCTCGGCCTGCGCCGGATCAAGCCCTGTTCGGCCAGGTCAGCCAGTACTTCGTCGGCTCTGTACTCACTTACCTCCTCATCGGTGAGCGGCAGTTCCAGCGCAGCGCACAGCAGTTGGGGGCCGAGGATGTAGGGGTTGTACGGATCGGTGATGGTGGCCTCGATCGGCCGATCGAGCAGCGCTTCCGGGTGGTGCACCAGGTAGGTGTCGAGTGGATCGTCGGTAGCTACGAGCACCACCAGCGAACCCTGCAACCGCCTGCCCGCCCGCCCTGCCTGTTGCCAGAACGAGGCGACCGTCCCGGGAAAACCGGCGATGACCACGGCGTCCAAGCCTGCGATGTCGACGCCGAGTTCAAGCGCATTCGTACTGGCCGCGCCGAGCAATGTCCCCTGCGACAGCGACTGCTCGAGCTCGCGCCTGTCCTCGGCGAGATAACCCGCCCGATAAGCGGCCACTCTTTCCTGCAGCTCAGGGGCAGTTTCCGCGAGCACCCGCCGAGCGTCGAGTGCGATCAGTTCGGCACCGCGCCGCGACCGGACAAAGGTGAGCGTCCGCGCGCCCTCGGCCACCAGGGCGGCCATGATCTTGGCTGCCTCGCTGGTGGCAGTCCGGCGCACCGGCGCCCCGTTCTCCCCGGTCACCGTCGCGCTCAGCGGCGGTTCCCACAGCGCGACGGTCCTGGCGCCGCGCGGCGAGCAGTCCTCGGTGACCGCGGTGACCGGCGCCCCGATCAGCCTGCCTGTCGATGCCGCCGGATCGGCACTGGTGGCCGAGCACAGGATGAACACCGGGTCGGCGCCGTAGAACTGGGCGAGCCGCCGCAGCCTGCGTAGCACCAGCGCCACATGCGAACCGAACACTCCTCTATATGCATGACATTCGTCGACCACCACATATCGCAGGTTTCGCAGCACCCGTGCCCAGCGCTGATGCGAGCGGAGAATCCCGACGTGCAGCATGTCGGGATTGGTGAAGATCCAGCGTGCGTTGGCCCGCACCCACTGTCTGATCTCGGCGGGAGTATCGCCGTCGTAGCTCGCCGGATGGGCCTCACGCAGGGGATTGTCGTGAATCAGGCTGCCGACGGCGCGGAGCTGATCGGCCCCGAGTGCCTTGGTGGGGGACAGGTACAGCGCGGTGGCGCGCGGGTCGTCGTGCAGTGCGGTGAGCACCGGAAGCTGGTAGCCGAGCGACTTTCCCGACGCCGTTCCCGTGCTCACGACCACATGGTTTCCGCCCGCCGCCAGCTCGGCCGTACGGGTCTGGTGTTCCCACGGCAGCTCGATACCCTGTGCATCCAAGGCTGTGACCAGCGCCGATGGCACCCAATCCGGCCACGCGGTGGTGATCGCGCGCTGCGCGGGTAGCTCGGCCACGTGGGTCAACGGGCTGCCGCCGGCGGCCGCTTCGGTCAGGACACGATTCAGCAACGATCGCCCGTAGCTCTCGCTCGTATTGCGCGCTCGGAGCTCGGTCCGGTCTGCCGGATTCATCCGGTCCTCCTCTCACGCGACACGCGAAGTGTGAAACGTGTGTGTGCGCCAACCACTACCTGGGATTTCGTAACCCAGTAGCGATCTGGGTCACAGCAAGTTTGCTGGAAGCTCACTCGGTTATCTAGAAGCAAACAGACCAAAAGTACGGATACACCCAATCTCTCCCTTACCTGCACATTCGCAAGATCATGAATTTTGCAAATAGTCGGTAACTCGACTGTCGAATTGCCCAAAGACATGGTTCACTGGGTCTCGGTCGCAAGCTTCTGTGTTCGAGGGACGGATCCAAGGTCCAAACCATCAGCAGGATCGTTGTTGCGAACGCCGTGCTCAGGATTTCCTTGCAGGGGGACCAACAGTACAGCGGTCGGAACGGGCCCGGTGGACGAACCCAGTTGTCCGCCGATTCCGGTAGAAAGAGAAGGAAACAGAATGGCACAGGGAACTGTGAAGTGGTTCAACGCGGAGAAGGGGTTCGGCTTCATCGCGCCTGAGGACGGCTCAGCTGACGTCTTCGTCCACTACTCGGAGATCCAGGGCACGGGCTTCCGTACCCTCGAGGAAAACCAGAAGGTCGAATTCGAGGTCGGCCAGGGCACCAAGGGCCCCCAGGCTACCGGCGTTCGCGCGCTCTCCTGAGCTGCGAAACACAACAACGCCTCGTCCCCCTCCTCCGTACGCGGAGGAGGGGGACGAGTCATTTCCGGGTAGCATCGGCCACGGCAGCGGGGTTTTCGGTTCTCGGCCGCCTTGATCTGGACTGACCAGAGGGTGCGACGAAGGAGTGCCCGGCGGGAGGGAAGATCGAGGCTTCCAGGCCGAGAACCTGCGGCACCAGCCGCCACGTGCGCAGCTCTACCCCTAGTGCGCAGGGTATAAACGTCACTGATGGTGATGTCCGAACGTCACTGTCAGCCCCAGCCGCGCACCGAGCGGACCTCCCGACGCGCGGATCAAGAAGGAAGGTGTTCGCCGGTGGCAACACGAGACCGCAGTTCAGCCGACCAGGGCCGACCCCTGCGTCGTCTCGTGATCGTCGAGTCCCCGACGAAGGCCCGCAAGATCGCGCCCTATCTGGGTCGTAACTACACCGTCGAGGCCTCGGTGGGCCACATCCGCGACTTGCCGCGCGGTGCCGCCGACGTGCCCGCCAAATACAAGGGGCAGCCGTGGGCGCGCCTCGGTGTCGACGTCGACCACGACTTCGAGCCCATTTATGTGGTGAACCCGGATAAGAAGGCCAAGGTCGCCGAGCTCAAGAGCTTGCTCGCCGACGCCGACGAGCTCTACCTCGCCACCGACCCCGACCGCGAGGGCGAGGCCATCGCCTGGCACCTGCTCGAAACGCTCAAGCCGAAGGTCCCGGTCCGCCGGATGGTCTTCCACGAGATCACCGAGCCCGCCATCCTCGCGGCCGCCGCCGACACGCGCGAACTCGACAACGATCTGGTCGACGCGCAGGAAACCCGCCGCATCCTGGACCGCCTCTACGGCTACGAGGTCTCCCCGGTGCTGTGGAAGAAGGTCATGCCGCGGCTGTCCGCCGGTCGCGTGCAGTCCGTCGCCACCCGCGTGATCGTGCAGCGTGAGCGCGAGCGCATCGCGTTCCGCTCCGCCGGGTACTGGGACATCGCCGCCAAGCTCGACGCCGGTCCCGACGAGAAGTCCGATTCGACCAACCCGCGCACGTTCGGCGCGCGCCTGGTCCAGGTCAAGGGCGATCGCGTCGCCTCCGGTCGCGACTTCGGTTCCGACGGTCAGCTCAAGTCGGCCACCGGCGTGGTCGTGCTCGACGAGGCCTATGCCCGTCGGCTGGCCGAGGCGCTCGACGGCGCCGCCCTCGAGGTCAGCTCGGCCGAGGCCAAGCCATACACGCGCAAGCCGTATCCGCCGTTCATGACCTCGACGTTGCAGCAGGAAGCGGGCCGCAAGCTGCGGTTCACCTCCGAGCGCACGATGCGGGTCGCGCAGCGGCTCTACGAAAACGGCTACATCACCTACATGCGAACCGACTCCACGACGCTGTCGGAGTCGGCGATCGCGGCGGCTCGTTCGCAGGCGACCCAGCTCTACGGCGCGGAGTACGTTTCGCCCTCGCCGCGCCAGTACACCCGCAAGGTCAAGAACGCGCAGGAGGCACACGAGGCGATCCGTCCCTCGGGTGACACCTTCATGACGCCCGGCCAGCTGGCCTCGAAGGTCGACAACGACGAGTTCAAGCTCTACGAGATGATCTGGCAGCGTACGGTCGCCTCGCAGATGGTCGACGCGCGCGGCACCACGCTGACCCTGCGCATCACCGGCACCGCGCGCACCGGCGAGGAGTGCGTGTTCTCGTCCTCGGGTCGCACCATCACCTTCGCAGGCTTCCTCAAGGCGTATGTCGAGAGCGTCGACGAAGAGGCGGGCGGCCAGTCCGACGACGCCGAATCCCGTTTGCCCGCACTGGAAGAGGGCCAGAGCGTCACCGCGGTCGAGCTCAACCCGGACGGTCACAGCACCAACCCGCCCGCCCGCTACACCGAAGCCTCGCTGATCAAAACGCTGGAAGACCTCGGCATCGGCCGACCGTCGACCTACTCCTCGATCATCAAGACGATCCTCGATCGAGGCTATGTATATAAGCGCGGCAGCGCGCTCGCCCCAGCCTGGGTGGCGTTCGCGGTGGTCGGTCTGCTCGAGGCCTACTTCGGTCGACTGGTCGACTTCGACTTCACCGCCGCGATGGAGGACGACCTCGATGCGATCGCCGGTGGTCGCGAGCAGCGCGGAAACTGGTTGTCCGCCTTCTACTTCGGTGGCGAGTCCGGCGCCGAGGGTTCGGTCGCGCGTTCGGGTGGCCTGAAGAAGATGGTCTCCGTGCAGCTCGACGACATCGATGCGCGCGAAGTGAACTCGATCAAGATGTTCGTCGACGAAGAGGGCCGCGACGTCGTGGTCCGCGTCGGCCGCTTCGGTCCGTATCTCGAGCGGATGATCATCAATCCCGATGACCCCGAAGGCGATCGGATCTCGCAGCGGGCGAACCTGCCCGACGATCTGCCGCCCGACGAGCTCACTCCCGAGGTCGCCGAGAAGCTGTTCTCGACGCCGCAGGAGGGCCGTTCGCTCGGCGTCGACCCGGTGTCGGGACACGAAATCGTCGCCAAGGAAGGACGTTTCGGCCCTTACGTCACCGAGGTACTGCCGGAACCGCCCGCGCCCGACCCGGATGCGGCGCCCGCGAAGAAGACCAAGAAGGCGGCAGAGGTCAAGCCGCGCACCGGTTCGCTGTTCAAGTCGATGGACCTCGCCGAGATCACCCTCGACGACGCGCTGATGCTGCTCTCGCTGCCCCGGGTGGTCGGCAACGACCCCACTTCGGGCGAGGAGATCACCGCGCAGAACGGCCGCTACGGCCCATACCTGAAGAAGGGCACCGACTCTCGTTCGCTGGCAACCGAGGATCAACTGTTCTCGGTCACCCTCGAGGAGGCGCTGAAGCTCTACGCCGAGCCCAAGCGTCGTGGACGTCAGGCGGCAGCCGCGGCGCCGTTGCGTGAGCTGGGCAATGACTCCGCCACGGACAAGCCGATGGTGATCAAGGACGGCCGCTTCGGTCCGTATGTCACCGACGGTGAGACCAACGCGAGCCTGCGCAAGGGCGACGAGGTCGAGTCGATCACCGACGAGCGCGCGTCCGAACTGTTGGCTGATCGCCGGGCGCGTGGTCCGGTGAAGAAGGCTGCGAAGAAGACGACGGCGAAGAAGGCGGCCAAGAAGGCGCCTGCCAAGAAGGCTGCAGCCAAGTCGACTGCGACGAAGACGGCCACGAAGACCGCAGCCAAGAAGACGACCGCGAAGAAGACGGCTGCCAAGAAGGCTCCGGCGAAGAAGGCCGCCGCGAAACCGGCTGGGACAGAAGAGGCTTGATCGCTCGGCCACGCACCCGTCCAGCCTCGGCGAATCCTGTCGGACTCCGCGGCTAAGGTGTAGCGCGTGGCAGGTGTCTTCGATCGACTGGTCGGCCAGGACGTGGTCGAGACCGAGCTGGCCGCTGCCGCCGCGGCGGCGCGGGCCGGTGTGGTCACCGGTGCGATGACGCATTCGTGGCTGTTCACCGGGCCTCCCGGCTCGGGTCGATCAGTAGCGGCGCTGTGTTTCGCGGCGGCGCTACAATGCACGGATCCCGAAATCGTCGGCTGCGGAAAGTGTCATGCCTGCACCACCACGATGGCGGGCACCCACGGTGACGTGCGGCGCATCATCCCCGAAGGCCTCAGCATCAGCACCAAGGAGATGCGGGCGATCGTGCAGATCGCGGCGCGGCGCCCGAGTACTGGCCGCTGGCAGGTCGTGGTCGTCGAGGACGCCGACCGCCTCACCGAAGGTGCGGCGAACGCCCTGCTCAAGGTGGTCGAAGAACCGCCGGACCGCACCGTCTTCCTGCTGTGCGCCCCCACCGTCGACCCCGAGGACATCTCCGTCACCCTGCGCTCGCGCTGCAGGCACGTCCACCTGGTGACCCCGACCGTCCCCGCCATCGCCAAGGTCCTGCGCGACCGCGACCAACTCGACCCGAAAACCGCCGATTGGGCGGCCTCGGTCAGCGGCGGCCACGTCGGCCGGGCCCGCCGCCTTGCCACCGACGAAGACGCCCGCCAACGACGCAAGCGCGCCCTCGCCCTGGTCGTCGCGACGGAACGCCCCGGCGCCGCCTACCTCGCCGCCGACGAACTGGTGAAGTCCGCCGACGACGAAGCCAAACTGATGAGCGCCGACCGCGACGACCGCGAACGCGACGAACTCGCCACCGCCCTCGGTGCGGGCGGCACAGGCAAGGGCGCGGGCACAGCCACCCGAGGTTCGGCAGGCGTTCTCAAAGACCTGGAAAAACGCCAGAAATCCCGAGCCACCCGCACCGGCCGCGACGCCCTCGACCGCGCCCTCATCGACATCGCCGGCATGTACCGCGACGCACTCGCCATGCGCTTCGCAGGCCGAGGCACCCCCATCACCCTCACCCACCCCGACATGTCGAGCGAAATCACCGACCTCGCCACGTCCGTCCGCCCCGAAGGCCTCCTCCGCAGCATCGACGCCGTCCTGACCTGCCGCGAAGCCCTCGCCCTCAACGTAAAACCCCGCTTCGCCATAGCCGCCATGACCGCCACCCTCATCACCGCCCGCACCACCTGACAGTCGTTTCCGGTCAGCCACTTCTGTCCAAAGATTGGTTGTCCCAAGTCATTTGGTCGAAGTCTGCCGATCATGTCGGACCCTCGGGTCATACTTTCGACATGGAAAACGGGGCGGCGCAGATCGGTCGCGGGGGACAGTTCCAGGGTGGGCGCCACGTAGACAGGTCCCACCGGTGAGTAGACGCAAGGCCAGGCCGGGGCGCTACCGGTCCCTGCACGTCGCCGGCTATCGCAGCGCATCCCACATGCCCATCCTGTGGGTCTTCGCCGCACTTGTGGGCGGGGTGATATTCCTGCTGATCGTCCTGACCATCGCCAACATGGCCTCCGCCGACCCCGCTGCTACACCGACAGCCACCACCATCACACAGCCGTCAGCCGCACCGGCCGCGCCCTCATCCCCACCGCCAACGACAACGACCCCACCGCCACAGTGCTACCCGTTCCAGCCCTCCTGCTGACCGAACATCCACTTCCGAGTCCCACGATGACCTGCAGTTTTCGCGTTCTGACCCGGAGGCGATAGACTCGCACCGCCGAAAGGTACGCCGCCTTAGCTCAGTCGGTAGAGCGCTTCACTCGTAATGAAAAGGTCGGGGGTTCGATTCCCCCAGGCGGCTCCATAACGCCAGGTCAGGGCGGCTATCGGGATGTGTCCCGGCAGCCGCCCTGACCTCGTTTTCCCAACTAACTGGCCTCGCCTGTCACCGCGCGGTGCAAAACGTCGGCCGCCGCTTCGTGAGTTCGCCCACGCGCCATGTAATGCCGCTGAGTCATCGCCGGATCGACATGTCCGAGCACGTCAGCGGTGACGCGAGGGCGGTTGCGTGATCCCAATAACGTGGCGGCTGAATGGCGACGGGTTCGGGAACGGGTTCGGGAGGCGATCGGACCGCCCGACGACATCGTTCCGCACAGCTTCCGCCACGCGGTCGCGACAATCTTCGACGCCGCGGGGCTGTCGGCAGCGTTCATGCAGCGAGCACGTATGCCCGCAGACGTTCACGCGCGTCGGCGGCTACGGCCGAGTCTGGAAAGTGTTCGGCCAGAAGCTCATCCAACTGGCGGAGTCGTTTGCGGACCCAGGAGAAGTGAGCGCTGATCGGGGTCATCAGGACCGGGTCTACAGCGGCCAAGCTCGCATCGAGATCGCCCAGCCGCGCCGATGCCGACGCCAAATAGATCTGCGACAGCATTTCGTCGCCGGGGGAGCGCTGAACCTGCCACGCGCGAATAGCGTCCTCGGACGCAAGGGCGGACTTGCGCAGTACGGCCGGGTCGTCGGCCCACATCAGCGAGAACCCCCGGTAGTAGATCTGCTTGGCTTCGGAGAACCGGAAGAGTCCGCCTACCTCATCTTCGCCTGCGCGTTCGCGTGCCCGCTCCGCGTGGTCAAGTAGTTCGATCGCGGCCGTCGAGTCGCCGAGGTTCGCCACCGAGGCGGCAAGGCCGCACAACAGGCGAGGCTCGGTCGTGCCAGTCGAGCGCGAGACGTAGTTCAAACCATCCTGTGCAGCGTCGCGTGCCGCCTCGAAATCCTTGGTGAACCGGAACGCGAGCGCCTGAGTACCGCGCGCCCATGCCCTCAGTGGATCGTGGCCAGCGCGCTCCCCGAGCGTGAACGCCGCCTGCGCATGAACGGCGGCGGTCTCCGACTGGCCGAGGTCCAGAGTCAGATACGACAGCACCCCACAGACCCGGCCCAACGCGACATAGAGCGACCGCAACTGTTCGGGCGAGTGTGCGCCTTCCCGTACCCGCCGCGTCAGCTCGGCTCGCAGGTCCAGTGCCCGTTCCAACGTCCGGTCGTACGCCTCGAAACGCGCTTTCACTGCGATGTCAGCGATGCCCTGCTCGATATCGTCAAGGTCGGCCGCGTCGGGCAATGCGAGCAGCGCTTCCGATTCCCGTTTCGCCCGCTCGAGCATCTTCACGGTGTCGATCCGTCGCGCCTGGTCGACTTGATCGGCGTCCCACGCCGCCACCAGCAGGCCCCCGCCATTGAGCGCGAGATCGGCTTGCTCGGCCCACCCGCGATCCTTCGGCCACCGCGTTCCGCTCTCGACTTTGCAGAGCCAGGTGTGATCGCAAAACAGCACTCCGGCCAAGTCGCGCAACGAGAGTTGGCGGGCGATCCGAAGCTGTCGCAGCGTCCGGCCCGTTCGGTCGGCCTCCATGCCGAGCAATCGTGAAGCTATGTCATCCATAGCGCATCCGCCCCATCGTTGACAGATCCCAAATCCGTTGTTGTCAACAGCTTATCGCTGTAAGCCGAGGTCACAGCGTGGTGTTCTGAACATGTGCCCGGGGAGGACGTGCTGACTGCCGAACACCCCGCAGAGACCTTAACCACACCAATCACGGGGGGCGACATGTTCGGGAGCGGCCAGAGCGAACGCGGCATCCTGACCGTGGACGGCATCATCGACCAACTCCAACGCGACCACATCGAGCGCGCCGCGTTGGCCAAACAATTCGGCTGCCCGACCTTCACCCGCCCCGGCCATGGTGGCGAACGCGGAATGTGGTCGTGCGGTTCAGATCCAGGCCCGATGAGCGGCCCACAAGCGCACCTCGCGATGCAAGTTCACATCGACTGCGTCCTGCACGTCTGCGCGGTACGTCGTCGCGCCCGAGCCACCTTGGTCGAGTCGGGCGCGATGCGCCTTGACGGACGGGAAGACCGATGACAGCCGACACACGCGCGGTTGCGATCTGCGTCCTCAACACGTCGATCTCTGGCCTATCCGAACCATGGGACCGGGGCATGATCTCGGACCGCGCCACCGAACTCGGGTACAAGAGCCCGCGGGTTATCGACCTCGCCTACACCACCATGGAAGCATTGCTCTGCACCTGCAGCGAACTCGGCGCAGTAGCCGTCGTCGTTCCCTCGCTCGATCATCTGCCCGTCGGCGCGCTCGAAACATTGGACGAGGCGGCGATCACCATCGTCACCGTCTATCCCGCGATCGCTCGTCACGTGGAAAGGAAGGCCGAGCGCGAATGACTGAGCCGATCAAGCACAGGGTGGCAAAGCTCACCGAACGCGCTGCAAGACGCAACCTCGGTTTGCGCCCGGCGAGTGAACCGCCGTACGGGTGGGCGTTGGACAACGCCTTTCGTGTGGTGTGCACCGGCACCCTCGATCAGATCGAAACATGGTTGACCGCAGCCGAATCCGGCACGGCCTACTCTGCTGATCCGTGACACCGTGGCACAAAACCTGAGGCCAACAGACGACCCCAAGTGGCGCGCGATGGTGAAGGGTAGAGATCAATCGGCTGCTAGCTGTGGCCGCTTATTCCTTGATGGAGCGATGAAATCAGGGTGCGGCCCGATAGAGCGCCCTGGCAGCATGGCCGGATGCCAGATCTGCTGTGGGACGACGTCAAGAACTTCTTCAACCCCAACCTGATGGGTTCCCTGCCGGATCTGTGGGTGCTAGGTGCCACGATTGAAGACTGGCAGGCGGTGTTCGACCTAGTTCAGTCCAGCGGGTGGACGTGGGACTACATGGAAGGCGACATCGTGCGACCGTTACCGCCTGCTGCCGAGGTGCTGCCGCGCCCCGCAGATGCGGAATATGTCAGGCTGCACGTCTGGCCTGCTCCGGGCGTGCAAGTGACCCTTTGGCCGATGTCCGCTACCCAGGTCGATTTCGACGTGGACCTTCGTGAGCTGCAAGGTCAGACGGGAGTGGATACCCTGTGCGACTTCGTGTGCGCGATCGGCCGTCGACTGGGCAAACCAGTGTTCATGGGCGCCGAGGGGCAATACGGTTACCCACTCCTCGGGTTCGACCCGGCGGCCGACCGCATGGTGCTACTGGCAGATCCAGAACTCCCCTAACTCTCCTTCTCCGCACCAGCCAGGATCCAGCGCGCGCATCCGGCCGGCATGCCGTTGCCCGATCGCTCAGCTCAGGTTTGTGCAGTCCTTTGGTTGTCTGGCAGGTCCATAGGCAGCTTTGGGATGGGTTGTGGGGGAGTAGAAGTCTGGGAAAGATGAAGCTGGGTCCCCCGGAGATGAACAGAAAAAGAAGAGAGGCCGGTAACCCAGCTGAGTAGGTTTCAGTTTGAGGTGAGAAACTTTGCCGAATTTCTCTCTACAACATCAAGAGCTCGAACGCGCCGCCCCAGGGCGCCCCTCCGCTACGCTCCGGAGGCACCCGGGCGGGCGCACCTAACCGGCTAGACTAGATGTCCGAGCGCTACTAAGCGAACGATACAAACCGAACTGACTAATCAGTCGCGAATGCTGCCGCGCCCCATCCGGGGCTTGCCATCCATTCCACTGTAAAGATTTGTCATAGCTTGCATACACTGCCGTAGGTAGTGACGAACGCAATCGAGCATGAATTGAGCCACCCATCAGGCCGAAAAATGACTCCGCGGACCAGTACTGTTTACGTTTCGCATCCCAAGTTTTACCTCGAATCGATCCACATCATCACCCAAATGCAATCCTGCGAAGAACTCGGCCGCGATCATCAGATCGTTGTCCTCGGAGAAGAGCCCAATCTTGTAGACACCCTTCAACTGCTCCAAATCGCCTCGGCTGCAATCGCCCATCGTAGTAATCATGAATGGCTCGCTGCCGTCGGCTACCACAGGGCCTTGGTTGAGAACAACAACAGAACTACCTACAGCGGTGGAGGGTTGCGCATCGGAATCGATTTCCAGTTTGGTTTGGTCATCGGTTATGGCTAGCCTCATTTTTGGAAGGAAACCTTTCATCATCATCTCCCACCCGGGCTGTGCGAGGCCACTCGAATTATGGGTTATCCCGAGTTGTTTCTCCAGCAAGCTAATGGTGTAGTTAGACAGGCGCCTAAGTGACGATTCAATACGCTCGCGCTTTCGATGGTCTTGCGGAAGGTGATAAGAGCTTTTCGACTTCGCATGCATAAGACCTGACCGTTCATTACTATACAGGTTATTGCATATCCAATTCAATGGGTTAGATACGTTTGGTGCGGCCAGTGTGTCCATCGGTTCTATCTTATGTGCCTCACGTAAGGCATTTCGAAACCATAAGCGCTCTCCTTTCTCGGTTCGGGGGTGTATTTCACTCAGGATTGATTCGAGCGCGAGGAACATATTGCGATGGGAATCATATAGATACTCAGAAGTTCTAGACATCCGAAGGTAGCGAAAAGCGTCATGTTGGAGTGGTGTTGGTGCTGGCGCTTGCGGGATTTCCCTACCAGTGGAGTCCATAGCAACGACGGTCGCGCTCGAATGCGACACCGATGTGTGGGTCATTTGCGTGCGCATTACCACCCGACTGGACTCTGGCCACCAGACGATGCAGTCATCAAAGGCACTAGCAATGGCAACATCGCATTGGCCGCGGAATGACATATAGTCGAGACCGTTGTTTGCGGCCAGGAGCGCATGGTCGAAGGTATCTTCGAACGTATTGCCCTTGCTGCCATGGACCACAACCGCCTTTAGCCCCCGGCTAACTTCGACAGTCCAGCCTGCCATTTTGATTGCTACATCTTGTACGGGTTCTTTGCGGAGAAGAAATATAGCCCCATTTCGGTCTTTGTCAAGGTTATCTTGAAGTGGAATATTGGCGTATCGACCCACGGACATAGGCGCAATTATAGGGTCTGTTTGTGGATGTATGGTAGTTCGAGACCATGTGGTGTGTTATTGGCGTGCAACCTCGCGCTGCGTGTAACATCCGATCTGTGGTCAACCAACCAGTCGTAAAATACGCGAAGTATCGGAGCTATCAAGCAACCCGAATTGAGACTAGCAATGCGATGATGGGCCTGCTATCAGGCGCTGGACTTGCAGGGCACTTCTTACAGATAACTGAAGGGTCTAACTCTCTATTGCCGGAAGTATTTCCCAATGTTCCACACATCCATCGCTTCAATCTTTCCACTGACTCGGCCCGCCAGGTCCTCGACTCGGCCGATACATACCTGGGTGCAATGGCGGTCCCTTACATTCTCGCTCTGCATGAGGATTATCTAAAGAGTTGTGTGGAGCTTCTGGAGGTCGCGACTCTGTGTAATTCTGGAGCGGCTAGCAATAGCAAATTAGCGACACAACATGATCTGATTGCGACAGCTAGTCGCGGAAATTTCAGTAGTATTGCCCGCGTTCAGATTGACACGTTGCGCAGGATGAGAAATTGCACGATCCACTCGGGGGTAAGGTGGACGGCGCGCTTGTTAACGACTTGTCAAATTGGAATCTTGCAGTGGAGGGGGCATGGGAAAAAGTAGCAAAACGGAGTCCTCGAAATCTCGCTGCTGGACAGGCGGTAACTTTCGGTTATGGTGAGATGCTTCTTGCTCTGGCGGTCACGAAAACCTTGGAGCGTGAAACAAATGTAATGCTCCAGGGGGCTATATCTAGAAGTATGTGGGCCGATATGGTCATTGAGGAAATTCTGGAGAATGACCCGAATTCTATAAAGACCACGGCAGGTATTAGAACCGCTAGAGGCACCGCAAGGCAGTACTATGGACCGCTTTCTCTAACAGAGGCAGAACTTGTGGATGCCATCAAAAGAGCGATCTAGAGAAGAAAAAGTGGTGCTCTGCCAATTGAGCTACAGCCCTCTGGAGGGCCGCCAAGGTTCGAACTTGGATCTCCCACTTCTGTGGAACGCCTGGTTGCGAACCAGTAGGACCGAGTCCCGCTCCTGACAGGACAAGACTAGCACGAGGGCAGCATATCGATGGATTGCGAGCCCGACGACCGCATCGTGGAAGCCTCTAACGAGACCGCTACAAGTGGATTCGCTGACCGTGCGGAGGCGGCCGCCGACCAACGACGGAGACGATGATTGCTAGTAGCTCCGGGTATCGGGTGCGATGCCATCCTGCCCCCCGTCACTCAAGATGGCCACCGATTTGCCGCTGCATCTAACTGCTCAGCGTGTCGTATGGGACACGCCCGTGCCGGATGCCCTATGACCCCCAGCTTAATCCCAACTAATTCCGTGCCCATCGCTAGGCATCGAACGCATATTCGGTAGTCGATAGCCCTCCGTAGTAGTCGTTTATGCTGATCAGAGCGGTACGGCTGCCTTGATTGACAGTCGATGGTCGTCTGTAGTAGTCGTGACGACCTGTAATGAAAAGGTCGGGGGTTCGATTCCCCCAGGCGGCTCCACTTCAGGGCCTCTGATATGCGAATCCGCATTCAGGGGCCCTTGTGGTTGGTCGGACGATGGCTCGGCGTGCCACGGATGTGCCACAACTCGAACCGCATCCTCAGATCCAGCGTTCGTACTCCTCGGCGGGCATGAGCTTCGGGAAGAATTGCGCGCGCAGGTCGGCGATCAGCGTGGCGTGGTCGTTGTCGAGTGCTCTGGCGGCGGATCCCAACGTGTCGAATACCGCTCGTAGTGGTTCTGGGTGCAGGGCGCGTCGGATCGCCCACACACCGGACGCGGCCAGTTGGTCACCGCCCAGCGCGTCGATGATGCGGAAATGAAGGTCGGGGGCGTCGAACGGTTCCGGGAGCGGACCACCGTCGGGTAGGGCGGCGAGCGCGGTTTGTACCCAATCGGCTCGAGCGGCCCCAGTTGCCGTGCAGGCGTACTCGGCGGCCCAGACCGCGATGGTGCGCAATTTCGTTACTCGTGCTCGTGCGATCGCATCGACCAAGGCTCTGTCGAGATAGGCGAATTCCTCTGCGTGGTTGAGGCCGCTGATCTTGTCTGTCGGCGGGCGCCCACCCCATCGGCGAGCTTGTTTCTTGGCTTGTTCGGCGACGTATTCGTATCCGTAGCGCACGGCGATCGTCGCGTCGGCGGCAGGATCGGGATCCCACCAGTTGCGACCGGGATGAGTCACGATGCCTTCGTCGTGGACGTTGTCGGTCTTGCGGAGCCGAACCATTGGTGTCGGCCGCGCGACCTTCCAGAACTGCACTAGATACGACTCCGAGGGTTGCGACACCTCCAGATCCCAGTGCTGGTCACGCCCTCGGCCCGACACCCGGCAGCGGTAGCGCCCCCGACGAACAGGAACGCGGTCGAACCCGGGCGTGTGGGTACCGTCGAGACCGAGAACGTGGACGGCTTTGGTGATCTGGACGTCGGCTTCCTCGACCACCTCCCAGTCCGCGTCGTCCGGCGGTGCGTTGTCCAGGACGGTCACCGTCAGCCACACGGGTCCGTAGGCGATGCCGGTCCGGACGGTGACGAAGTTCTGTCCGACCTCCAGCACGCTGCCGGACTCGGACGGCTCGTATGTCTCGGCCGTCGCTGCGCCTACGACGAACTGATGGTGGTCAACGGGAGTGGGCAGCGGTTCGGACATCCGCCCATTATGCGTTTCGGCAAGTCAGAGCCCGGAATCGGTTGGTCGGGCTACGGCCATAGGCGGGTGCGGGTCCACTGTTCGTTGGCGAGGTCGTAACGAAGGCGTGTGTGGCGGCGGGCTGGATCGCCTTGCCAGAACTCAACTTCGTCCGGCTGGACCGCGTACGACATCCATTCGGCCGGTACCTGGTCGGGATCTGCTTCGAGTGCTCGGCTGGCGCGTTCGAGGGCGTCGTCGAGTTCGGAGTCTTCCCGGTATGGCTGGCTCTGGCGGGCGGTCAGTGCCATTTGCCGGGATCCGAGCGGTCGGGCGAGGAAGTCCGCGGCGGCTATTTCCGGCGCGTCCGCGACTACCGGTCCCGACACTCGGACCTGTCGGACCAGCTCCGGCCAGTAGAACGTCAACGATGCCATTGGCCGCGCGGCGATCTCGCGGCCTTTCCGGCTGCCCGCGTTGATCGCGAAATGCCAGCCGGCGGCGTCGACATCCTTCAGGATCAGCACTCGTGCGGAGGGGCGTCCGTCCGCATCGGCCGTCGACAGCGTCATGGCATGCGGTTCGACTGCACCTGCGTCGACCGCGGTCCGGAACCAGTGTGCGAACAGTTCGACCGGGCTGTCGGGCACGTTCAGTGGATCGAACTCTGGCGCAGTGCCTTTCAGGACTGGAAGCCCCCGCAAGATATCGCGCAATCCGTCAATCGAACCCACCGTTTCCACCCTTTCACCGTTTCCGCCGCGGCGGCGGACGCCTGACGTCGACGGTAGAGGGCTGGGAACGTGCGCGCTGAATTCAATGGCCGCCCAGCAGGTCCCAGACTGTTTCGCGTTCGTGGGCGATGTCTATGTCGCGGCCTGCGAGGGTGGTGAGGAGGGTGGGGAGGGGCCAGGTGGCGAGGTGGGCGTAGCGGGCTGAGTAGATGCCTACGTGGGTCAGGGCGTAGGTGTTGGTGTGGTCGAAGAGGGCGTAGGCGATTGCCTGGTAGAGGTCGTTGGAGGACAGGGAGTCGGAGCGGACTCCTGTGCGCTGGTTCTTGGGGCCGAGGTGGGTTTTGAGGTCTAGGAGTAGGCCTGCGCTGATGAGGTCGGCGTCGGCGTTGCAGAGGGTGGAGGCGTCGAAGGTGGGGCCGGGGAAGGTCGGTGGGTGTAGGTGGGGGAGGAGGTGGTCTTCGGCTAGGCCTCGGAGTTCCCAGAGTTGGCGGATTGCGTCGGGGGGTGTGAGGGATAGGAGGTGGTCGGGGGTGAAGCGGCCGGTTCTGAGGAGGGTGTCGAGGGCTGAGTCGCGGAGTAGGCCGCGGCGGTAGACGTCGGTGCACAGGGCAAGGGCCCAGCAGGCTCGGCTGAGGCGGTCGACGTCGGGGGCGGTGGGGGCGACGGCGGCCTGGGCGGTTCCGATCACCGATTCGACGACGGCCGACTCGCGGGGGTGGCCGAAGAAGCCGAGCAGCGGTAGGACCGGTGCGTGGTCGGGGACGAGCAGGAAGCGGACGGAGAAGTCGAAGGCGGCGCCGAGGGTGGCGGGGTTGGCGCCGCCGGTGTCGACCAGGAGGGGGCCTGCTTCGCGCCGGTATTCGGCCTGCACGCCCCTGGTGTGGGGAAATCGTTCGTGTAGGTACTCGCGTAGCGGCGAGGTCTTGTCGCGCAGTGCGGCGGACAGGTTGGTGTAGATGTACACGGGCCCTCCGTCTCTGGAGACGAGTGTGCTGTCGATAGTGCCACGGCTGACGGCCCAGCGTTGCATAAAGTTCTTTGCACAGTTATTTGTGCAAAGAGTACTGTGCAACTATGGACGTACCGCCCAGAGAGATCACCGATCCCGCCGCGCTGCGAGCGCTCGCGCACCCCCTTCGTCAGCGCATCCTGCGCGCGCTCGCCGAGCGCGGCCCGGCGACTGCGACTGCCTTGGCGGCGAGGCTGGAGGAGAACACCGGCGCCACCAGCTACCACCTGCGCCAACTCGCCGAACACGGCTTCATCGAGGAGGCGCCCGAGCTGGCGAAGGGTAAGGAGCGATGGTGGCGTTCGCCGCCGAAGGATCTGCGCTATCGGTTGGACAAGGGTCAGTCACCGGAGATGCGGGAGCTGCTGGAAGGGCTTGTCGCGCAGCACATCACCGAGGACATCGAGACGTTCCAGCGGTTCCGGGCAGAACGCGACCACCTTGGCGACTGGGCCGATGCGATGCCGTTCTCCCGCGGTGCGATCTACGCGACCCGCGAGGAACTCGACGCCTTCTGTGAGGACTACCTCGCACTCCTCAAACGATTCCAGTCCACCCACGCCGAGGGCAGGCCGGGCACGCGCCGGGTGCTGACCCGGTTCATCGCCTTTCCGGCGCCAGGAATGAACGAGTAGAACCATGCTTCTTCGAATTGCCTTGTTTGCCAGCATGATCGCCGCAATCATGGTTGGTGCTCCGGTCGCGCGGGCCGGTGACATCACCACCACCGACATCACGTTCACCCGTTCTGATGCAACGATCACCAACGGCACGATCCACGCCCCGGCTGGCGCGACCGGCCGACCCGGCGTAGTGCTCGTCCACGGCTCGGGAACCGAGAAAAGCCCGCAATATGACCAAGTAGCAGCGGCTTTGGCGCGCGAAGGCATCGTCGCGCTGCGCTACGACAAGCGCGCCGAGAACTACACCCCCGCCCACCGCGACTACTCCCTGCTCGCCGACGATGCGCTCAGTGCTGTTGCGGCACTGCGTAATCGGACGGAGGTGGACCCGGCGAAGGTTGGGATCTGGGGACTGTCGGAGGGCGGCTGGGTCGCGCCGCTGGCGGTGTCGCGGTCGGCCGACGCCGCGTTCCTGATCACCATCGGCGCCAACTCGGGCGCACCGGCCGCACAGCAGACCTGGGCCAACGAGACCAGATTCGAGGCTGCGGGTGTTCGTGGCTCGATGGTCGATGTGCTGGGGCGCAATGGGATCCGGGTGATGGCGGGTGCGGGGTTGTTCGCGCAGGCAGACTACAACCCGCTGCCCGTGCTGGCCCGGATCCAACAGCCGGTGCTGGGAATCTGGGGTGAGCTGGATCGGCTGACCCCGCCGGGCGACAGCCTGCGCGGCTTTCAGGAAGTCTTCGACCGCGCCGGAAAAACGAACTACGCCTTGCGCACACTAGAGAATGCCCAGCACGGCGGCTTCACAACGACCGACGGTTTCGACAAGGGCGACGAGCTGGCACCCGGCTATGCCCAGCTCATGGGCGACTGGGTGAACGGGCTACCTGGCAGCGCAAATGTGCAAGCCGATCCTCCTGCAGCGCAAGGGCATTCGGTGACACCGTTGTCTCCGCTGAAGTGGTGGGAGTCGCCCACGGCCCAGCTCATCCTCTTGGCGGTGACAGTGCTCGCACTGCTCGGTTACGCACTGACCGGCTTTGTCGAAGCATGGCGGCTACCCAGCGTGGCACCGGCACGAATCCTGTTGGCAGCGTCGGTAATCGGCATCATGGGCGCCTTCGCGCAACTGCTGTTCGTCGCATCATCGAGGGCGACGGAATTCGGTCCACTGCTGTTCGGCCGCACCCTGCCCTGGGTGGCTTTGCAGGTGATCGCCTGCGGCGCGGTGGTCGCGCTCGGCTTCGTCGTCGTCCGCCGTCCCCAAGGCACTGGACAACAGATCCGATGGGCCATGATCGTCTGCGCCGGAATCGGTTTCACACTCTGGTCCGTCTACTGGGGCCTGCTCAGGCCCTGACAACGAGTGAGGCCCCCGATCGGTGAGATCGGGGGCCTCGGTTCGAGTTACCCCTGAGCCGATCGCCGTTGATCGGTCTCAGGAGAACTGGCTCGGGTCAGCGGGCAGCGACGTTGCGGCGAGTGGCCCGAGAGTTCATGGAGCTGCGCAGAATCTGGTGGAGCACGGTGTCGAAGGCGACGGTGTCTTCGATATTGCTGAGGTGGCCGTGCGGCAGCACCTGGAAATCGGCCAGATGGCCGGTGCGACGCAGGATGTCGACGATCGGACGCGAAAGACGCTGCGGGAGCAGGCGATCCCTGGCGCTGGCGATCACGGTGGTCGGCACGTTCAGATTGGCGGTGCCTTCCGACAGATCCATGTCGGCCATGGCGGCGGCGTGGCGGCCACGCGCGACCGGGCGGCAGGAACGGATGATGCCCATCGCGAAATCGACCTCGTCGGCGGTGGCCTCCGGGGTCAGAATGCGACTGCGGAAGATCTGCTGGGTGAGCCAGCCGCCGGGGATCGGCAGCGGCGCGAACAGTAGCGACTCGCTCACCGGCTGCGGCATCCGCACCGGCGCGCCGAGCAGGGTCACCGGGTACTGCGCGACGGTGAGCTGCTTGTTCAGCACCGGCAGCATGTCGGTTTCCCAGCGGATCGCGGCATTGGCGGTGTTGGCGAGCAGGACGGCCGACGCGCGTGCCGACACCTGCTCGGGGTGGTGCTTGGCCCAGGCTTGGATAGTGAGCCCGCCCATGCTGTGCCCGGCCAGGACGGCCTTCTCGTCTGCATGCAGCGTTGCGTCGAGGACGGCGGACAGGTCGTCGGCCAGGGTGTTCTCGCTGGGGGCGACGGTGCCGAGGGTGGATTCGCCGTGACCGCGCTGGTCGTAGCTGACCACGCGGTACTCGCCGGCGAAGGCGCTGATCTGCGGGTTCCAGTACTCGATGCTGCAGGCCCAGCCGTGGACGAGCACCAGGGTGGGAGCGGTATCGGGACCGTAGACGTGGACTCGGAGCTGCGCGCCGTCCGCGGTGGTCACCGGGACGACCCGGTGCTCGGCGGTGGGGGCGTTGAGTTTCGCGGTGGCGAAACTGCGGGTCCGTAGTCCGGCACGGAACTGTGCGGTCAGTGCGCCGGTCTCGAACTGCGAGACCTTGGTTCGCGCTGCCGCAACCGTCATCATCGACTTCGCAAGCATGTGGCACTCCTTTGTGTCGTAGGCCACCGTACAGTGCGAGCTGGGGTGCTAGCTAGTGTTAGCGGGTCGGGGTGTCCCACTTGTTGTGAACTGGGTTGCTGTGGGCTCCATCACTGTGAAATCGCCTGATTTCGCCGGAAAATTACACAGTATCGATAACAATCCGGACCGGCGTGGCGGATCTCGGCGAGTCGGGTGGTGCTGGCGGTGACGTTCGCCCGCCGCTACCGTAGGGGAGTGGACAACGCGCACGTCATGGCCGGGATTTCCGGCGCAGGCCCCGAACCGGAGCCCGCGCCCGCCTGGCAGCGGTTCACGCCGCCGCTGCTAGCAGCCGGTCTCGGCATCGGAACGCTGGCCCTGCTGCATTTCCGCGACCCGCACGTCGAGGGTTCCTACGGCCTGTGCCCGGTCTACGCGCTGTTCGGGGTGTACTGCCCCGGCTGCGGCGGCATGCGCGCGATGCACAACCTCACCGACGGCAACATCGTCGACTCGCTGCACAGCAACCTGCTCGCCGTGCCGCTCACCCTCGCGTTCGTGATCTTCGTCGTCGACTGGTTCCGGCGCGCCCGCCGCGGCCAACGCTGGCGGGTGCCCAGCATCAGCCCGGTGATCGTGTGGTCCTTCTTCGGTCTGCTCGCCGTCTATACCGTCCTGCGCAACACCCCGTGGGGCACCTGGCTGACGCCCGTTTAACCGGGTGTTTGATGCGCCTGCCCGCCCAGCGGCGGTAATTGCGGCAGCGGCTTGGTGCCGAGCCAGATCGCGAACAGCCCACGCAACGGCGCCACACTGTAATGACCGGCCAGGTCGACGAACTCCTCCGTAGTAATAGAGGAATGCCGGTACCGCGCGGTCCATTCGCGAATCAGCTCGAAGAACAGGTGATCGCGCAGTTCCAGCCGCAGCGCGTGCAAGGTGAGTGCGCCGCGCTTGTAGACCCGGTCGTCGAACATGTCCTTGGGTCCGGGATCGCCGACAATGATGTCCTGTGGCTGGCGCGCCAGATTCGTGCGCGCGGCCCGAGCCAGCTGATCGGCGGTCGGCCCGCCGGACGCCTCGGACCAGATCCACTCCGCGTAACAGGCGAAGCCTTCGTGCAGCCAGATGTCCTGCCACCGCTTCAGCGTCAGGCTGTTGCCGAACCACTGATGCGCGAGTTCGTGTGCGACAAGGCGTTCCGCGCCGCGCTTGCCGTCGCAATGATTGGCACCGAAGATCGAGATGCCCTGCGCTTCGATCGGGATATCGAGCTCGTCGTCGGTGACAACCACCGTGTAATCGTCGAACGGGTACGGTCCGAACTTCTCGGTGAACAGCGCCATCATCGCGGGCTGACGTGCGAAATCGTGGTCGAAGTTCGCTCGCAAGCGTGGCGGGATGACCGCGTGCATCGGCACCGGTTCGCCGACCGCGCCGACCCGGTACTTGCGGTAGTTGCCGATCTGGATCGTGGCCAGATAGCTCGCCATCGGCTCGGCCATCTCGTACACCCAGGTCGTCTGGCTCGCCTTGGCCTGCTTGCTGAGCAGGGTGCCGTTGGCCAGCGCGTAGAACGGGCTGTCGGTGGTGATCGAAATCCGGTAGGACGCTTTGGAACTCGGGTGGTCGTCGCACGGGAACCAGGAGGCGGCGCCGTTGGGCTGGCTCGCGACCAGCGCGCCCTCGGTGAGTTCTTCCCAGCCGACCTCGCCCCACGGCCCGCGCACCGGTTTGGGGGTGCCCGAGTAGTGGACGGTGATCTCGAGGACGCCACCGGCGGGGATCTTCTGCTGCGGGGTCACCGCGAGCTTGCCCTGCTGATGGACGAACTTCGCCGCCTTCGACCCGTTGACCAGCACCTTCGACACCGTCAGCGCCTGCGACAGGTCGAGGGTGAACCACGGTCGCACCGTGGTGGTGACCGCGATGACCACCGCGCGTCCGGCGAGTCGGTTGCTGGCGGGTTTGTAGCTCAGCTCCAGTTCGTAGCGGGACACGCGGTAGCCGCGATTGCCGTTCTGTGGCAGGTAGTTATCGATGGGGTCCTCGTAGAACTTGCTCCGCATCAGGCGGCTCCGCGCTGCCTCGACTCCCGCGTCGACGCGGGATCGGTCCAGGGCGAAATGGGGTTGCCCCACCAGCGCGTCGACGGGGGAACCACGTCACCGCGCATGACGAGCGAGGCCGGGCCGATGGTGGCACCCGCGCCGATGTGGGCGGCGGGCAGGGCGACGCAGTGCGGTCCGAGGGTGGCGCCCGCTTCGAGTGTCACGGTGTCCATGGACATGATCCGGTCGTGGAACAGGTGCGTTTGCACCACGCAGCCGCGTTCCACGGTCGCGCCGTCACCGAGTGTCACCAGGTCCGCCTCCGGTAGCCAATAGGACTCGCACCATACCCCGCGGCCGATCTTGGCACCGAGTCCGCGCAGCCACAGATTCATCACCGGCGTACCGGTGGCGGCCCGCGCGAACCACGGCGCGGCGACGGTCTCGACGAAGGCGTCGGAGACCTCGTTGCGCCACACGAACGAGCTCCACAGCGGGTACTCCACCGCGCGAATTCGCCCGACTATCAACCACTTAGCGGCCACCGCGATGGCACCGGCGAGCGCGCCCGCCGCCATCAGCACGAGTCCGGAGACGAGCGCGGCGACCAGGTAGTCGGTGTGCTGGGCGATCAGCGCGAGCACGAGCAGCACGCCGAGGCCGATGGCGAAGGTCACCATCACCGGGATCAACCGGCAGGTCTCCACGAAGGCACGAGCCAGCTTCAGTCGCAGCGGCGGATCGAAGGTGCGTGAGGTGTCGCTGGATTCGGTCGCGCGGCGCAACCGCACCGGCGGACTACCCAGCCACGACGAGCCCGCCTTGGCCTTGTTCGGTGCGGCCGAGAGCACCGCGACGAGGCCGTTCTTGGGCACGCGACGGCCGGGCGCGGTCATGCCCGAGTTGCCGAGGAAGGCGCGCTTGCCGACCTTGGATTCGCCGATGCGCAGCCAGCCGCCACCGAGTTCGTAGCTGCCGATCATGGTGTCGTCGGCCAGGAACGCGCCGTCGGAGATCACGGTGAACTTGGGCAGCATGAGCACGGTCGACGCCTCGACGTTCTTGCCGATCTTCGCGCCGAGCAACCGCAACCAGACCGGGGTGAGCAGGCTGGCGTAGAGCGGGAACAGGAAGGTGCGTGCCGAATCCAGGAGGCGTTCGGTGGCCCACACCTGCCAGCCGGTGCGGCTGCGCACGGGGTGATAACCCTCGCGCAGACCGATGCTGAGCAGGCGCACCGCGATCACGGTGGCAACCGCGTACACGCCGAGGCTGAGCAGGGTGGCCAGCGGCAGGATGGCGAAACCGCGCAGGGCGGCGGCGCTGATGGTGGTCTCCTCGCGGACCCACCAGGCGATGAAGGTGCCGCCGACGGCGAGGCCGAACACGGGCATCGCGGCCAGCACCATCGACGACAGACCGAACACGACCAGCCAGTGCCGTGCGCGTTCCGGGGAGTGGTCGGGCCAGCGGTGTTGCGACTTGCCGGTCTTGGCGGCAGGCGAACCCGCCCATTCCTGCTCACCCTTGACCTTGCCCGAGACGGCGGAGCCGGCCGCGATCTCGGCCTTCTTGCCGATCTTGCTGCCGGGCAGCAGGATCGAGCGGGCGCCGATCACCGCGCCGTCACCGATGGTGATGCCACCGATGTGCACGATGTCGCCGTCGACCCAGTAACCGGACAGGTCCACCTCGGGTTCGACGCTGGCGCCGTCGCCGAGTTCGAGCATGCCGGTGACCGGGGGCAGGCTGTGCAGGTCGACGCCCTTGCCGATCTTGGCGCCGAGTGCGCGAGCGAACGGGACCATCAACGGTGCGCCGGAAAGGCTTTCGGCGCCGCTGGCCTCGGAGAGTCGTACGGCGGCCCACAGTCGTAGATGCACCGACGAACCGCGTGGATAGGAACCGGGGCGCAATCCGGCGAGCAGGATTCGGGCGCCGACCACGCAGATCGTCATCCGGCCGATCGGCGAGATGAACAGCACGAACGCCAGCAGAATCCACCACCACGACAGGCGCGGCAGCCACGGCAGCGAACCCGACCAGCTGGCGATGCCGGAGACCACGGTCAGCCAGGTGACCCACTGCAATCCGGTGAGGGTGGTCAGCGGAATCGTGGCGAGTACCTGGATGATCTGCGCGCGCAACGGGGTCGGTTTCACCACGCGCACGTCGACGGCCGCGACCGGTGCGCTGCCGTCGAGGAGTTCGACCAGCGAACCCAGACGCGGGTGGTCGTAGAGATCGGCGACGGTGACATGCGGGTACCGCTCACGCAGCGCGCCGACCAGCTGCGCCGCCGAGAGCGAACCGCCGCCCAGATCGAAGAATTCCGCGTCGAGATCGGTGGGTTGGGCGCCGAGGATCGCGTCCCAGAGGCCCGCCACCCACGCCGCGGTGCCGGACAGTCCGGTCTCGGGTTCGTCGTTCGACGGCAGTGGCCACGGCAGCGCGTCGCGGTCGACCTTGCCGGAGGTGCGGGTCGGCAGGTCGGCGACAACGGCCAGACGCGGAACCAGCGGGGCCGGAAGTTGTTCGGCCAGAATCTCTCTGGCTTTCTTCACGTCGAAATCGGGGCCGGCGCTCAGGTAACCGACCAGAATCTTGTTGCCCGCCTTGGTTGTTCGAATCGCGGCGGCCGCGCCGCTGACACCCGGCAGGTGCTGCAGTGCGTTGTCGAGCTCGCCGAGTTCGATGCGGCGGCCGCCGATCTTGATCTGATCGTCGGCGCGGCCGAGGAAGATCAGACCCTCGCGGTCGTTGCGCACCAGATCGCCACTGCGATAAGCACGTTCCCACCCGAGCGAGGGCAGCGGCGCGTACTTCTCGGCGTCCTTGGCGGGATCGAGGTAGCGGGCAAGGCCGACGCCGCCGATCACCAGTTCGCCGGTTTCGCCTTCGGCAACCGGGTTGCCCTGCGGGTCGACGACGGTCAGGTCCCAGCCGTCCAGCGGCAGGCCGATTCGAATGGGCATCTCGCCCGTGAGCAGCGCGGCACACGCGACGACGGTCGCCTCGGTGGGGCCGTAGGTGTTCCACACCTCGCGGTCGGCGCCAGTCAGGCGTTCGGCCAGCTCTGGCGGCACCGCTTCGCCGCCGAAGATCAACATCCGCACCGAATCCAGCGCTTCGGCGGGCCAGGTCGCGGCCAGCGTCGGCACCGTGGAGACGATGCTGATCTCGCGGCGCATCAGCCACGGGCCGAGGTCGGCGCCGGTGCGCACCAGATCGCGCGGGGCGGGGACGAGGCAGGCGCCGTTGCGCCAGGCCAGCCACATTTCCTCACAGGAGGCGTCGAAGGCCACCGACAGCCCGGCCAGCACGCGGTCGCCGGGGCCGATCGGGGCCTTCTGCAGGAACAGGCGCGCCTCGGCATCGACGAAGGCGGCGGCGTTGCGATGGGTGACCGCAACACCTTTGGGGGTGCCGGTGGAGCCGGAGGTGAAGATGATCCAGGCGTCGTCGGCGGGGGTGGGCAGGGTGTTCCAGTCGTGGTCGCCCTCGGCGGTGGTGGCCGATTCGATGCCGTCGGCGGTCGCGATCGCGCTCACCCTTGCCTCACCGAAGACCAGCTTGGCGCGCTCCTCCGGGTCGTCGGCGTCGACGGGGACGTAGGCGGCGCCGCAGTAGAGCACGGCCAGAATCGTCACGTACAGCGCGGCCGAGCCCGACGGCATCCGCACGCCGACCCGGTCGCCCGGTCGCACGCCCGCCGCGGTGAGCTCGGCCATCCTGGCCTCGATCGTGGCGATCAGCTCCATGTAGCTGAGCACGACCGTGCCGTCATCGATCGCGGGTGCGTCCGGGTGGGCGAGGGCGGTGCTGGTCAGAATGTCGACCAGGGTGCGCGGCGGCGAGGCGAGATCCGCGCGCAGCAGCGGGTCGCGAAGGACCGCCGGTACCTGTGGCTCGAGCATCGTGCTCAGTCCACCTCTCATCGGTTGACCCCCATCGGTGGTGTCTGTTGTTTCATGAACGGGTTACCGGAGGGCAAACGGGATGGTCACCAGATGCCAACGGTACTCGGTGCGGGTGTCGCCGGACGGCAGCGCGAGGCGTGCCGTCCGCGCTGATCACGACGGCAATTCGCCCAGCGCTGTGACTGCCAGCTGATGCAGCAGCCGCTGTTCGTCTTCGTCGAGGTTGCTCAGCACGCGCGCGGTGGCGTCGGCGATCAGCTTGTCGGTGCGCTTGCACTGCTTGCGCCCGGCCTCGGTGACCCGCAGCCGGTATTTGCGGCGATCCTTGCCGTCGCGGGTGCGCTCTACCAGGTCGGCGCGTTCCAGCGCGTCGATCAGCCGGACGACTTCACTGCGGTCGATACCGAGCGCGTCGCCCACCTTCTTCTGCGTCAGGTCGGCGTTTTCGGAGATGAAGGTGAGCACCCAGTGATCGCGCAACGGGACGTCGATCTCGGCGTGCAGCGCCTTGGTGAGCCGTCCGAGCGCGTACACCGGGTAGCGCGGCAGGCCGCGGACGGAGTTCGTGTTCGTGGACATTTGGATGACTCTAGCAAATGGTGGGGCTGCTCAATCATCGTGGGTGTCCATCATAGGGTGCGTAGATGGTTGGAAACTGGGTGTGATCAGGCAACTCAGGGGCAATCGGCTAGGGGTAACCGACGACGTTGCGTGCGCGTGGCGAGCGTGCGGCCTGATAGGCGTTGGCGCGGCGCACGACCTGGTGGTGGATGGCGGATTCGGGGTCGAGTTCGGCGAGGTCGAAGGAGACCTTGCCGCCGTGATCGTGGTGAATGATCAGGGAATCGTCGAGTACGCGGTAGACGGCGCGCACGTCGCCGTCGGCCCAGGCCGCGACGTATCGCACCGCAACCGCCCGGTGCAGTGCGAGTCGCCAGTACTTGCTGGTTCGTTCGCGCAATCGGTCGGCGCTGACGCTTTCGTACCAGCTGGGCGCACGCGCTGGTGTGGAGTCGTCCGGTGCGGACTGCTGTGCCCACCGGTCGGCGGCGCTCAGGTCGACCCACAGGATTTCGCCGTCGCCGACCTGGTGGCCCGCGCGGGTCACGCGGCGTGATGGTGGGCGGCGGGGCGGTTTGGCGCGTTTGCCGATGACGGTGACGGCGGGGGTGCCGGGAAGTCGCGTCGAAGGGGCGACGGGCTGGTAGTCGGGGTTGTCCTCGCGGACGAAGCCGAGGACGCGGTCGAAGGCGGACAGGCCCGGCGCGGGGGCGCAACCGTCGAGGCACAGCAGGGTGCGGCCGAGTGCGAAGACGTGGTCCGCCGCGATCGAACCCCGCTTCTCCTCGTCGAACGCGCGAGTGAGGACCTGTGCGGGGACCATCACGATGGAGGTGTCCGAGGGGCTCGTGTGCTCGGCGCAGCGGGTGAGGTGGCCGACGTGGGCCGACTCGGATTCGGCGTAGAAGAGGTAGTACGCGGTTGCGCCGAAATGCTGTGCGGCGTCGCATAAGTCGGCTCGCTGTGCGGCGGGGAGAGCCGCAGACTTGATCGATTCACCGCGTCTGGCTCGCTTGGCTTGGATGAGCAATCGAACCTCGCTGATACCCGACGGTTCCTGCACGCTGTAGATGAAATCCGCGCCGACACCGCGTCTTCCGCGAGCCCGGTTGCCGCCTTCCTCGGGTCTGGTCAGCAGCCTGAGCCCGCCCGAACCCGTTGCCTGCGAGGCCGACCCCCACGACGTGCACCTGCGCGGCGGCACGCAATCGGGGCAGGGCGCATCGATGCGGTAGTCGACACCGGTGAGGTGGCCGAGCAGGAGTTCGGTGAACGTCTCCTCCTGCCAGGCGAACAGCCGCGCGCCAAGGTGTTGCAACCGGTACACGCTCTGACAACTCAGCCGCCGCGCCGCGATCGGGTCGACGAAGATCTCGGCCGGGAACTCAGACATCGAGGGGGATCTCGATGGTCGGACGCAGCGCCTCCAACTGGGTCACGTACGCGCTCAGCACCCGCTCGTACAGGTCGTCGACCTTGGCGTGGCGCACAGTGATCACCATCGAATAGCGGATCGGCTGCGCGGTCGCGGTGGAGTGACCCGATTCCCTGGCGTTGTGGTGGATGTCGAAGACCGGGTTGCGCAGGCTGTGCACGCGCTTGCTCCGCTCGGCGTGCAGCACCGTGTCCCACTTGTGCGAGTTGCGACGCAGGACGGCCTCGGGATCGAGTTCGTTGGCGCGGAAGAACGGGGCCGAATCGGGGTGGATTCTGGTGGGCTCGGCGAATTTCTCGTCGTGGGGGCGGAAGGTGACGTCGAGACCGCTGCGGGTGTAGCTGCCGGGGTCGGCGGGGTCGACCGGTGTGGCGTAGACGAGCGTGGCTCGAATCCTGACCATGCCCGCCGGCAGCGCCGCCGGGAGCGGGATATGGGCGCGCAGGTACTTCGCCGGGGTCAGTTCGCCCTGGTAGAGGACCCGGGCTTCGCCGTCGCCGCACAGGACCATGTCGGCCAGGGTGGCGGCGATGCGACCATGGCCGGAGTCGGAATCGGGTGAGCTGGTGCGTCTTTCGGCAGTGTGGACGAGCAGGGCCTTCAGATCGAGAGCGCCGAGTTTCGGGCCGAACAGGGTGCGTGCGCCGAGTGCCGCGCGCAGTGCCATCGGGGCGGCGAAGCTGGTACCGGAGTCCGGGACGGCAATGCCGTCGGGGCCGACGACGTGGAAGGGCTCGTGATCGCTGCCGCCGAACGCGAGCAGGTCGGGTTTCACGGTGCCAGGGGAGCGGCCGGGCCCGATCGCGGAGTAGGACGCCCTGTTCCATTGCGCACCAACGCGATCCGATGAGCCGATTGCCAAAGCGTTGACGCTGTCGGCCGGAACCTGCACGCGCGCATTGCCACTGGGGCGATCGGCTTCGCCGTTGTTGCCGACGGCGATGGTCGCCAGGGTGGTGCCGTCGCTGAGGTAGTCGTCCCAGAAGGCGGTCCAGGCGTGTACCTCGTCGTCCTCGATCGGCAGTTCGGGTCCGATGCTGACGTTGACGAACTCGTACTTTCGTTGGCGCAGTACGGAATCGATGCGTTCGATCGCGGCGTACAGCTCGCACTGGTCGTCGTCGGTGTCCTCGTCGAGTACCTGGTAGTGGTCGATGTAGCCGTACGGGACCGGCACCGGGTGGACCGGATCGACACTGCCGAACAGCAGCGCCGAGGTGACGCGGTGGCCGTGGTCGAGGTAGTTGCGCTGGGGTGCGGCGCTGTCGGCGAAGGTGTGGGCGTCTACCCAGCGGGCCAGTGGGGTGGTGGCGGGGAGGCCACCGTCGAAGACTGCGATGGTGAGTTCGTGGTCGGTCGGTTCGGCGGTCGGCAAGATCGGCCGGAAGGTGGAAAGCCGCGTCTTGGTGGATATGTCGCGTCCGAGTTGGGTTCGCATGCGCGGCATCCGGCGGATCACCCTGGTGAACGAGTAGCCTGCGAGCGCGGCGATGGCGGCATGGGTGCCGGTGACCGGGACGAAGGCGAGGCCGCCGTTGTCGAGTCTGCGGTCGATCGCCACGTCGAGGTCGAGATCGCGGGAGAAATCGAGCAGACCCTGCAGGGCGATATCGCGGTCGGAGTGCAGGACCAATTCGGCGACGGTCTCCGAATTACGCGGTGCCGCTGTAAGTCTCAGACGGTCGTCGGGGTTGTTGAGCCGGAATTCCTCGAGGCAGACGATGCCGTTCTCGGCGCTGCCCAGCGGTACGCCGGCGCCGATTCTCGCAGTGAGCAACTGCAGATTCACGCGAGTCGTAGCCAGGAACAGCAGCGTGCTCGCCCGCGGCGTGCCGTGCTCCGGTGTGATCGCCACCGGCCTGCTACCCAGCGGATCCAGCTGCAGTGACGTGAGAAGCCGTGTGGGGTAACCGCTTTTGGACAGGTACTGCGGATGCAGGGTGACCGCCGTGACGGTCTCGTCTTCCGGACAGGCCGTTTTCGGCAACGCGTCCGCACTCGCGGTCGCCGCGTTCAGCATCGGCGCGAGCCGGGCCCGCGCCTGTGCCACGGTGTACGGCGGCTGCGGCGAACCGCCGGATCTGCTGGGGGAGATGGGCGCGGTGAGCCGCTCACCGAACCCGATCAGAAATCGCGGTCCCGCCACCCGAAATCCCCCCAGCTGCCACGTTATTCCCGTCGATGGGTGAAGCCACGGATGGTGTCACGCGAGACCCCCGTGAGCGCACTGATCTGCCGCTGAGACAAGCCTGACACGCCCGTCAGCGTCTGGGCGAGCCGTAACCGATCCGTTTTGGGAAGTTCAGCTACTAGTCGTGCGGAATGCTCGGCCATCAAGCCGGGCAGTAGCTGGTCCTCCAGCACGCAACGTCTGCGCAACCGCAGCATCGTTCGCTCGATATCGTTGAACGACAACCCCTTCGACGCGAGCGCGACCGCATCCACCGCACCGTCGGGCAGTGGCTGTCCGGCGAACCGGCGGATCGCCTCGCAGCGTTGCTCGGCCTCGGGCAGCGCGAATTCCACACTCACATCGAAACGCCGCCACACGGCCGGGTCGAGCAGGTCGGCATGGTTGGTCGCGCCGATGACGAGGCCCGCACCGGTCGGCCAGTCGTCGATCTGCTGCAGCAGCACGGTGACCAGGCGCTTCAGCTCGCCCACATCACGATCGTCATCGCGCCGTTTGGCGATGGCGTCGAGTTCGTCGAGCAGCAGCACGCACGGCCGCTGCTTGGCGTAGTCGATGGCGTGGCGCAGGTTGGTGCCGGTTTTGCCGAGCAGGCTGCTCATGATGGTCGCCAGGTCGAGGACCACCAGCGGCAGCTCCAGCTGATGGGCCAGCCACGCCGCGGCCATCGTCTTGCCGACGCCGGGCGGGCCGACGAACAGCAGGCTGCGCGCCGGGGTGAGGTCGGCGGCGGCCAGCCGGTCGGCTTGCTTGCGCTCATCGACGATCTGGGTGAGCACGTCGTAGGTCTCGGCGGCCAGGATCGGCACTTCGACAGTGGCGCCGGGTGCGATCACCCGAACCAACGGCAGCCGACTGTCGCCGTCTACCGGAATCGGCGTATCCACCTCAGCGCGAAGGGGATTGGCGCGAGTGGGGTTCTGGCGCAGCAGCGCGATCAACGCATCGGCCAACTCGGGACTTGCATGCCGGTGTCGCCGCGCGGCCCGCCGCACGAACATCGCGACATCCTGCTCACGCCCCGCCAACGCCAACCTCGCCAGGTGGACGAATTCATCGGGCAGATCAGCGCTCACGTCCGCCGAAGTGGAGCTCAAGGCGTATGACATGGTCTTCTTCCGATCTGATACGTGGACTGTTTTCGCTTCACTCGATCGTACGGCGTCCATCGCGGGCAAAGTTCACCCCTTGTGTACCGGTTTGACATCGGACCCCACCCGCAGCGCCACATTGATCTGCCGAGCCCTCAGCGCAGCAATTCCCTTCGTCGGATGCTAGTTCCGCCGGCCCCCCTCATGGGCGATTCCCGCCGCGTCGGGCGTGCCTCACCGCGCGAACGCGCCGGTCAGTCGGTGTCGGTGGCAGCGAGGATCGACAGGGCGGGTTCGGGGGTCAGTGCGACGATGCCGATATCCCAGGCGACGCGCTCGAACCATGCGGTATCGGCCTCGAAGGTGAACCAGTGGCAGTCCCGCGCGAGGCGGGTGACATGGTCGATGGTGTCGAATTCTGTTGCACCACACAGTGCCCCGAGCGAACGCCAGGCGCGCAGACGGCCGTAGGCCGCGCCTTCGCCGTGGTTGTAGGCGCCGCCGTTGGCCGCCGCGGCGAACAGCATCGACCAGACCTGCCCGGGTGTGGACGGGGTGACCACGAGGTCGGTCGCCGACGGGTGCCGGGCGTGTAGGCACTCCAGCGACAAGGTGTCCATGAGGGCCGCCGTCGTCGCCGGGTCGGGGACGCTGCCGAGTGCGAAGGTCCGAGATTCGATGCGCCCGTTGGATTCTCGCTTCCAGTTCGCGACAGCCTGCGCGAGTCGGTCCGCGACCGCGGGGTGGGTAGTTTCCTTGGCGCGGGGGAGGGCGAGTCGAGTGCGTCTGCTCAGCGCGGGGGAGGTGTCGGCACTGAACGGCAGGCCGACGCTCGAACCGTGCTGGCTGAATTGGCGCAGCGCGAGCCCGTGCTCGAAGGGTGTGCGTTCGAACGGCAGCACGCGCAGCGGATGACCTGACCAGTGCGCCGAATTCGCCCACCGCACGAGCCCGTCGTGGTCGGCCACCGTGACGCCGCGCAGGATCAACTCCTGCAGCAAACAGGCACGCAGCTCGTCCGCGATCGGCCCGATCAGACCGGCTTGACCGAACGCGGCGACGGCCTCGTCCGCTTCCAGCGATCCGGCCAGCTTCGCCGCTATCCGGCCCGCCCGGCTCTTCTCCGGCTTCGTCGCCGCGAGCACCCGGAGCGCGGCCCCGGCCCTCTCCGGTGCGGAGGCGTGGAGCAATGTGCCGACGCAATCCTCGACAATCCAATTACCGGCACCGTAGGCCGTGGCCGCCGCTCGGCCGAGCGACACGGCGAACTCGAGATCGCCTGCGCCAACACTACTTTCGATCCGCTCCCGGATGTCGCGATAATCGTCGCGCTGCGGGAACTCGCGAATGATCTGTTCGATCTCGACGTGCACGAGCCCAGCGTACGCATCTGCCGTGCCGAGGCAATCGAAGTTCGGCGCGGTAGGAGGCCACTTCCGCCGGGGTAGTTGACAGGCCGCGAGGTCATCTGTCACTCTCGTTGCAGGTCACGAGTACCAGCGTTCAGCCCCGGCTTGCTGGTCGGCAACCCTCCTCCGCGGTGGGGTGCTCCGGGTGACGACCAGGCTGACGTCCGAATTGGGCGCGGCAAGCGCGGGCCAACTCTTGTGGAGCGGGTCCCTGAGCCGACGGGATTTCGTCATGACTGCTGTAATCGACCCCACCTGTGCCATCGCCGCCGTTTCCGGTGCCGACCTGCAGGTTCCGCTCGTTCAGGGCGGCACCAGCTCCTACGCCAACTTCGACTACGCCGCGAGTGCGCCCGCGTTGAAGCAGGTCACCGACCGGATTTCGCAGTTGCTGCCGTTCTACGCCAGCGTGCACCGGGGTGCGGGGTATGCCTCGCGGATCTCGACCGAGTGCTACGAGGCCTCGCGTGGGTCGGTTGCCCGGTTCCTCGATGCCGACGACGACCAGGTGGTGGTGTTCACGCGCAACACCACCGATTCGCTGAACCTGCTGGCCGGGTGCGTGCCAGGGGAGACGGTGGTGCTCGATATCGAACATCACGCCAACTTCCTGCCGTGGACCGAGCACGGTCGCCGGGTGGTGCGGGCCGGTGCGACTGTCGAGGAGACGATTCAGCGGGTCGTCGCCGAGTTGTGCAGCAAGCCGGCCGCGCTGCTCGCGGTGACCGGGGCATCCAACGTCACCGGTGAGGTGCTGCCGCTGGAACGGCTCGCGACCATCGCCCACCTGTGTGGTGCGCGGATTCTCGTCGACGCCGCGCAGCTGGCTCCGCATCGACGGATCTCCTTGCGCGAGACCGGGATCGACTACCTCGCGTTCTCCGGGCACAAGCTGTACGCGCCGTTCGGCTCGGGTGTGCTCGTCGGGCGGCGTGACTGGCTGGACCAGGGTGAGCCCTACCTTGCCGGTGGTGGCGCCGTGCGCAATGTCGGTGTGTCGGAAGTGGAATGGGCTTGCGCGCCGCAGCGGCACGAGGGCGGTTCGCCGAATGTGTTGGGCGCGGCCGCGATTGCCGCAGCCTGTGACGCACTCGCCGCCATCGATCCCGCCGAACTCGTTGCGCACGAACGCTTCCTGGCCGATCGTCTCCGCGACGGCCTGTCCGCGATCCCCGGCGTCGACCTGGTCACCATCTGGTCCGACAGCCCCGACTGTGTCGGCATCGTCGCCTTCACTATCGCCGACTACGCCCCCGGCCAGGTAGCCGCCTACCTCTCCGCCGAACACGCCATCGGCGTCCGCGACGGCCGTTTCTGCGCCCACCCCCTCCTCGCGAGCCTCGGCCTCGACGCCGCCCTGCGTGCCAGCATCGGCCTCGGCACCACCGCCGCCGACGTAGACCGCCTGATCGAAGCCGTCGCCACCCTGGTCGCCAACGGTCCCACCTGGGCCTACGCCGCCACCGACGGCCACTGGAACCCCACCCCCGAAACCCGACCCCTCACCGCCGCCTCCCCCGAAGGCGCGGCCCCCTGCTTGATCGGCTGACCGCCGTCTCGTTCCGCTGTCAACCGCCTGTGCTGTGGAAGTTGGCGGGACTATCCGGCCGCCTCGACCGCGTAGACGACATCGCCTACGCGGATGTGCTGGGAGATCGTGTCCGAGAAGGTGAGCGCGACCTTGGCTCCCGGGCAGAGTAGCTCGATCGCTTGCAGGACCCCGCTCGCGAGGACCTCATCTGCACGTCGGAGTTCGACGGCCGCCCCGACAGTGAAGTTGTCGGTCGTGTCGCCGACTACCGACGGATTCGCTTTGAAGCTGACGGGGTAGACACCTGTCACACGGAACTCGCTCATGGAGACGGTCTCAGGCGAGGTCGGCGTCGAGGACATCCCAGGTGATGGTGACATCGAGTGGGTCCGAGACGGCGATCGCGATGGGGTTGTGGGAGCGGAAGCGGGTGTCGGCGGAGATGTAGACGCCTGCGGTATTGAGGCGGAGGATTTCGATGGACTTCACGCGGCCGTCGTTGTTCTCCATGCGGACGATCCAGTACTGCTCGATGCCGAGTCGCGCGTATTCCGCTCGCTTGTCCACACAATCGGCGGTGACAGTCGCTGGTGAGACCACCTCGACGACCAGGAGGGCGTCGCCCGCGGTCGGCTTGGTCTTCCACTTGTCGCGGGGGTCTTCGACGCAGCGATACACGATGGCGTCGGGGCGGCGGAAGTTGAACGGGACCTCGGAGACCAGCATGTCGAGTTCGCCGCTGGCCTTCAGACACGGTTGACCGGAATCGCGCTTCCGGATCGCTTCTCGCAGAGACTGTTTGATCGCGTCGGCGATGGCGATGTGATTCGGCGATGGTGAGTCGCAGTGCACGACCAAGCCGTCTTTGACCTCGATCACCCGAGAGAGGTCTTCCGGCATCGCAAGATAGGTGTCCAGGTCGATTCCCGGGACACCGCCGCGCAACCACGACCAGTCGTATGCCTCGCTCACTGGATCAACACTAGCCTTCGAGCGCGGTTTGCCTGTTCGATCAGGTATCGAGGGCTGTCGGGCGGTGGTATTTGCCGTTGTAGTACAGCAGGGGGGCTGCTGAGGGGGAGTCTTCGGTTTGGTCGTGGACTCGGGTTACCAGGCCTACGGCCAGGGTGTGGTCGCCGAGGTCGATGAGTTTGTGGATGGTGGTGCGCAGCCAGATGGGGGTGCCGTGCAGGACCGGTTCGCCGGTGTCGAGGGTGGTCCACAGGGAGCGGTCGGTGAAGCGGTCGGCGGCGGTGCGGGAGAAGCGGTCGGCGATGTGGCGTTGGTGTTCGCCGAGGAAGTGGATGACCGCCGAATCGGCGGCGCGCAATGCGTCGATGCTCGATGAGGTGTGGGCGATGTTGAACGACACCAGCGGCGGTTCGAGGGAGAGGGAGGCGAAGGAGGTGGCGGTGAAACCCACCGGCCCGGTCTCCGCGCCGAGGGTCACCACGGTGACGCCGGCCGGGTAGTGCCGCATGGAGGCCCGATACTGCTCAGCGGTGATCCCGCTCAGGTCGTCGGGGACCACGAGTCCGGTCTCGGAAGGTTGCACATCGCCCACCGCCCCAACTTACGCCCGCCACCCACTTGCGCCCACGCCCACTGTGTCCGCTTGATCCGACTCGCCCCACCGCCTGCGTTGACGTAATGATTGCGTCAATGCATCATGGGGAAATGCTGTTTCCCACTCCCGAACTGTCGTCGGCCGACGAAGCGGTGCTCGCCGAGGTCGACCGGATGCGTGAGTCGCTGCGGTACGAACTGCAGAGCGTTCCGGCGGTCTGGGTCGGCGGGTTGCGGAAGTTCTTGACCGCCGACGCGGTGTCGGCATCTAACTCGATCGAGGGATTCAAGGTCTCGACGGTCGACGTGGAGGACCTGCTCGCCGGCGAACGTGATGTGGAGGTCTCGGACGAGAACCGTGCCGAGACCTCGGCGTACGCGCGGATGATGACCTACATTCAGACGCTCGGCGATGTCGAGGATTTCGAGTACAGCGCGGGCTTTCTCAACGCTCTGCACTGGATGTTGCAAGGCCATCGGCACTCGCCGCGCAAGCCCGCCGGCCAGTGGAGGCGAGGCCCGGTCTACGTCACCGACGCCCGCGATCCGAGTATCGCTGCCTACACCGCACCCGATGTCGAGCTGGTGCCCGGGCTGATCGGCGAGCTGGTGGATTGGCTGAACGCGCCGTCGGCGACGCATCCGCTGGTAGCGGCCGCGATGGCGCATCTTCATCTGGTGTCGATTCATCCTTGGGCTGACGGCAATGGGCGGATGTCGCGGTCGCTGCAGACGTTGATGATCGCGCGTGCGGGTGTGATCGCACCGGAGTTCTCCTCGATCGAAGCTTGGCTCGGGCGGCCCGGCAATACCTGGGAGTACTACCAGGTGCTCGGCAGGCGCGGGAGTGTTTACCGGCCCGACCAGGATGTTTCCGAATGGATTCGGTTCAGTTTGACCGCCTATCACCAGCAGGCACAGACCGTGCACGCGCGAGTCGAGCGATCACGGCGGGTGTGGAACGGGGCCTCGGACTACTTGCTGGCGGTGGGTTCCGATGAACGGATCGTGTCCGCGCTGCACGATGTCGCCATGTCGGGTCGGGTGCGCCGGACCAGGTACGAGCAGGCCGAAGGGCTCAATACGCAACAGGCGCAACGGGATCTACGCGAGATGGTGCGTCGCGAGATCCTTGTGCCGGTGGGCCGTACGCGTGCCAGGTACTACGCGGCGGGGCCCAGCTTTCCGGAGAATGTACTCGAGACCGCCCGCACTCCAGCGACTCTGGTCGACCCATACGCCGATCGCGGTTAGCTTCAGTCGATCTCGATCGGTAGGCCTGCGGTGATGCGGACCAGTTCGCGGAAGTTGGTGCGGAACACGGTGTTCGGGTGACCGCCTGCGGCCCAGACCTCGGGGTGGGCGGCGAGGGCGGTGTCCACCCAGGTGGGGAGGTTGGTCGGGTGGCCCAAGGGGGCGGTGCCGTCGATGGGTTGGCCGGTGATGCGTTCGACCAGGGCGGTGGAGGCGGGGGTGAGGGTGCCTTCGAGGCGTTTGCCGGTGCGGGCCAGGTTCACGCGGTGGTGGTCGGCTACCAGGAGCAGGACCGGGTCGTTGTCGAGGAGGAAGACCTGGGCGGTGAGGATGGCGGTGGGTTGGGCGCCCATGGCGCGGGCGGCGTCGGCCGCGGTGGGAGTCGGCGTCTCGGGGCAGACGATGACGCCGTGATGCCCGCGGGCGATGAGTGTTTCCGCGACCCGGCATGCGACCGGCGGCAATGACGACCTGCGCATGTTATCCAGAGTAAAGGGATTGCCGGAAATGTGCTGTGTTACTGGAGTTCTGGCGAACTCGAGCGCGGCCCCCGAGGGGCCGCGAGTTAGCCGCCGTTGCTCGCGCTTCGCGCATGCGCAACGGCGGCTAACTCG
>NZ_JBHYRN010000038.1:0-50168 GCF_042749305.1 Nocardia sp. NPDC058705 | reverse complement strand
ACGCCCGGTCCCATTCCGAACCCGGAAGCTAAGGCCACCTGCGCCGATGGTACTGCACTCGACAGGGTGTGGGAGAGTAGGACACTGCCGGAACAGCATTGCGAAAGGCCCTCCAACTTCGGTTGGAGGGCCTTTTTGCGTTCTGCGATCAATCCGCCTGATCAGCCCGCGCCATCATGTCGGTGTATTCCTCGAGGTCGATCTCCTCGGCCGTGACGGTCTTGGTCCCGTTGTAGACGTCCCGGTCGATCTCGTCATCGGCATTGGCCACCAGCATCGCGACGAACGTATCGCCGTTCACATTCAGGAACGTGCGGAAGATGCCCGCGAACCAGTCGACGGCGATCAGCAGACCGACAGCCTCGAACGGCAGGTCGAGCGAGGTGGCGAGGAACATGGCCACGACCGGGAACCCGCCGGGAACGGTGATCGTGCCCATGTTCAGCAGAATCGCCAACCCGATGCCGAGCACGATCTGCCCGATACTCAGGTCGACGCCGCCCGCCTGCGCCAGGAACATCACGACGATCATGTAGTTGAGTACGGCCCCGTACGAGCCCATCGTCAACCCGATCGAGAGGGTGAAGTTCGCGATCTTCTGGCTGACGCCGACCTTCTCGACGGTGTTCTTCAGCACCGCCGGAAACGTCACCGCCGAGCTCGTCGTGGTGACCGCGATCGTCGTCTGCTCGGCGAGCTTCTCGGGCAGCTTCAGCGGATCCAGGCGGGTGCGCGCCGTCACCACCGCGACGAACAGTGCGAACAGCAGAACCACGCCCAGCAGCGTTGTACCCAGGTACTTCAGCGTGGTGGTGACCACCGCGAACCCCACGTCACCGGCGAGCGCGGCGAGCAGGCAGAAGACACCGATCGGCGCGAGTGTCATGACCAGCCGGATCATGGTGAGCACGATCTGCTGGACCTGGTCGATGAAGGTGAGCACCGAGGTGTCGCCGGTCTTGTTGATCTGCTTGCGCAGCGCTATGCCGAACAACAGCGAGAAGATGATGATCGGCACCATCGTCGCCGTCGACATCGCGTTGAACACGTTGGTGGACACGAAGTTCAGCAACGTCTCCTGCCACCCCAGCGCCTTGTCCGCGGACGCCTTCAACGAGGAATCCAGCTCCCCGGCGAACACCATCCCCGCCCCCGGCCGGATCACCACGCTCAGCCCCCACGCCAACACCGCCGCGACGAACGAGAACCCGAGCATCCACTTGAACGTCCGGAACGCCACCTTCCCGGTGCCGGCCCCCGCCATCGACCCGGTGGCCACGATCACCGACGCCATCACCAACGGCACGATCGACATCTGGATCAACCGAATGAAGATGTCCCCGATGAACTTCAGATTCGCGGCCCACTCACCGACTACGAGCCCGAACACGAGCCCCCCGACGGCTCCCACTCCGATCTGGAGCGCGGGATTGGACAGAGTTTTCATCGGATCCTCCTGACCTGCCACCGGCAGCGTGGATGCCGACCTACCCGCCGACACCGCTATCTCGCCAGTGTGTGCCGGGTGAGCTGCGCGGCGATGGCACAGGGGTTTCCGGTGCGTATCGTCGGCGGTATATCGATTCGCCCAGATCGTGAATCAGCCATCGGTGCAGTGAAACTGCGTTCAGCTTCCGGGAGGTCGTCGAGCTGGTATTTTTGCGCTATCGCTCGAGAGCACTTGGAGGGGGCCATGGAGCGTGGTTACGAGTTCGCTGTCGTCCTGCCCGGTCACGGCACCTATCGCGTCACGTTGCTCGAAGGTGTCGAGATCGACGATCAGGCGGGCGAGACTGTCGGTCGCTGGTCGGCATTCGACCTGCACGCGCGAGGTGACAGCGAGGGGGCTGTCTATCAGGAGCTACTCGGTGGGCTGCAGCAGCGGATCGCCGCTGGTCCCGGCTCACCTGAGTTCGAGGCGTTCGCGGTCTACGTTCGTGAGCGTGGTTCCCGACTGTCCGACGAGGAAATAGCCGCTCGGGAGCTGACACAGGTCCACGAGACGAGTGTGCGGTGGCGAATCACCGACGATGAGCAGTACGTCGTAAACCTCTGGCGCGACGCCGAATTGCGACGAGACGGCGACACCGTCACCGTGCGCGCGTTCGAGCTCGAGGCCAGCGGCGAACACCTCGGCCAGGCCTTGCAGACACTGAACGAAGCTGTCTCGCAGGCGGCCGGCAAGCACGACGCGCCAGGACCCCGCTTCGACGAATTCACGACCTGGGTCCGCGCCAACGGCGACCGCATCTCTGCGGAAGCTCTCGCACAAGAAGCGAAAGACCTGCGGGACTACCTCGCCGCCCGCGATCAACTGGCCCCCATCACCCCCGACGACATCGACGTGCAGAGTTCGACAGGAATCCCGCTGCTGGTCGACTTCTGGGCCGCCTGGTGCGGACCTTGCCGTCAAGTGACGCCCGTCCTGGCGAGCTTGGCCGAACAGTGGGCCGGGCGCGTCCTGGTCCGAAAGATCGACGTCGACCAGTTCGAGGGCATCTGGGAGAAGTTCGAGTTCCGCGGTATCCCGGCCATGCTGATGTTCAAGGACGGCGAGGAGATTCACCGCGTCATCGGCTTCGGCGGCAAGGAGAGCTTGATCGCCGAGTTCGAACCACACCTTGCCCCGGTCGATCGATAGTCAGGTGGCGACGCAACACGGATTCGGCAGGGGGGACATGAGAGCGCGCGAATTCGCTTGTGCAGCAGTCTTGTTCGTGGCAGCCACCCTGACAGGCTGTGCGGATACGTCGGTCGGCACCGCTGTCGCCGCCGACCGACCCGGCCTTCTCGACGACCTGCGATCACTCGCGGGAACGTGGATCGGCTCCTACCAGTGCGCCCAGGGCGCGACCGGCCTCACCCTTACCGTGCAACCGAAGACCAAGGCGGAGTTCGCATTCTACCCACTACCGGAGAATCCCACAGTCGCCTCGGGCACCTTCACGATGAACTGGCAAGCCGAATCGGACCGGATCGTCTTCCGCAAGTCTTCCTGGATCGACCGACCGGGCTCCTATGTCATGGTCGATCTCATCGCCGACCACACGGGGAGCACCACGACACTGACCGGCACGGTGGTCGGCGCCGGTTGCACGACATTCTGGCTGCAGCGGGACGTGACCTGACCGGCGATTGTGTGCTCGGGGTTCATGCGGAACGACGGACACGATGTGGGCACCCGATGTGACCTGATCGCGCATCTCAGCGATCCCGGCGGAAATCAGTTGGTTGGGCGTATTGTCCACCGATGATCAGGTCTCTGTTCGTCCGACTCCAGACAGTCGCCGGCGTCCTGCCGACGTGGAAGTTCATTCTGGCGGTCGGGTTCTTCTGCTTCGCGCTGTTCTGCGTTGTCGTCCTACCGTTCTCGGATATCGGCTTTCCCGCCGCGGTCACCTATTCCGGGTTGGCGCTCGTGCCGGTGCTGTACCTGGCCGGTGTCGAACGCAAGCACAACAGGAGGGCCGCAGGGGGCTTCGCGAAGCTCGGCTTCAACTGGATTCCGGTCGGGATCGTTGTGTCGGTCGTCCTCATCTTCGGCGGCGCGGCGCTGTCGGAGAGTTCGAAGCCAGGACGTGACCCGAGCGCAGCGATGCCCCAGCTCGTCGGAATGACATTGGCTGACGCGAAGGACGCCTTGAAGGGCCTCGAGCTGGAAGCCAGGACGCACGACGACACCGCTGACGATCGTCAGGTATTGGTCGCGAGCAACTGGACAGTGACCAGTCAGCACCCGCCTGCTGGAACAGTGCTCGGCGACCTCGCCGAAGTGGGTCTCGGCGTCGTGAAACACGGTGAAATGGCCGAGTCGGCCGCGCCGTCGGAAGGTCCCGCCCCCGTGTCCAGCTCGACGGCCGCCCCCGACCCGACTTCCACTGACCGGCGTGAACCCGAGCCGCACAACGCGTGCCTGCTGATCGACCCCGGCGCACTCGGATCGGCGCGGATGTCACCGACACTCCAGGCGCCCCTGCACAGTGCGGCCACCTCGGACAGCGAAGCGATCTTCGCCTGCGCCAACGACCTCGGTGAGGTCACGCTGGAAGTTACGGCACACGCGTCCGACAGTGCCGCGCGGACGGCCGCGGACTACGCCACCCGTTCGGAAATCCTCACCAGTCCCTTCACACCGTTTCCGAACGCGCTCCGGGTCCCGTTCGATCCCGACACCGCGGGCGCGAAGGTGATCGCCACACAAACCGGTGTTTCCCGGATCAGCTGGTCACTGGGCTCGTACTCCCTTCTCCTCGAGATCAATTCGGACCCTGTCGTGCAAGGACTCACACCGCGCCACCCGGTCGCCACACTCGACCGCCTCATCGACGACATCGTCGACCGATCACGTGTGGTGATCGCCAATGGATCGTGGTGACTGCGCCACACCAATATTCGGCTGGTGCGCTCGGCTTGTCGTGGGGCGAGAAGGGCGCGGACAGTGAGCGGCATCGAGGGGCAGCTGTTCGTCTGTGAGCACCCGACGGTCGTGGAAGCGGCCGCAGACGAACTCGGTACCCGGTGTCCGCCCCTGGTCTGCACCGATGGCGTTCCAGCCCTCGCCGCACTCGACCTCATCGCAGGAGTCGACGAGTCCAGGACCGCGGTTCGGGTTCGTGCCGATTTCGATCCGACAGGGTTCATGATCGTGTCAATGGTCAAATCGGCCGCCCCGTACGCCGAGGCATGGCGATTCGATACCTCCACCTACACAACATATTTCGGCATTGACGTCGAACCCGGAGCGAGCGCCGTCGAAGTCAGGAAGTCCTTCGGTAAAGACCTCCACGAAGAGGTTCTACTGCCGCTGCTGCTGGCTGACCTGTGTGATGCGGCCGATCAGCAATGATCAGCGGGGAATTTTGTCGACAACCGTGCCGTCGGCGTCGGCGGCGAGATAGCCACCGCCGTAGTCATCGCTGACGTAGACCAGCAGGGTCGGGCGCCCCTCGTTGAACGTCCAGGCCGGGTCGATGATCAGGTAGCGGGAGGTCGGTTGGGGTACGCCGAGATCACGTTCGGCGACGCGGAACAGTTCAGGGACGGCATCCCAGTTGAAGATGCTGAGCGCCACGGTGGGTTCGGACAGGTCGCCGCCGGGGCCGGTGCGGGTTGCCCGGCCGTCGCGGAAGGTGAACTCGTCGTAGACGCTCGGGCGGGTGGGCACGGGCGCGCCGGTGGAGATGAAGGTCGGATAGATCGTGGTTCTGGTGAATTCGGTGCCGCCTGCGGCTGATTCGAGTGCGGTGAGCGCGGCCCGCAGATTCTCGGGATCGTGCAGATTCGCATTCGGTGCCGCCGAAGGTCCCGAACCGGGGGTCGTGCCGAGTTGGATCGTTGGCACGATGGTCAGGGTGGGGGAGGTCCCGATCGCTGACGCCGCGCTGTCCGGGCGCTGAAGCAGTACCACGGTCAGTGTGATGACCGCGGCGATCGAACCCGCCGCGGCGAGGATGCCCCATCGGCGGGCGGGAGGTGCGTGTTTGCGGGGCATCGCCCCACCTGTCGAGGCAGGCAGGGGTGAGGCGGGTTGCCGCCACCCCGTCGCCGGTTGCGGCGAGAACGCATTCGCGGCAGATTCCGGCCAAGCCGTGGGATGGCTCGAGCCCGGCCAGGATGTAGCGAATGCCGGTGTCGGGGTGGGGAATTGGGGATCGAAATGTGTCGGTGGGGGTACGGCGAGCTGCGGTCCGGACTGAGTTGAGGGCGGCGCAGTGGGCTGTTGTCCCGAGGCAGGAGGATGCGCCGCGAAGTACGGCCCGAGCGCGGTCCGCCCGGCGGCCTCGGACAGCATGAAGTCGAGGTGTGCGGGGTCGGGTCGTCGGGCCGGATCCGTGACGAGCAACGCGCCCAACACACCCGACAGAGCACCGGCCCGTTGAGGCGCGGGCACGTGACCGCCGATCACGGCGGCCAGTGTCGCGACCGAGGACTCCCGGCGCATCGGCTGATGCCCCTCCACCGCGAAATACAGCACCAGCCCGAGCGACCAGAGATCCGACGCCGGATCGCCCTCGACTCCCTGAAGCCGTTCCGGTGCGACATAGTCCAGCGACCCGACCACACTGCCCGTGGAGGTGAGCGCGGTCATCCCGTGGATGGCGGCGATCCCGAAGTCGGTGAGGACCGGCGAGCCGTCGTCGCGCACGATCACATTGGCCGGCTTCACGTCGCGATGCAGCACGCCGACCGCGTGCGCGGCCCGCAGCGCTCCCAGAATTCCCCGTCCCAGCTCAGCGACCTGCGCCGGGGGCAACGACCCGGCCGCCAGCACGTCCGACAGCGCGCGGCCCCGCACCAGCTCCATCACGATCCACGGATGGTCGTACTGGTCGGAGTCGACGATATGGTGCACGGCAACCACATTCGGATGTGCGATCCGCGCCAAGGCCCGCGCCTCCCGCAACACCCGCTCGCGGTGAACGCCGGGGTCGGTGCCCGACTCGTCGAGGTCGCGAACTTCCTTGAGCGCCACCTCGCGATGCAACGCGACGTCATAGGCCCGCCACACGGTGCCCATCCCGCCCTTACCCAGCGGTTCGATCAATTCGAAACGCTGGTCGATCACTACTCGACCCGAACTCACCGGCTGAGTCTATGGGCCCGACGGCGCTCGCGTTGTCTCGCTATCGGTGGCTCATCCGCCGGCGACCGACGGAATGATCATCACCTCGGTGCCTGCGTCGACTGCTGTCTCGAGGCCGTCGAGTAGACGGCACTCGTCACCGTCGATATAGAAGTTCACGTACCGCCGCAGAACGCCACGCTCATCCCGGAGTCGACGTTCCAACCCGGGCGACCGTTCGCGCAACGCATCGAGCACCTGCCGCAGGGTCGCACCGTCGACGTCGAGCTCCTTGGCGCCGTCGACGTAGATGCGCAGCATCGAGGGCAGGCAGACACGAGCCATCGCGCTACCCGATGACCGCGGCGCGCACGCACAGCACGTCCGGCAGCTTGTCGGCCACGAGCTGCCAATGGTCGCCTTCGTCGGCGCTGCAATACACTTCGCCGTTGCGGGTGCCGAAGTAGATGCCGGTCGGGTCGGCGTCGTCGGCGTACATCGCATCGCGCATGACCGCGGCCCAGAACGGGACCTTCGGGAGTCCGTCGGTGAGTTGTGACCAGGTCTCGCCACCGTCCTCGCTGCGATACACCGCGCAGGTCGCGTCGGGCGGAAAGCGGAAGCGGTCCATGTCCGCTACCAGCGGGAACGTGTAGATCACGCCTGGCTTGCGCGGATGCGCGACGATTGGGAAGCCGAAGTTCGACGGCGGCAACCCACCGTCGATCGACTGCCAGGTCTCACCAGCGTCGGTACTTCGGAACACCCCACCGTGGTTCTGCAGATACATGGTGCTCGGCGATTCGGCATCAAGAGCGACTTTGTGCACGCACTGACCCCATTCCGGCAACTCACCAGGCATGAAATCCGCGGTGACACCCTTGTTCGTCGGCGTCCACGATTCCCCACCGTCCGCAGTCTGATACACCCCGCCCGTCGACATGGCCACCGCCATCCGCTGCGTGTCGACCGGATGCGGCAGCACAGTATGCAGCGCCAACCCGCCTCCGCCTGGCGCCCACTGCGGGCGATGCGGATGCTCCCACAGTCCCCTGACCAGCTCGAAAGTTCGCCCCCGATCTTCCGACCGGAACAGCGCCGACGGTTCGACGCCCGCATAGACCACATCCGGCTCCGCCTCGGTAGCCGGCGCGATCTGCCAAACCCCTTGTAGCGCAGCCTCGGTGTCGTCGGGAAACGCGAGCGGCGCATCATCCGGCTCGCTCCACGTCTGCCCGAGATCATCACTGACCACCAACGTCGGCCCGAAATGACTGTTCAACACCCCCGCGAGCACCCGCGGCGTCCCCCGCCGAGTTTCGATCGCCAACGCCTTCACATCAGCCACCGGAAAGTGCGGCGGCGACACCGTCCAACTCGCCCGCCCATCCCGACTACGAGCCAAGAACAAACCCTTACGAGTCCCGATCCCGAGCAGCACGTCCATCGCGAACCTCCGGTTGGTCCCCCCAACGCCGACCCGCGTGACACTACGCCGCAGCACCGACAGCCTCTGGGGGTCACTGTGAATTCGTTACCGAACCAGTGAACTCCTCGGCGGTGCGGGAGCATCTAGGTAAGTGTAAGAACCTGGGCGGGAACAGGTTCGACACAGAACGGTAGGTGGGACATGTCGAATCTCGATGAGCGAATGAGGTTGGCGGTCGAGTGGTTCGAGCGTTACCAGTTCTCTGATGGTGCGGGTGGAGCAGGCTGGGGCTGGGTCCACGATGTACCACCGAATCCCCAGAACACCGCGGAGGTCGTGTGCGCGCTGACCGCGGCGGGGATCCCTATTCCTCGGGCAGAGGAGGTGTTGCACCTGGTGCGTCGGCAGATGATCGTGCCGCCGACCGCGGGTGCGGGGGAGTTCACCGGGCCGATCGACATCGCGTGGCAACTGCGCGCAATGCATTGTCTAGGCGTGGCGAACGACGATCCTGACGTCCGAGAATGCATCAGAACGCTGATCCGGGAACAAGACAGCGAGTCGGGTGGGTACCGAATGTCGGGGCCGGTCGGCCCGGTGTCGTTGACCGCGACTTCCGCTGCGATGCACGCACTCGCGCCCTACGCGGCCGATGACGTGGAGGTGGCGCGGGCGACGCTGCGCGGCGTGACGTTCCTGGCGCTGACGATGCTGTCCGATGACGTGCGCGCCGAACCGCTGTACTCGGCCGCCCACATCGTCACGGTGCTGGCCCGTCCCGAGTACGCGTCGGTGGGTGGCAGGAGGGCGCGCCGCGCATCCGAGCTGGCGATCGAAAGGATGCTCGACGGCCTCGCTGAAGGCGCCAACTGTAATGGGGACGAACACTTTCTGCGCGGCGATGTCGCCCACATCTGGACGCACCTCGGACTGCACGCGGCCGTCGGCGCCGTGCTGGTCGCCGACGGCAGCTTGATCTTTCATCCGGCGGTCCGAGCGTCGTTGACCGCGTTGTTCGACCTGCAGGTGATGACCCAGCAGTTGCCGAGTCGTGGTGGTTTCCGGACGTCGCGCGAGGGGTTCATCACCGCGTACTCGACCGCGTTGGCTGTCGAGACGATGGTGCATGCTCGAACCGCTGTCACCGAAACTGTCAATCCCGGACGGGTTTTCGACCTGATCTGTCAGGTTGACGGTGCGCACCACAGCGATGGGCGGGTGGTGTCGGAATGGGGATCCCGTCGGCTGGTGATGAACAGCCACACAGGCTTCGCGATGTTCGTGTTGGCGTTGGCCGCCGGGCTGACGATCGTGGGGTTCGGAGCCTGGTTGAAGGCGGACTTGGGCGACGCGGCCTCGCTCCCCAAGCGCGCTGCCGCGGGTGGCTTGATCGTGTGGGGAACCTTCGTCCTCGCGTTCGGCACCCTTGCCTGGCTGACCAGTCGGTTCCCCAATTTCTCCTCGCGGGCTATTGCGGCGGGCGTCTTCGGCGGGTTCACTGCTGTTGTGCTGCCTATCGTGACCTACATTTTTTGACCGCTGTCCGGTCAACACTCACGCGATCGTCGCCGTGGATCATGCTCGCGGCGACTTTTGTCTGGGGCATGTCCAGCGCCGCGTTGGCTGCGCTCGACGGCGCCCTGGCTTCTTCCGCGCTGGTCGCTGCCGGCGGTGGGGTGACGCTGTTGCTCATCGCGAGTGCCCGGGGCCAAGGGCCGATCCGAACGTTGCGGGAATCGCCGGGCCTGTATATCCGGTTGGGCGCACTAGAGGCGGCCAATCTGTTGCTGTTTGTCGCGGCGTTGAAATGTGGGCCGCTGCCCGTGGTGGTGGCGCTGCACCTGATCGCGCCGTTGCTGTTGCTCGCCGCCGAAATCGTTCGCGGCCGCCGACAACCGACGTTGATCGTCGGCATCGAGTTCGTGCTCGTCGGTGCCGCGGTGGCAGTCGCCGTTCCGGGCAGCTCGGCCGAAATTGGAATGGGCAGAGCACTATTGGGCTGTGCTCTGGCAGTCGGTAGTGCTGTATGCGTCGCGCTGTTGGTGAGTCTCATCGCCCGCGAGTCGGCCCAACGACCGACAATCGCGTCGGCCGGCTGGCAGTTGGTGGTCGCCAGTGTGCTCGGCGGCGGGTTGATCCTGACCGATCCACCGGACGCTCGGACGGCCGGGTCACTCGTGCTGGTAGGGGCGCTGCTGCTCGGTCCGGGTTTCTGTCTCTACTGGTTGGGTCTGCGGGGCCTTGACGCCACGACCGCGAGCATCATCGGGCTCAACGAGGCAGTCTTCGCGGCGGTGGTGAGCGCGATTTTCACTCACACGCCGATCACGACAGGGGCGGTAATCGGCGGCGCGTTGGTGCTGAGTGCTGTTGTGCTGGACGACAAGTCGAGGCGGACTAGGGATTGACGGGCTCGCCGGGGTTGGCGGCTTCGACGAATGCGGCACACAATGTGGCGGATTTGTTGCCGTTCTCGTCGTCGACGCCGGTGTTCACATCCACTCCGTACGGCTGCACCAGCGTGATCGCTTTGTCGATATTGGTGTGTGCGAGCCCGCCGGCCAAGGTCACCTTTTTGCCCCGGGTCGCCTGCGTTTCGACAATCTTCTTGCTGATGTCCCAGTTGTGGGTTCGCCCGGTCCCACCGAGTCGGCGGGGTGTTCGCGAGTCCAACAGGATCACGTCACAGTAGTCGACGACATCCTCGACATCAGCGAAAACACTCTCATCGGTGACATGGACAGCTCGTAGAACTTCACGATTGTCCTTGCCCGCGTATACCTTTCGGAGATTGTCCCGGTCGACCAAGCCATGGACCTGGATTGCGTCGACTTCAACGAACGCCGCGAGCTTCAAGATCGCCTCAGCGTCCTCGAGATGAGTCACCAGTACTCGCGTGACAGCGCGGGTCGTCAGCAGCGCGACCTTTGCGGAGAGGTCCTTCGCTGCCGCCGGTGTGAGTGCGTCCTCGCTGAGGTGGGTGATGCCGCAGATGAACCCCACGGCATCAGGGCCGGCATCCACTGCGACCCTGAGGTCGCGTTCAGACCTGATACCACAGATCTTCACCTGGACGCGTTTTTCCATACGGCCGAGCCTAGTATCACCGCACTCCGTGGGTGCGACAGGGACGCGCAGGTCACAGCGGTCGCGGTCTTGCCGACGTACGGCAGGCATAAGTCTCCTTCGGGTACGAGCGTCTCGTAGCGACGGTATGTTGTTCGATATCTACGGGTGATGCGGGCGGGACGGACGGCGCAGGATGGGCAGCGAGAATCTCCTCGATGAAGGGTCATCGTATTGACGGGCGTGGATGTTCCAGTCTTGAACATCGCCGCGACCTCGACGGCCACCGAGTCGCTCGGACCGGGCTTTCGGGCAGTGGTCTGGGTTCAGGGATGTCCGTTGAACTGCCGTGGTTGTGTAGCCCCGGAATGGATTCCGATCCAGCCCCGGCGGCTGGTGCCGCCTGCTGAGCTGGCCGCAGACCTGTTGGCGGGCCCGGCATTCGACGGGCTGACCCTCAGTGGTGGTGAACCGATGCTGCAGGCCCAGGCATTGGCCGAGCTCGTACGTCGGATTCGAGCTGAGAACGAGATCACGGTCATCTGTTTCACGGGCTTCACCCTGGCCCGGCTGCGCGCCACGCCACCGGGGCCGGGCGTGGCCGAATTGCTATCTCAGATAGACATTTTGGTCGACGGTCCGTATGTGGCGGCACGTGATGACGGCCGAGGACTGCGCGGTAGCACGAACCAGGTCGTGCATCATCTGACCGACCGGCTTCGAGACTGTGGTTACGACTTCGAGCATCGAGTTCGGACGGCTGAACTGCATGTCGACGAGCGCTCGGTGACGTTGGTGGGGATTCCACCACACGGACTGTTGGCGACCCTGGATTCGGTGCTGGCCGACGGTCCGGTGGTGCGTGGCGATAGTTAGCAGAAGTGAATCACTTTGCCACGCAGTATAATTCGGTCAATCGACCGACTTTGTTTGTCGAGACAACGTGGCGTCGATCCGTATACTTGCCTACGCAGTTGGCGTCCAGCAGGGCGTCGATGATCGCACGGGGTGGGTCGACGATCGTGAACGGGGCTCTGCGGTGAGTGGTAGAAAACAGATCTATGTCGATGAAGCGGCATGGAATCGGTTGCAGGCCGACGCAGGCAAGCTCGCTCAGGTAAACCGCGACCTCCCTCGCTTGCTACAGCAGGTTCGTGATCAGACCGAGCGCAGTATCGCCAGTTCGGTCGCGACGATGAACGCCAGGCATGCGGGTTTCGAAGCGGCGCTGGCGAATCTGAGCGAGGGCGCGAGGCAGGCTGAGGCGCGAGCGGAGGAACGCCTTCACACGACGTCGCAGCAGATCATGGGTGAATTGCATGCCCAGCAGACTCGCCTGCGATCGGAGAGTGCCAAAGCCCTACAGGCGCAGCGCGAACAGATGGAGCGCGCGCTTGATGCCGAGCGCGCCGAGCGCATGTCCCAGTACGCGGATCTCGACGGCAGGGTCGGGCGACTGCAGGACGATCACGTCAGGGCTGCGGAGCTGGTGAAGGCGCATCTTTCGGATGCGGCGGTGCTGCGGACCGAGGTACTGAAGTTTCCGCATGAACGCTACTGCCCTGGCCGGTTGGCGGTGCTCGACAGCGAAACCGCTACGTTCCAGGCAGAGCTGCGTGCCGGCGCCCCCGCGGCGTTCTACTTGGACTCCGCGCGTCGGGCCAGCCGCGAGATGAGCTCGCTGCGAACGCAGCTGGTCGCGCTCGACGCACAGTGGCGAGCCTGCCGTTACGTGGCCGAACGCGGTCTCGTGCAGCTGCAACAGGTGATCGGCGCGAACAAGTCCATCGATGTGGGGGAGTCGTTCGGCGCCGTGGCGCCGGGCGAGGCTCCCGATGTCGATTTCTGGTCCGCAGGTGCGCTCGCCCAGCTCAGCGCCGAGGTAGACGCGCTGCTCGTCCGGGTGCGGGACAGCGACGACCCGCTCGGCACCGATGAGCTGGAATTGATTGTGTCGCAGAAGATCCCTGAGCTGGACGGACAGTTGGACGATACTGTCGCGCGTGCCGTGTCTGCTTTGCGCGGCTCCCAGTTGCGGGCGAATCTGGCAAGCCTGATCTCCCAGGCCCTCGAAGACCAATTCCAGTACCAGGTCATCGACGATTCGAGCGTGGGTTACGTCGCGGGCGACCAGCGCGGGACGTTCATGGCCAAGACGGTCAACGGCGTCGGTTCCAGCGAGATCGTCATCGAGATCGCCCCGGGCCCGCTGCCTGATTCGGCGCCGACGGTGGAATTGCACACCTTCGATGGTGACCTGGCGGTGGAGGAGCATCGAGCCCGCATCGAATTGATCAACAGCAGCGTGAACGACATGACGGGCATCGACATGCACTCGGAAACCATCGCGGCTGAACCGAATTCGGGCAGGCGAGACGTCGCGGAGCTGGTGAAGCGTCAGCGACGCGCCGAAGCAGGACCGGCCTGAGTCGCCGGCGCGTGTCCACGAGCAAGCGAGCTTCCGCGGCAGACAGGAACGGGCAGGGCCTTCCTACGCCCATGGCTGTGTCCGAACGCATGACCGGTGCACAACGACCGCTACCGGGCGAACCGTTCTGGATCGTGCACGGTCCCGGTGTCGATGACTTTGTCGTCGGCGCCGACCTGTGCCCGCGTCAGATCGAGGAAATGCTGTGGGAAATCCTGTCGGCCGCCGGGTTCGAACAAATCGTCTTCAGCGACTTTCGCAAAACCGTCTATTTTCGAGATGCGGTGTCACGGGCGCTCACACGCAAGGAGCCGATCGAGACCGCGATGCCGAGACCGCGGGCGACCAGCGGATTCGCGGGACCCCTCGGTAACACGATGTTGTTGGAGCGCCCGGCCACGACCCCACAGCGGCCGACCGGCTCCGCCCGGCAGCGAACTGTCGCCGACGACGCTCACCAACTGATGATGTTGGACGGGCTGATGAAGGAATCGACACCGCGCACCGCAGTGGTGATCCCAGGTGCGGGGACCTGGCTGCCGAATATCGCGCCGAATACGCAGCGGGCGGCAGCGGAGACATTTCGTCGCTGGAGCAGTGCGAACCATCCCGCGCACGGAAATGTCTGTGTCCTGTTGTTCGCCCAAAGTGACTTCACCACGATCGTCGACATGGTCCGTCGCACCGGATACCTGGACCAGTTGGCACATCGGTTCGAAGAGTCGTACGCGCACCGCCGAGCGTCGGTGATCAGCACCATCGGATTCGCGGACGAGCGCGAACTGGGGCGTCTTGTCCAGTATCTGAGATTGACCGCGGGCCTGGAGATCGCGGATTGGACCACTCTCGGACAGACCCTGCGGGTGATGGCCGCCCAGCGCCACACCGTTCGAACCTGGCAGGTGAAGCTGAGTCAATTGGCGCAGGAGGGGACCGAATTGACCAGCGAGGCACTCGATGTGGACGCGAGTCGAGTTCCGGCTGCGCGCGATATCTGGCAGACCCTCGACGGCATGGTGGGAATGCGTTCGGTCAAGAACTACTTGGAGGGGCATCGCGCAGCCCTCGACAGCGGAGTCGTCCTCAGAGACGCGGGTCGCGGTGACGGTGATGAACCCATGGTGCTGCACCTGGTCTTCAGCGGGGGACCAGGCACCGGAAAGACAGTGGTCGCCCGCTTGATCGGTGAGTTGTATCGCGACATGGGACTGCTCAGTCGCGGCCATATCGTGGAAGTCGCTGTCGAGGAATTGGTTTCGCCCTACATCAACGACTCGGCTGAGCGTACGGGGGCCGCAGTGCGCAGAGCTCTCGGCGGAGTGCTGTTCATCGATGAGGCATATCAGCTGCGCGGCGAGCACGGCACCCAGGCCATCGACCGGTTGGTCGCCGAGTTGGAGAACCATCGCGACGACCTGGCCGTGATCATCGCGGGATACCCGGACCGCATGACCGAGCTCCTCGCGACCAATCTCGGCCTGGCCAGCCGGTTCCCGGACGACAACCGCATCGCTTTCCCCGACTTCGCGCCCGAGGAATTGCACACGATTCTCCTACAGCGGTTGGAGACCGGGATCGGTCTGACCTGTACACCGGAATTGGTCGACGCGCTGGAGACCCTGACCTTCAACCTCCACCGCACACGGAGCGAGTCCTTCGGCAACGCCCGCGATATGCGTGAACTCGCCGCGTCGATCCGCCGAAACTGGGCGCAACGAAACAATCCGATCGATCCAGCGGACATCCCACCGGCCACGATCGAGGACATCCCCGCCGACAAGCACCGGTACCTGGCCGCAGCCGCTCCGCTCGAGCAGGTGCTCGCTGAATTGACGCCGATGATCGGGTTGGCGAGCGTCAAAACCGCCCTCCGAGAACTGGCTTCGGTGCTGCAGTTGCGTCGGGACCAACCGCATCGCACATCGCCTGTCATTGCGCCACACATGCTGTTCCTCGGGTCACCTGGCACCGGCAAGACGACGGTGGCCACCCTGGTCGGCCGGGCTCTGGTCGCGCTCGGGTTGCTGGTCAAGGGCGATGTGGTGTCGGTGACCGCGACCGATCTGATCGCCGGGTATGTCGGACAGACCGGGACGAAAACCCGCGAAGTCATCGAGTCGGCACTGGACGGAGTGCTGTTCATCGATGAGGCGTACGCACTCGTCGGGCATGGTTCGAATGATTTCGGCCGACAGTCGGTGGCCGAATTGATCAAATGGATGGAGGCCTACCGTGGCAGGCTGGTCGTGATCGCCGCGGGCTATCAAGGGCCGATGGAGGAGTTCCTCAGCACGAATCCCGGATTGCGCTCACGGTTCAGCGAGCGTCTCGAGTTCGCTGACTACTCGCGCTCGGAGCTGGAACAGATCTTCGAATCGATCGTGCGCGACGAGGGCTACGACATCGCCGACGGTGTGCTGTCGCGGGCGGGCGACTGGCTCGAAGTTCGTCGCATCACCGAAGGGGCGCATTTCGGCAATGGTCGAACGGTGCGGAATCTGTTCGACAAGGTCGAACGCCGAGTGGCGAGTCGGGTCGCGGCATTGCCGACCGAACAGCGTGCCGCGCACAGCACCTTGATCCTGCCCGTCGACCTCGCGGAACTGCGGTAGCGGTGACGAATACGATGAAGTCCGCGATGGCGGCTTGTCCGGTGTGTCAGGTGCCGGTCGCGGAAAGTCCTACCTGTCAGGAGTGTGGCTGGCTGCTCTCGGCAGGCCCGTGGTTGGGCGGTATCACCGAGGATCGACGACGTCGGTTCGACGACGATCTGGCAACGGCCGCTCGCCGTTTCGATCTGGCTGCCGCCGCACGTGCGGCCGGGTTCCCGATCGACGGTAACGACGTGTTGCTGGCCGAGCTGGCCGGCTTCGTCCGTGGTGGTACGCCGACGAGCGACGAAATGTATGCCGCGCGAACACGTCCGAGGCCCGCTGCGACGACGCCGATCTGGGATGTCCTCGCCTCCGCGCTCGAATGGCTCGCCGAGACACCGAGCCATTCGCGCACCCTCACCGTGGTCGACGTGTCTGCCGCCGGTATTCACGTTGTCGCAGTGCGGACCGACCGAGTCGGCGCGCTCGTCCGCGCGGAGCCATCGCGCCAGATCCCCTGGGCCACCTTCTTTCCGACGCTTCCGTCATCGTCTGCTGAGGCCTTGTTCCTGTTGGCCGGCGGTATCGGCAGCGGGCCGATCTCGTTGGACCTCGATCGCGGCGCGGCGCGTCGGTTGCTGCCGCAGGCGAGCGGTAGCGCGACACGAGTTGTGGTGCTGCAACACCTGTTCGAGTGGCCGGCCGTGGACGTCGTGACCGCACTGCTGCCGACCGCCTACCTGGTTCACGGCCATCCGATCGGCGATGATTTCCTCCGTCGAGCATCGGCGCATGTGCCACTGCCGATCGCCTATCGACTGTTTCTCGTTGAGGTCGATGGTGCGGGCGACACGGGCTATTTCCTGCGTCGAGTGTTTTCCGCGGGGGCGGTTGCCGCGACGGCACGTCCGGTCACGCAGTCGTTCAGCATTCCTGTCGGTGCGAGCGACGTGGTCGTCGCCGTTGTCACCGACGAACTCGAAGCACCGCTCGGGCAACCCGGATTGATCAGTATCAGTCGCTGCAGATTCCAGCGGACCACCGAGTTGACAGTCGAGTTCACGCTCGAGGGGCCTGGTGTTGTAACGCTGAACGTCCCTCCGACGGTGAGCCGGGAAGACGTTGCGGCGAGCGAGTGGCCGGCGTTGCTCGCGGCGATTCCGGCGAAGTATCAACCGTCGACGGTATCGGCCGACATCGCGTTCGCGGTCGAATTGGCGGGTAGTGAATCGACCGTCGATCGCCGCTGTGCGCTGATCGAGGAGGTTATCGCGGAAACCGTGGAACGGCACCCGAATCCGGCGGGGGTCAGGGTCGCGGTGATCGGCTATTCGGAGCATCGAAGTCGCCGACCGGAGAAGGTCGTTCATCGGCGAGGTTTTACCGCACTGCACGATGCGGCGGACATCGCGAAGGGGCTGCCGAGGTCGAAGGTGATCGAGCCGGATGTCGCGCCGTTGGAGGATGCGTTGGCGTCGGCAACCAAGCTCGAGTGGGCGCCGAACACCGATCGAGCGTTGCTCGTCATCGGGAGTCGGGCGCCCTACGTCGACCCGCTGGGCCGCTGTCCGAACGGCCTCGAGTGGGACGACTGTTTCAGGGCGTTGGGGAAAACCGCCGTGCGGGTGCACGCCGTGTGGGACCCACCCGGTTCGCTCGCGCTCAACAGTCGATTCGGAATCATGGTCGAACGGGTGTGGAAGAAGCTCGGTCGACCGCGGGGGCCCCGCAGGCTCGACGCGGTGACGGGGCGCGACATCGTCGGCGACTTCTTCCCACGAATCTCTGAAAATGTTGTCCCACTGAACTTTCCGATCAAGGCTACGTAGAAGATGCAGGAGATCGACCGATGACAGGTCCCGACCCGTATACGCCGCCGCCGCCTTCACAGATGCGACTCGGTCTCTGGGGTCCGCCCGGTAGCGGCAAGACGACCTATCTGGCCGCGCTGAAGCTGGCCGCGTTGCGGAGCACGCTGCCTGGAAACTGGACGATGAACGGTGCTGACCCGGCGGCGATCGAGTTCATCACCGAGTCGATGAAGCAGCTGGCAGAGCTGAAGTCCTTCCCAGCGGCGACCGAACGGCACCGCAGCATGATGTTCAAGTTCACCGGTGAGCGGTCGGTCGCCGCGCCGCCACCGCAGAAACTGGGGTGGCGGTTTCGGGGTGGTCCACCGCAAGCTCCAGCCCCGTCGATCGAGCGCGATCAGTTCTACCTCGATGTTCTCGACGTACCCGGAGCCGACTACGAGCACGAATCACGGACCGACCGGCTCGACAGCGACTTGCTCGACCTGGAGTTCCCCGACGACGAACCGACGAACTCGACCGACGTCGCCGATGATTTCGACGGGCCGGGCGGAAACCGGGAGAAGTTGCTCGATCATCTCCAGCAATGTCAGGGCATCGTCTACCTCTTCGACCCCGATCGCGATGCACGACAGGGTGATTCGTTCTCCTACTTCCACCCGGTGCTCGAGCAGTTGACAGCGAGGGTGATGGAGAGCACCCACACCGGATCGCGACTGCCCCATCGGATCGCGGTCTGCGTCACCAAGTTCGACAACCCGACCGTGTACAAGGCGGCCTACGTCGGTGGGTATGCCGCCCGCGACGCGAACCCGCCGTTCGCACCGGTAATTCGCAATGGTCAAGCGCGGGAATTCTTTCATCGGCTGTGCCGCAGCGACCAGACCAACTCCGACCTCATCTACGAAGGACTGACGCAGTACTTCCACCCGGAGAACATCGAGTTCTTCGTGACATCGGCGGTCGGGTTCCATTCCCCCGATGGTTTGTTCCGCGCGCAGGACCCCTTCAACGTGCAACGTGACCCGGTTGAAGGGGGTGTGCGAATCAGGGGCAAGATTCATCCGATCAACGTCCTGGAGCCGCTGCTCTGGCTGCATGAGGGTTTGCGAGCCCCGCGATGACGACGATCCTGTCTGCGGGCTGGGCGGTGGTGAGTAAGCAGCCGGGTGCGCACAGCGACTATGCGATTCTCGAGTCGAGTCGCGGACCGTGTCCGCCTGCCCATGTGAAGCAGCACGTCCTGGCACGCAGCCCTGGCAACTCCCCGCTGGCAGGCGAAGGCGGGGCCGCAGGGCTGCCCTGGGTGTGGTTCATGCCGGTGAAGGGCGACGACGGCGGCCGATACCTCGGGGCGGTGATCCGGACGTGGACCCAAGAGGTGGATGCGACCAACCGGCCCATAGCGACCAACCGTTTCGTCTGTGTTCCGGTCGAGGAGATGCTCGCCGGCGGCTGCGGGTTGGCCGACTTGTACAACGCAGTTCGTGAAGCGTCACTACCGACCGACGCCGCTGACCCGTGTGCGAGCAGTCGACTCGAACTCCGAGTGCGACCATCGCACGCAACCAGCCCCGATTACGAGCCGGCGGCCCTGCTCGCCGCAGCTGCCGCAGTTCTCGACGGTCCGGTGAAGTTGCGCGGCGGCCCATCGGACCTGCTCGCGAGACTGGCGGTGTTGGACTCCGTCGCACAGTTGTTGCCCGCGGGGGCCCGGGTCTGGCTGTCGGCTGCGGCGTGGTCGGACGCCACTGCCGACCCCACGCCGCGGCTGGCGTTCGCCAAGGGCGGCAGGTCCGGCGACGCAGTGATCGACCTGCGCACCGGCACGCTGGAGGGGCGTGCGTTGAGTGAAACCGCGTCGGACTATCGCAGGATTCTGATCGGCTTGCGCGACTCGCGTGGTGCCGACGCGGTGGCACTGCATCTGAGCAAGCAGACAGCGGCCAGAGAACGATCCGCGAACGCCGCGCTGGTCGCGTTGAACGACATGGATCTCAAGCGCATTGTGCTCGACAGTTCGCGAGCGGGCACCGTGCGCGTCACCGACATCCGCAGGTTCGGTTCCGTCGGCTTGAACGAATACAACCATGACGAACTGGCGGCCGTGGTCGGCGCTTACGCGCGCATCGCGACGCTTGCTGATCTGGCCGCCGATACGCCGATGCTCGGCGAAGTGTGGACCTTCGCCGCGGACGAGATCGTCGCGGCGATGACGCGGGGGTTGCGCGCAATGCCGACCGCCGAGTCGGTTCGGCAGCTGGCAGCCCTGGCTATGCACTGCGAATGCCCGCGACTACTCGGCGACGCTCTTTCGGCGACCGAGAGAACTGATTCCGTTGTGTTCACCCACGCCGACGTGGTGACCGAGATTGTCGAATTGTCCGGCGAACCGGCGTGGACGCCGGCACTCGCGCCGTTCATCGCCGAGTCGACCTTGCCTGCGATCGAGGTCGCGCGGTCGGTGTTCGTCGTTGCCGGCGGTCATGCCTCCGCTCTGTCGACGCAGCTGGATTCACTCGCGGCGGCGGAATCTGTCTGGATCCGCGTCAGCAACGCCCTGCGTCGAATGTTGTTCGGCGAGGAGGCGACGCCTGCCGACGTCGACACGTTGTGGCACTATCGCCGAGACCTGGTCGGTGAGGTCCTCGACATCGTGAGTCGAACATATCCGGCGCGACTGCCGCGAGTATTGGACATGGTCTTGCCTGCGCTGCGCCGGGGCGCGACGGCAGAGCTGCCGTCGAAACTGTTTGCGGTGCTGCGGGATCTGGAGATCTCGGACCCGGGACAACAAGCTGCGGTGGACTTCGTCGTCTATCTGCAAGGTCAATCACCACCGCGTGCGCTGTCCACGGGCAAGGACTACCGGCACGCGTTGGTCGACCTCTCCGATCGCGCCCAGATGACAGAGAACCAGCGGGAGAATTTCCTCTACTGGGTGACCGCCCGGCTCGATCCCGGGTGGACCGTCGCGGGCCCGGCGCCGGTGCTGGAGACGCTGTGGATGCTCACTCATCCGGCGGGGGCGCCGACGCCGGTGGGCGTCGACCGCGTCGCACGGGCCATCGTCGACGATATCCATCGCAATGGCTACCACGTGCTCGCAGACCCCGCGATCAAACCATGGTCCGACATTCTGGAGCAGGACAAAGAGATCGGCGGCCAGGTACTGATGCAGAAGATACGGGCGAAGAACTCGGTGACAGAGTCAGCGCGAGCGCTCGCGGAACTCGCCCGCCGGGGAACGCGTATCCAAGAGTTGATGTCGAGTGTGCGGACCTCGGGCTGGTTTCAACAGCCGCCTGCGGTGATACTCGACTTGGCGACCCAGGTGACCGCGGAATTGGCGGGCCGGGTGGATGATCCGCACTCCGTGGGAGCGGCGCTCATCGGCGAATGGATCGGTCCGAATGGCCGACCGGTGGACCGCGACAGCATGGCGGAAATGGTGGTCAGGGCACAGGCGCAACTGGAGCTGGCCAAGCAGGTGGCGAAGCTGATCGAACCGCATACGAAAGGCCCGTCCTGGTTCTCTCGGGGCTCCGGCGCGATTTTCTCGATACGGAGCGACAAGGACGAGCGTGGCCGACGCTGAACTCGTCGCGCCGGTCGGCGTCGATATCGGAACGGTGCGCACGAAAGTCGCGGTCGGCAACAGCATGGCTCGGGATGTTCCGACGCCGCCGGCGCTGTGGCACAACGATCGCATCGACGGCTCTGCGCTACGCGCTCTTGTCACTGCGGCTCGATCAGCGGTGGCACACCGATCCGGGCGATCCGAGCTCGTAGTCGCGGTGCCGGACCAGTGGATGGTCGGTCCGGACGCGGAGCCGCTCGCCGCTGTCGAAGCCTCGCCGCAGGCCGAGCGGTTGGTCGCTGCTCTCCGGACTGAATTCGATGTGGTGCAGCCGGTCTCGCGATCTGCTTGTCTCGCCGCGTTCGTCGAGGACTTCGCCGATGGTGTCGGGTTGGTGTGCGATGTCGGGGCACGAACGGTCGCCGCTGCCGCTTTTGTTCGTGACGGCGACACTGTTCGGGTATTCGACGTCGAGTCGACGGTGATCGGCGATGTCGAGCCGACGGCCTTGATGCTGACCGTGCCGAGTAGTCGACAAGTCACCGCGCTCCATGCCGAGCGGGTCGAAAGACATTGGCGTGCAACGCGAGTGCTCGCTCGAGCTGTCGCGTCGCCGGCCTATCGGAGCACCCCGATCTATCTGGCGGGTGCGCACGGCGGTTCCATCGATGCGGCAACGGTCGCCGCCGCTTTACAGCCGGTCGCGGCGGCGGCGGCCGACGTGGTTGCTCGTCTGCTCGACCGGATTTCGGTACCGCGATCGGTCGAGTTGATCTTGACCGGTGGAAACGCTCTCGGCCCGGTCGTTGCCGCGGTGCGCTCGGTGGTTGCCGATGTCCGGCAGGTGGTTCCGGGGGCGGTCGCACTCGGTGCCGCGCGGATCGCGTCGGGTGCCGTGCGCGTCATCGGCGCGTACCCACACGCGGTCGGCGTGGTGACCCATCGTGTCACCCACGGATTGCTCGAACAGCTGGTTCTCACCGCGCCGGTTTCCGAGCGAACCGCGATCGCCTTGGAATGCATCGAGGCATATGAGGTGTCGTCTGTGGTTCGGGTGCGACCCGGGCAACAGGGGCCGTGGCTCGAATCCGCGACCGAGACCCCGATCTCGGTGGCGCCCGGCCGTTATGCGGTGTTCGTCGAGACGCGCTGTTCACCGTATGGCGCATTACGATTGCGCGACAACGATTCTGGAGACGTGATGACCGTGCTGGTCGACCCGACGCGAAGGCTGCAACCACGATGACCGACTACGCAGCCTTGCGGGCGTTGGGGGAGGCGATCGCGGGGTCAGTGGCAACGGTGGCCGCCGCAGCCGTTCCCTCGATGCCGGGAAGTGACCCATCGACACTCGAACTCTTGATCGCGCTCGACGACGCGCTGTCGCGAGTGGACGAACTCGTCGCGCAGGTCCCGGTAGTGGTCGATGCGGCATTGGCGGGCCCCGCGGTGGCACGCACGCTCGACCGGAAGTCCGCGGCGCTGGCGGTGGCTGCCGAACAGGTTGCCTGCGCTCGGCGAACATACGACAACCTGCGCGCGACCGAGGAGGAGTTGGTGGCGCTGGGTGCCGAGCACGAGCAGATCACCCGCAGGCTCGCCGAGCTGGACCGATTGCGTGCGTTGTCGGCCGAGCTGCCCGCGCTACGCGAACAGCAGCGAGAACTGCTCGGCAGGAACGCGGCGTTGATCGCCGCCACCGAGCAGGCGGAACAGGCGATGTTCGAGGCCGCCGAGAGTGTCGTGGTGCTCAGCACACAGTGCCAAGAGCTGCTCGCCGAAAAGACCTGTGCGGCAGTCGATGAGCTGCGCGTGCTCGAGGCACGGTGGTCGGATCTGAATCGCGACTACCTCGAAGCGGAGAAGAAGGTCGACGTCCTGCGTGACGAACACCGGGTGCGCACCGCCGCCTTGGCCGCGCACTGCGAAGTCGACCAGGATCTGCTCGCCCGACTCTCGCGCGTCGCACTGTCCGGTAGCGCCGATAGCGGCGTGCTGTCCGGGGTCGGCGAGACATTGGCCGACGCGCAGTCTCTCCTCGAGTCCGTCGACCAGGGTCTGGGCCGGGCTCTGGTCCGCTACGACGAGATCCGCACCAGTGCTCGAGCCGAGTTGGCATGGTAAACAATAACTTTCATCGAAGGGTGTCATAGTGTTCAGCCGTTGGCTGCTAGCGCTGGTCGGTGTACGCGAGGACCTCCTCGCGCGCGCGCCGTCGGATCGATTCCGGTATCTGTCGATGGCCGGGGTCCTCCTGACCACCGCGGCCGTCGCAGCTGTGTCGGCGGCCTTCGCGCTGCAGATGGCAGTGCACGCACCGTTGTGGGCCGCGATTCTGCTCGGCATCGGTTGGGGCGTGGTCATCCTCAACCTCGACCGCCTGCTCGTCGTCGGGATGCACCGGCACAAGTCGTTTCGGCACAACCTCTACGCGGCGATACCCCGGGTGTTGCTCGCCTTGTTGCTCGGGGCGGTGATCTCGACACCCTTGGTGCTTCGCATCTTCGAGTCGGAGATTCTCACCGAGGTCAAAGTTCAGCAACAGCAGAAGGAAAAGGACTACAAGGTATCCATCGACGACCAGTATTCGAAGATCCAGCTGCTCCAGACGCAGTTGGACGGGCTGAATACGAAGGCGCGGGTAGATCTGGGGGTGATCGCCAACAACCCTGCGGTGCAGAAGGCACAGCAGCGACTCGATGCCGCATCGGCTGAGGTCAAGGTCAAATTGGACGAAGAGACCTGCGAGATCGCGGGCACCTGCGGAAGCATGGTCGAAGGCGCGAACGGTCCCGCCGCGGTTGCTGCGACGGCCAGACGGGTCGCGGCCCAGCAGGAATACGCTGCCGCCGATGCGGCCTTGAAGTCCGCACAGGAGCAGGCGACGGCTACCGCGGGCATTGACGCGACAGCCGCACAGGCCGAAATCAGGCGTCTTCAGCCAGAACTCGACCTGCTCGTCGCCAATCGCGAGGCCGACATGGCCAACTATCGTAAAGTGTCGTCGAACAGTGACGGACTGCTCGCCAGGATCGAAGCACTCGACTCGCTCAGCGAATCCAGGCCCAGTCTCGGCCGAGCCCAGCTCATGCTGTTCCTGCTCTTCCTCGCGCTGGAAGTGCTTCCGGTGCTGGTGAAACTGATGCAGCTGAACGGCCCGCCGACGCTGTACGAGAAGCTGAGCGCCGAAGCCGACGCGGACGCCGAAGCCGAGGCTCGCCGCGAGTTCGCCCAAGCCTCCAATACCAAGGGACTCGCCGCGGAACGTGCCGCGGCAGCCGAATTGGAAGGGGCCCTGACGGGAAGGGCGTCGCCGATGCCACCGTGGACCGCGCCCGGTCCCCCTGCATCGCCGAATCGCGTTCCGCCGCACGCCTCCGTGCCCAGCGGCGACCAAGATACCGGGCATCGACCCGACCCGCGGGTTTCGAGGCAGATGTATCGGCAACCGGAGCCGGCGGCCGATTACGCGGACAACACCATGACTCAGCCGATTCCGCGTCCGCCCAGGATTCGCAAAGACGACTGAATCTTCCTCGATACCACCAGGTTTCGAGAGACGCATCAATGCCCACCAGCTCGGGCATCATGGATTTCGGAGGTCGAAATGGCAGCATTCGGGCGACGACTGGTCGGTGCCGCCGCGACGGTCGCGGTGGCGGCGGTGGTCAACATCGCCGCGTCGATTCTCACCGACAACCGAACGGCGGGGTGGGCTGCCTTCGGTGTAGTTCTCCTGGTGCTCGGGATCATCGTGCAGATCTGGCTCACTGCTCCGCCCAGCGAACCCACTCGAAGTGAGCAACACCTGCGAAACGCCGACATCGGCGGCTCCGCCGAGATCGGCAGTAGCCACGCGGTTTCGCAGGTCGTCACGGATGTGAAGATCACGGGCGATCTCAACATGAATCAGGGTGGCAATTGACATGACGTACCCGCACGAACCTCGTCTGCCGGGTATGGAAGTCTCGCACACCCATATCGGTGGTGATTTCAACGCGCGGCTGGAAAACCACCACTACTACCCGACCGCGCAACCTGCCCGGCGAAACCGCGGTCGCACATTCTCGTGGTGGCTGCTGATCACTTCCGCAGTATCGAGCGGGCTGCATATCTGGCTGGCTCCTCAGCTGGACCCCACCTCCTCGTATTACATGATCACCCACTTTCCCGACCCGCTCGCGCAACAGATCCTGCTCGTCGTCTGCGCGCTGGCACTCATCGTCGACGCGGTCATCACCAGGGGATTCCATCGGTTCGACCAGGTGCCGGTGATCCTTCATCGGATCATCCTCGGCGTTTCGCTGATCGCCATCGCACCCGTCGTCGCAGCCGCGTCGATCCTGGTGCTGACGCTGGCTCTGATGGTGTTCATGATCTACTTCAGTTTTCGAATCATGGGCATGGGTAACTCGCCGACGAATCGAAGAGGGTCTTTCTTCAGGTAGCCGATCATCCACCGCCAACCGCCTCGCCGGGCGTTCGTCAGCGCTGCGCTGCCGTGGACACGCCTGTCTCAGCAAGTTGGATCAACTGCAAATGAGTCTGATGCCTTGTGTGCGGTCTCGCCGGACTCATCGTGATGTCGAGGTGGAAGCAGGTTAGTGAAGGCTAACATAGTTACTCGAACCGTAAACTGGTTGACGATGTTTTCACTGACGACTAGGGTGGTGAAGCTATCGAGGCGAAAGGAGTGACTGATGAACTTCCGGATCGGGCGCGTGTCCGCCGCTCTCGGTTTCGGTGCGGTTCTCTGGTTGGCCGGATGTGCCACTCCAGCTGAGCAGCCTGCCGTCGAAACCTCTCGTACCTCGCTGTCGGCATCTTCGACGGTTCCGCTGGAAACTCCCGAAATATCCTCTGCGCCTGCACCTTCCGTACCGTCGCCCGAGAAACCTGCCCCGGTGACACCGGCGGCACCGGCCACACAACCCGCTCCGACGACTGCGCCCGAGGCCTACCTTGTCGAGTGCTTGGAAGGAACCCCAGGGCCGGCGATCTGGAGCGACGGCACCACCCGCTACTCCCAGTGGTGCTTCGACACCCGGGGCGGTCAGCAATATCTCGAGGAGGAATCCCAGTCCGGCGCACCTTCGAACAACCGGGGATACGAATGCGGCGCAAACGGCTGCTTCTGGCCGGACGGAACCCCGGTAATCGGCGCCGATCGCTGCGGCCGCCTTTGCGGCGAACCTCCGACTTCCGGTGATATTCAGGGTGAATGGGCGCAATTGTGTCGCGGTGAAAACTACCGAGCAGTGTCGAGCTGAGCTGAATGGCGGTTGACGTTCAGGGGCAGGGCCAGAAGCGGCCCGATTCTCCGTGGCCGGTACGCAGGGGAAGTTCGCGCTCGCTGATATCGGTGGCGAGTGGTATTGGGTCGAACACCACGGTGCCGTCGACGCACAACGTCAAGCCGGTGCGGGTCCCTGTGTCATCGGAAGTCCAGAATCGGGACTGATCCGCCGGACAAGAGTCGAATGCGCGACATCAGATCGAGCACGAACTCATCCTCGTTGAACGGTGTGTATCCGCCACTGTGTCTGTGCGACCTGACCTCGTAGAACAGGCAGCGGCGCAGCATCAGCACGTCATCGGGCAGTGTGCCTGCCTCTTCCCATTCGCTACGAATCGCCCGTACCGATTCGTCGAGACCCTCCGGCCCGCCGAACTCCCCATAACCCGAGCACGTATGCGCGAAGTCGATGTGCGCCTGCTCGTCGGAGTTCTCTGGCGGCACCGCACAGTGCTCAGGCATACCGTACTTCTCCTTCGGCTCCTGACCGCCACTGCTGGTGGCTGCGCAGTCGACGAGCGGCGCCCTCATCGATTGACACTATCGACCTGCGGCATTCCTGAATTCTGGTGCGGCACAGACTGATCAACGTGCCGCAGGCGCAGGTCTGACTGATCTCAGCGGGCAGTCGTGCCGCGTCGGCGGCGTGCCGAGCTCAGGGCAGGAGGGTCGAAGGCGTGATAGTGACCGGGAACGGCGTCCGGAGGTCGGCGGTATCGCCCGCGGCCACCCGGTGGGTTTGTTCGTATCCGCCGTCGGGACCGAGCCGGTAGGCGAACAGGACCGGGAGATCTTCACCGGGGAACTGACCCGCGAAAGGGTTGATCTCGAATCGCCAGTAGGAGGCGATGCCGGCTGTGCTGTACATGATCGGCTTCACGACCCGGTCGGTCATAGTCGTCGATTTCGAAACGACTTCGACGACCAGGTCGACCTGTGCGACCGGAACGCCCCGGGCGTCCAAGTCGACTGCTCCAGTGGCGACCATGGCATCCGGGATCGGCTCGTCGTCTCCGATGATCACGCCGACTCCGTCGAGCACCAGCGAGTCAACGGGTGCCGCATCGACCAAAACGCGAACCAAACGCTGGATAAGCAATTGGTGGCGTGGTTTCGGGGCGGCATTCACAACGAGCTGGCCATTCAGCACCTCGTATCGCAGTCCATCTTCGGGCAGAGCATCGAGATCGGCGGCGGTCCAATAGTCGTGGTGAGGCACCGGCATCGCCATGTGGGCCACCTCCTCCCTCGGTCTCGGGCCCGAGCAGTTGAACCAATACTAGCGGGTTCCTGCTGGGTAGCGCCTCATGCCGGTGGTGGATAGAGTCGAACATCGACCACCGCGGACAACGGCCCCAGCGTCTGGCGGATCAGCGGCTCCACGCTTGCCCAGTCGAGGCCGCCATGCCCGCAGCCGAGGGCCGGGATAGCCACGGACCGGATCTGGTTGTCTTCGATGGTCTCTGCGAGGGCAGGTAGGCCTGCGGCTACGTCGGTCAGGCGGCTGGGGGAGCGCCAGTGCCGTTTGGTCGGGTAGTTGATGATGAACCGCGGACCGCTCGTGGCGCCGGTGGCCCACACGTGCATCGCGCCGATCTGAATCCCGCCTGCCCGTGCGGCGCGGGCGTAGGCCCGAAACATCTCCGGGTACGTCTGCTTGAACTGCAGCGCATCCCTTTGCCCATCACGCCGACAGTGTTGACGGCGTTGACGAGCACTTCGACGTCGGCGTTGAGCAGGTCGTCGGCTTGCTCACGGATCATGTCGTCACCGTGAGATTCCATACCGAAGCATGTTCTTGCACAGGGCCTCTCAGGATCGAAGATGACGGGTATCGCGGCTTACTGCTTGGCTGGCATGGTCATCGCCTCGCCCCGCAGTTCTAGAAGTTGCGTTGCCTCGCTCACGACAGTCCTCTCCGCGTTGGTGCTGGCTGATGAGCAAGCTACAGATCGGCACCGACAAGAAACGGAATCGGTACGAACGGAACTGCGCTGCCCTGCAGAACGAACGAGTACTCAGCATCGAAAAGCGGTGACAGGAAACCTTTTATCTGCTCGAATGGTCACCGACCGCGAATCTCAACGGTTACGAACTGGCTGGGTAGGAGCCGATCGTGGATGGGATGCAAACGTCCGGGTGGTTGCGGCGCGACGGGGACGGCGTTGCCGCGCCGACGATCGGCCAGGTTGTTCGTGAGTACCGGCTTGCGGGCGGGGCCAATCAGGCTGCGGTTGCTGATGCGTTGGGGATCACGCAGCAGTTCCTGAGCCAGGTCGAGAAGGGAACGCGCAAGGCCACGCTGGAGCAACGGCAGCGATTCGCTCGGGTTCTGGGGATCCCTCCCGAGGAACTTGGGATCGCGGGCCGCGCTCACCGCCGCGCGGGCACCGATGGCACTCCGGCGGTAGCTACCAGTCGAGGCCGATGGCGAGTTCAGCGTATCTGGTTGAACCACCACCGCGACGACCTGGCGAGACTGGCGACCGCATGGTATCCGGACAAGTGCCGGGTGCCGAGGACGTCGCTGATTACTCGCGACGGCTGGATACCAACTGCACCCGTAGATTTGGATTCGATTCGTCTTGATCTCGACGAAGGGCCGCAACTCGCCGAGATCAGCGGAGCCGAGTGTGAGACTTTACCCGTGCGCCCGCTGCGCGTTCCTGGGCTGGCCTTCGAGACGTATTCCGCGTCGGTGAAACATCTTGACCCACCGCAACTATTCGAGTCGAGACCGAGTTACCGGTATCTCGGTGGCACCGTCACATCCGGGCTATTGGACTTCGGGCTGGCCAGCTACTTCGACAAACTCGATGTCAGCGAGGCGCTCGCGCACGAGTTGGCCGCGGTTTGTATGGCTCATCCGACCACTGACGTCTCAGACTTGAAGGGCTGCCTACCTTTCCGTGAGATCATCGGAGATCCATTCGATCCCGCACGGCGCGCGATCATCCCCGCCATCACCACATTGACGATCCGGCTGCGGAGGTTCCCCGCACCGCCGTCGTTCCTGCTGCACTGGCGGGATCCTTCTCGGGTCGCGACCGCAGCCGGTGTCTACGACGTGATTCCAGCCGGTGAGTTCCAGCCGTCGAGCATGGGATTGTGGGACCGCCGCAATGATTTCTCCCTGTGGCGCAACATGGTTCGGGAGTACTCCGAGGGGGTGCTCGGCCATCCAGAACACGATGGGACACGAAGTGTCCCGATCGACTACGCGAATTGGTCGTTCTATCAGCAGCTCAGTGCGGCTCGTGCGCAAGGAAAAGTCACCGCTCACCTTCTCGGGTTCGGGCTCGACGCGCTGACACTGGCAGCCACGTTGCTCACGGTGGTCGTCATAGACGACGACGTATTCGACGAAATCTTCGGCACGATGGTGCAGTTCAACGAGGAAGGGGAGGTAGTCGGCATCGGTGATGGGCGAGCCGCTGATGGAGTGCCGTTCACTGAGGAGTCGGTGACGCGGATGCTGGAAGTCGAACCCATGGCCGCGCCGGGAGCAGCGTGCTTGGCGCTGGCATGGCAGCATCGACACAGCTTGATCAGCTGAGGAATCTGGAGATCATATGTCCACGCAATCGCGCACCCTGACCGACAGCGAGCAGGCATGGGCCCGAACCCGCATCTATCTGCGTGAACATCGAACCGAACTGGACCTTGCTGCGGCGGAGGAATACCCAGTCGCACTCCGTGTGGCCCAATCTGCGCTACTTGCACGACGCGAGTGGCTGCCGACCTCGCCAATTCCCTTGAACGACATCAGGTTGGAATGGTCCCCCACGGAAGCCCTGTCGTCTCCGGCACATCCGCCGCGAAGTTCTGTCCTGCCTTCGCGTGCCGACGGTGGCGAGTATGAGACATTTTCCACAGCTGTTGGCGAAATCTCCGCGCCGACTGTCTTCGAGAATCGGCCTACCTACCGGTTGCTCCGTGCGGAGTTGACTGGTCATTCGCCTACCCTGCGATTTGGCGCCGGGCACTACTTCGACAGTGTGGATGTGGGAGAAGCGGCCGCTCACGAGTTCGCGGTTGCCTACCGCGACGGACAGGTCGCACCAGGCGTACGTGCCGCGATCACCGACCCGTGCGACCTCGGGCAGCGTCGTGCGAATCTCGCGATCAGCACGCTCACAATCCGGCGCGACGTCGACACCGACGAGCGGTCGTTCCTGCTGCACTGGCGTGACCCACGCAAGGTCGGCCACGCCGGCGGGATGTATCAGGTGGTCCCGGTCGGCATCTTCCAGCCCTCGGGGTACGCCGAGTGGAACGTGGGAAATGACTTCTCCCTGTGGCGCAACATGATCCGCGAGTTCTCCGAGGAACTGTGTGGTGCCGACGAAGACCATGGCAGCGAGAATGCCCCGATCGGCTACGAGTCATGGGAATTCGCTTCCAAGCTCACGGAAGGGCTCGGCGACGGATCGGTCGAGGCCTACTGCTTGGGCCTTGGCGTTGATCCTCTCAGCTTCGCCACGGATCTGCTGACCGCTGTGATCATCGACGGACCAATCTTCGATGAACTGTTCGGCGAGATCGTGACCGACAACGATGAGGGGCGCGTGCTCAAGTTACAGCCCTTCACTTTAGAGCGGGTCGAGCAGATCATCGCGGAGCATCCGATCCAAGCCGCGGGAGCCGCAGCCCTTCGGTTGGCGATCGCTGACCTGACCTGACCCGACACAACAGGCTGTTGTACAGCAGCCTGTTGTTGGAACCCCAGCCATGGTCGGAGAGACGCTGGGGCGGTGAAGAATTCAGAGAGTACAACGACCGGCCTGTTGCACCGCGCCGTCGATATCGGTTTGCAGTTCAAGGCCCGCCCCGAGATATTCGGTCGGCGAAGCAGCACACGCGAGATCCGGGACCTGCTGGTTACTGAGCTCCCAGTGCAGCCCATGACTGGCGAGGAGGTCCTGGCTGAGTTCGTGGATCACGTGCTGCCCCTGTGCAAGAACGAGGCTTCGCCACGGTTCATGGGTTTCGGTGACACCGGTGATGATCAGCTCGCCCTGATGGGCAGCGCACTGGCAGTGCTGACGCAGCAGAACATGATCAACCAGTCGTTCGACAGCCCGAGCGCCACCTTCGTCGAGATCGCCGTGTTGCGATGGCTGCGAGACCTGCTCGGCTATGTGAATCCACCGGTCGATGCGGTGAACACGGTGTGGGATGTGGGCGGCATGGTCACTCCGGGCGGGACGACCAGCAATACCGTCGCGATGATGCTGGCCAGGGAAGCGAAAGCACCGGGCACGATGCAGACAGGCGTCACCAACCCGGGCCGGATGGCAGTCGTTGTTCCGAAGGGGATCGGGCACTACAGCGTGAAGGCCGCATTGACGTGGATCGGGTGCGGAGCGCAGGTGATCGAAATCCCCACCGACGGATTCCGCTACGACAGAAACGAACTCGCCCGAACGCTGCGGGAAAATGCTGATCGCGTGATGGCGGTGGTTACCTATGCCGGTGACAGCCGAACCCAGACGGTCGAGGATCTGCAGGCCGTGCACGATCTCGTACGAGCAGCCGACCCGAGCATTTGGTTGCACGCGGACGCGTGCTGGGGTCTGCTCGCGGCGTTCAGCCCGAACCTACGGGACAAGATCGACGGCATCGCCGAGTTCGACAGTATCACCGTGGACCCGCACAAGATCATGGCAGTGCCTTACGGGCTGAGCGCCCTGCTTGTTCGTAAACCTGCTGTGCTGCGGACGATCTCGACCTACTCGGATTTGATCATGCAAGAGGACTTCGCCTTCGGACAGGTCACTCCGTTCATCGGCACCAAGGGATGGATGTCGCTGAAGCTGTGGATGATGATGCTCGGCCGCGGCCGAGCGGGACTCGCAGAACTCGCCGACCATCGGCGGAAGCTGGCTCGACGATTCGCTGAGTTGGTCGATGCGCACCCGCGACTGGTTCGGCTCAACGACCCAGACCTGGCGGCGGTTGTCTTTGCCTACCTGCCTGCGGGCATCGTGCTCGGACGTGTCGACGAGTTCGGGCTGGGCCGCATCAATCAGCTGAACATCGCCCTTCATGAGCGGATCCTCGCCGAGGGGCGCTGGCATCTGCACCAGTTCACGTTGCCGGATGACCTGGGACGTCTCCGAAAAGGATCGGTCGTGTATCCGCTGCGGTTCATGGCCAACAACCCTGGCCTAGCCGAATCTCACATGCACGAAGTTCTCGCCTACCTCGACCATCTCGCCTCGGATCTGGAGGAACAAGCAGCATGACGAATTCGAGTTTTCGCGCGGTGTACGAGACGGTCGGCACCTACGACAAGCTGCTGTTGCAGCATTTCTACGGCGGCACCGAAGACATCGACCTGGTCGCGGACTGGCTCACCGAACACCATGCGGCACCGCGTGTAGCGTTGAACGTTGTCGAATTCGGCTGCGGCACCGGCAGAATCACGGACGCGATCGCACCCTATGCCCGAAATCTCGTGCTGGCCGACTACAGCGAAACGATGGTGGCCGCGGTCGCGCAGAAGTTCCCCGACGCTCAAACGATCTGCGCGGACACCAGCGACGCAGTGGCCTCCCTGCTCGCGGCGGACCGAGCGGCGACCTTTGACCTGGTAACGGCATTCTGGTCGTTGAGCTATCCGATCGGCGAGTTCTTCGAGGAGCTATCGTCGGAGGGCGTGCGGCCACGGCGTGACCAGACCGTCGCCGCAGACCAAGCGCGGAAGTTCGTGCTCGACCTGGTTGGGCTGACAGCACCGGGCGGGCACTTGCTGGCCATGTTGTTCGACGCCGAAAGTCCGGAACAGCAGTTGGTGACACAGGCTTGGGAAACAGTCGCGCCATTCCCAGGCAGTGGCCGCGCTTACACCCGGCACATCCTGATCGATGCGCTTCGCGAGGCAGAGAACCGCGGCGACGGCTCGCTGACTCACACACGACTCGGAGGAGTTGCCTGGGCTCCTACACGTGAATCAGCCCGGGAATGGTTCTTCGGCGTCACCATCCCCAGCTGGTCGACGACCTCGAGCTCGAGCGGGCCGTGGAGGAGTTCATCGACCGATACGAAGTGCCGGAAGGTGGTGTCGCGCTGCCGAGTGGGGTCCACTTCATCGACTTCCACGCAGTCGCGCACCCACGTGCATCGCTTCCGGATGGGTTGGCGTCGTGACACCCGAACTGTTTGCCGCCGCGGCTCAGGTATCTCGTACCTGCACCCCGGCCGGTGGCTACGGATTGGCCTACGGTTCGCAGGCCAGGGGCATTGGTCACTCGGACTCGGACCTGGATCTGGTGTTGGTCGGACGGCATCGCCCCGGTTGTCACATCATGAACGACCTGGTCACCGCCGTGTGCAAGATCCACGACGACTTCGGTCTGCACAGCGACACAGAAGTCGATTACGAGACAAAGCTTTTCGCGACCTACGCCGATGTCGACAGTGCAGTCGGATTGCGGTGCTTCTCGAGGATCAGCGGTGTACTCAGCCCGGATCCTGTCGTTGCCGAGCAACGCTGGCTGAATTCGCCAGCATTTGCTCAACGGCTCGTCCTCAATGCCCTGACCAATGAACACGTGTTCCTCGGCGGAAGCGTGGCGCGCTACCGCGCTGACCGGGCGAGGGCGGAGCAAGCGATCGCAGTGCTTGCGATTTCGATACTGGGAGCACCCGAACTGACAGTGCTCGACGCCGTACGGGCACTCACCGATGGGCCCAGAGGAGAGCGTGGCAAAGACTTCCTGGGCTACACCCCGGGTCCGCGCCTGTGCGCCACCGTTCAAGCGGGGCTGGCGTCGCTGGTCGCAAGGAATCTGGTCGAGGTAATCGACGGTGTGCGGTATCGCCGATGCCATGTCCGAAACGTACAGGTCGGTCCTGGTCACGCCCCATGACGCACCTGCGACAATAGGCCCACTATCCCCTTCGAAAGGAATCCAAGGTGAGCTCTGCCGGTATTGTGCCGCTGCTCGGACGTGTTGCTGCCGCTGTGTCGGAGGCGATCGTGCGAGTCCGCCCGGAAATGGCGGACGCGGACCCGGTAGTGCGACGATCCGATCGGGCCGACTTCCAATCCAATGCCGCGTTGTCGTTGGCGAAGAAGGTCGGGATGCCGCCGGCGCAGCTCGGTGGCGAGCTCGCAGGCCAGCTCGACCTCGCTGATGGTGTGATTGCCGATGTGCAGGTATCGGGCCCGGGATTTCTGAACATCTCGCTCGCTGATCGGGCTATCTGGGAAAGCGCCGCCGCGCGGCTGGCTGATGACCGGCTCGGTGTACCGACCACCGAGAGCGGGCATCGTGTGGTCATCGACTACTCCGCGCCGAACGTGGCGAAAGAAATGCATGTCGGGCATCTGCGGACCACGATCATCGGTGACTGCCTTGCCCGGGTTTTCGGGTTCCTCGGTGCTGATGTCGTGCGTGCGAACCACCTGGGCGATTGGGGTACCCAATTCGGCATGCTCATCCAGTATATCGACGAGCACCCTGAATCACCCTGGCACACTGAAGAACTCGATGCTGACACGAGTGCAGTGTCGGCGTTGGACAGCCTGTATAAGGCCGCCCGCGCACTGTTCGACTCCGACCCGTTGTTCGCTGACCGGTCGCGGACGCGGGTGGTTGCCTTGCAAGCTGGCGATCCCGACACGGTCGCGCGGTGGCGGGAGATCGTCGTCGAGTCCGAGAAGGCGTTCGGTGCGATCTATGACCGGCTCGGTGTTCTGCTGACCCCGGACGATTATGTCGGTGAGTCGTTTTACAACGATCAATTGGCTGATACGGTCACCGAACTCATCGACAAGGGCGTAGCCGTCGACAGTGACGGCGCGATCGTCGTGTTGTCGGAGCAGGTCACAGGCCCTGACGATCAGCCTGTTGTGCTGATGGCCCGCAAACGTGACGGCGGCTATGGCTATGACGGCACCGACCTGGCCACCATCCGGTACCGCATCGCCTCGCTGCACGCGGATCGGTTGCTGTATGTCACCGATTCACGGCAGGCATTGCATTTTCAGCTGATCTTCGAAGCGGCGCGGCGGGTGGGCTGGCTCACCGACGCGATCCAGGTCGATCACGTGGCATACGGCACGATCTTGGGACCGGACGGCAAACCGTTCAAAACCCGTGCGGGCGGGACGGTTCGGTTGATGGGACTGCTCGACGAGGCCGCCGCACGTGTTCGTGCTGTTGTCGCGGAGAAGAACCCGGACCTGTCTGCTGTTGAACTCGACACCATCGCCGAGCAAGCGGGCATCGGTGCGGTCAAGTACGCGGACCTGTCGACGTCGCGGGTCAAGGACTACACCTTCGATCTGGACCGGATGACGACGCTGAACGGCAACACCGGTGTTTACCTGCAGTATGCCCATGCTCGAGTGCGTTCGATCCTGCGTAAGGCTGACGCCACGACACTGTCCATGGTTGATACTGCAGTCCCGCTCGAGTCGGCCGAGCGGGAGCTGGTGTTGGTGCTCGACGGTTACGGGACTGTCCTGGCCGAGGTGACCCACGTACTGGAGCCGCATCGGCTGGCTGGCTATCTCTACGAGCTCGCCCGTGCCTACACCTCCTTCTACGACGCGTGCCCGGTTATCGCGGCTGGTGAACCGATCCGATCGAACCGAATCGCGCTGTGTCAGTTGACTGCTCGAACGCTGGAGCTCGGGCTGGGTCAGTTGGGAATGGCTGCACCACAACGGATGTGACCTATCGGCCGGGCGCTTGCCACATCGACGCGGCGCCCGGTCAGCAGCCCGTAGACTCGTAGTCTGATGCTTTGCTCGGTATGTACCGGTGATCACTTGTAATGTCGGGCAGTGCCCGAGGTGCACAAGGTGACAGTCCAAATACGTGGTGTACCGGGATAATCCCCGAGCTGCTCGCTTTACCCGGGCGCTGGACAATTGCTGACGAATCGGCGGGATTGCAAAACTGTCGGTGGTCCCGGGTAGCGTTCTCGAACTGTCAACCAGGAGGTTCATTCGTGCAGCTTGAAGAGCTGAAGCCCGGTCTGCGGATCGACGGGGTCATCCCGGCCGAGGTGATCACAGTCATCGCCGCGCAGTGGCACGGCGTGGATGCACTCGAGCTCACCTACAAAAACGCTGCGGGCGGTCTCGGCCAGCAGGTCGTGTTCCGAAAGGACCAGGACAGCCTCAGCGTCGCCCAGAGCGGCAGTCGCGCGTTCGATGCCGCTGCCAGCGACTTCAAGCTCGTCGCTGAGGCCCAGCGCATCTCCCTGGCCGGACTGTTCGACCCGATGCTCGCGGTCGCCACCAGCGACGTTCAACCGCTGCCGCACCAGATTCGCGCGGTGTACGGCGAGCTCCTGCCGCGGACCCCGCTCCGGTTCCTCCTTGCCGACGACCCCGGCGCAGGCAAGACGATCATGGCCGGTCTCTACGTCAAGGAGCTGCTGCTTCGCGACGACGTCAAGCAGTGCCTGATCATCGCTCCCGGCGGCTTGGTCGAGCAATGGCAGGACGAGCTCTTCTTCAAGTTCGGCCTCCGCTTTGATCTGCTGACCAACCAGCTCATCGACGCTCAGGCGAATTTCAACGTCTTCGAGACCAACCCGCTGCTGATCGCGCGAATGGACCAGCTCTCCCGCAACGAGCAGCTTCAGGCCCAGCTCAAGGAAACCGAGTGGGACCTGATCATCGTCGATGAGGCCCACCGGATGGGGGCGCACTACTTCGGCGGAGAATTGCGGAAGACCAAGCGATTCCTACTCGGCGAGATCCTCGGCCAGATCACCCGCCACCTGCTGCTGATGACCGCAACACCGCATTCGGGCAAGGAGGAAGACTTCCAACTCTTCCTCACCCTGCTCGACCGTGACCGGTTCGAAGGCAAGCAGAAGAAGACTGCCGATGTCAGCGGCATCATGCGCCGCATGGTCAAGGAAGACCTCCTGACCTTCGAGGGCAAGAAGCTCTTCCCGGAACGTATCGCAGAGACGGTCCCGTACGAGCTGACGGCGCTCGAATACGACCTCTATGAGAATGTGACCCACTACGTCCGCGAGGGTATGAACCGCGCCGAGCGTGTCGGTGGCAAGCGCAAGAACACCGTCGGCTTCGCATTGACAGTCCTCCAGCGACGCCTCGCGTCCAGCCCGGAGGCGATCTACAAGAGCCTCGTCAGGCGCTCCGAGCGCCTGGAGCGCAAGAAGCTCGAGATCCAGAACGGCACCTACCGCGACAGCGAACCGACCATCGACGTCAGCGACATCGATGACGACGAATTCAACGCCGAAGAGCTCGAGCAGATGGAGGAGGAGCTCCTCGACACAGCAACCGCAGCCCGTACGGTCGCTGAACTCAACGCTGAGCTCGTCGAACTCGGTGACCTGATCAATACCGCGAGACTCGTACGCGAAGCCGGCACCGACCGTAAATGGACCGAGCTGTCGACCATCCTCCAGGACAACGCGCTCGTCACCGACAAGAACGGTTGGCCGCGGAAGTTCATCATCTTCACCGAGCACCGCGACACCCTCGACTACCTCCAAGGCAGGATCGGCTCGCTCCTCGGCAAGCCCGACGCAGTCCGCGCAATCCACGGCGGAGTACGCCGCGCCGAACGCCGTCAGATCACCGAGGAGTTCACCAAGAACCGCGATTGCCAGATCCTGCTGGCCACGGATGCGGCTGGTGAAGGTCTCAACCTCCAGGCCGCGCACCTGATGGTCAACTATGACCTCCCGTGGAACCCGAACCGCATCGAGCAGCGCTTCGGCCGTGTCCACCGCATCGGCCAGGAGGAGGTCTGCCGCCTCTGGAACCTGGTCGCCTCGAACACTCGCGAGGGCGAGGTCTTCACCCGGCTGCTGGAGAAGCTCGAACAGATGCGGCAGGCATATGGCGGTAAGGTCTTCGACGTCCTAGGCGAGGCCTTCACCGACATCCCACTGCGAGATCTGTTGCTGGAGGCCATCCAGTACGGTGAGCGCTCCGATGTAAAGGCCAAGATGCACGAGGTCATCGACGCCTCCGTAGGGGAGGGGCTCAAGGACCTGCTGGACGAGCGAGCTCTCGCCTCCGAGCACCTCGCCGAAGCCGACCTCCACGCGCTGCGGGCCGCGATGGACGAAGCACGCGCGCGCCGACTGCAGCCGCACTACATCGAGCTCGCCTTCAAAGCCGCGTTCACCAAGCTCGGCGGTCGCATTGTCAAGCGTGAACAGGGGCGCTACGAAGTCGCGAACGTCCCGCAGCACATCCGCGCAGCTGGCACTGGGCCGATCGCGACGAAGTACGACCGGGTCACGTTCGATCTCAGCCACGTCCAGTCCGGGGACCTGACCCGAGCCGATCTCCTGGCGCCCGGCCACCCGTTGCACGACGCTGTCATGGGCGAAGCGATCCGCAACTTCGGTGGCGCACTTAGCCAGGGCACGATCCTCGTCTCGGCGACCCTGGAAGAACCCCATCTCCTCGTCGGTGTCGTCGAAGAGGTCGCAGACGCCACCGGTGGGTCGGTCGCGCGGCGCTTCGCCTACGCCTATGTCGACCAGTTCGGCACCGTCGGTCCCGCTGGCCCTGCGCCCTATCTCGACTGCGTGGCGGCACCTGAAGGTCCTGTCGTTGACGCCGCCCGGAGCCTGGCCTGGCTCGGCGACGCCGAGGACAAGGGCATGAGCTGGATCATCGCCAATCAGCTTCCGGAATACCTCGCCGAAGTCCAGCCGCGACGGCTTGCGGAGCTTGAGAAGGCCCGCGAACTGGTAACAAAGCGGCTCAGTTCCGAGAGCGAGCGCCTCCTGCTCGATGCCGCAGTGGCATCGGAAAAGGAACAGAAGGGCGAGAAGCCCAAGGAATCCTCCGACAGCCTCAACCGAAAGGCCGTCGAGCTCGATGTTCGTCTTCGCAAGCGTCTCGCCCTGCTCGACCAGCAGCAGCTCATGTCGACAAAACCGCCACACATCGTCACGGCGGCACTCGTTTTGCCGGTCAGGATGGTCGAAGGCGAGATCCCGGCCACCGCACCCATCCATGCCAAGGAGACCAAGGAAGTCGAGCGCCGCGGTGTCGACCTTGTCCTGGCTCGCGAGCGCGAGCTGGGTCGCCGACCGGTCGAGCAGGCCTTTAACAACAAGGGCTTTGACATCCTCTCGACCGACGTCAGCGGCGACACCTACCGGATCGAAGTCAAGGCTCGCATCGAGGGCGCGAAGGACTTCTTCGTCACCCACAACGAAGTCATGACGGGCAAGAACGCCGTTCCGCGGTACCGCCTCGCGCTGGTGAAGGTCGACCCTCGTGGACAGCAGTTCGACGAGGTGAGGTACCTCGGCGATCCATTCGCTACCACTGACCTCGGCGACTTCGAAGCCACCGGCATCCGTGGCGACTGGGCCAAGACCTGGGCGAAGGGCACGTCACCGTTTTAACACCCTCGGGCCCATGAATCACTCGCGTTCCGCAACGTCGGGCCCACCGGTAAGTTCATGTCCAAATCACGCGCCGCACCGGCGCCGAGGTTCGCCCGTCATTTCGGGCATGGAGGGTCGAGGAACTAGTGCAGAAACGCAAGCTGATCGAGGTGGCTCTGCCGCTCGAGGCGATCAACCGAGAGTCTGCTCGGGAGAAGTCGATCCGGCACGGACACCCGTCGACTCTGCACGTTTGGTGGGCGCGACGACCTTTGGCTGCCGCGCGTGCCGTGCTGTTCGCTCAACTCGTTGATGACCCAAGTTCAGACCCAAGCCTGTCAGACGAGGAGCAGCGGCTCGAACGTGAGCGGCTCCACAAGCTGATGGAGCGGCTGGTTATCTGGGAAAACTCAAGAGATGAGAGAGTCCTGGACGAAGCACGCTCGGAGATTCTCCGATCGACGGGCGGAGCGCCGCCTGCCATCCTGGATCCCTTCGCCGGTGGTGGTGCCATTCCACTCGAAGCCTCGCGGCTCGGTCTGCAAGCGAGGGCATCGGACTTGAATCCAGTCGCAGTCCTGATCAACAAAGCGCTCGTCGAGTTCCCGCCGCAGTTCGCGAACCGTCCGCCCGTGTTTCCTGGAGCGGCGCAAGCACAGATTCGTTCCTGGAACGGCGCTGAGGGCCTCGCGGCCGACGTTCGCGCATACGGCGAGTTGATCGGAGAGGCCGCTCAAGCGCGGCTCGGGGACCTGTATCCTACGGCCGTCATGTCGGAAGGCATCAAACAGAAGGTGATCGCATGGATTTGGGCACGCTCCGTTGCATGCCCAAACCCGGCTTGTGGGATCGAGACCCCGTTGGTGCGCTCCTGGTGGTTGAGCAAGAAGCACGGGAGGGAGACGTACCTTAAACCAAGCATTGTTAGCGATTCAACTCATTCGTCTGGAGTCAGGGTCCAGTTCGACGTCGTGCAAGGCAATAGTTGCACCGCCGATGTCGGAACGATGGCAGGGCGACAGGGTGCCCGATGTATTTCGTGCGACGCGAGCGTGGGGAAGGACCACATCAAGGCCGAAGGGGTTGCTGGTCGAATGGGGGCGCTCCTGATGGCCACCGTGGTTGAGTCCGGGCGACGGCGACACTATCTGTCTCCGACCGCCGAGCAGGTGGCCGCGGCTGATGTTCCAGCTCCCGATGACGTTCCCAGTGAAGAACTCGCATACGATCCGCGGAACCTATGGACGCCGCAGTACGGCTTGACCAAGTTCTCAGACCTCTTCACACCCCGCCAGTTGACCCTCCTTACGACGCTCGCGGACCTCGTGTTGACGGTTCGCCAGCGGATAGTTGCAGACGGTGCGGACGCAGCGTACGCAGACGCCGTTGCGACCTACCTCGGGCTCTGCGCAAGCAAGATGAGCGTCTTCCATTCCTCCCTATCCCGGTGGCGAGCCGATGCAGACAAGACAGCACCTGCATTCGGGCGCCAAGCCATCGCCATGGTTTGGGACTTCGCGGAGACGATGCCTTTTGCTGGAGCCGGTGGCGACTGGCTGGGCGTTGTTGACGGCGCGGCACGCACATTGGAAGGGCTTCGGCCTGCAGGGCAAGGCAGCGTCGCGCAATCACCTGCCCAGACGGCGGGATTTGCGGACGTTGTCATTTCCACTGATCCGCCGTACTACGACAACATCAACTACTCCGATCTTTCCGACTACTTCTACGTTTGGCTCCGCCGAGTGTTGCGCGACATATACCCCGATCTTTTGTCGACGATGCTTGTTCCGAAGGCCGACGAGCTGGTGGCCAATCCCTATCGCCACGACGGATCGGAAAACGCGAAGGAGTTCTTCGAGTCTGGATTCCGGGACGTATTCGCACGCGCTCGCGAGACTGCAAGCTCCGACTATCCGATCACCGTCTACTACGCCTTCAAACAGAGTGAGACCGACGATGCGGGCGAGGCATCGAGCGGTTGGGAAACGCTTCTTGAAGGCATGATTCGGGCCGGCTGGGAGATCACATCGACTTGGCCTATGCGGACGGAAGGTGGCACCCGGCTCATCGCAGCGGGAACAAATGCCTTGGCGTCATCGATCGTGCTGTCGCTTCGGCCGCGCCCCGAGGGAGCTGCTGTATCCGACCGCCGTGGCTTCATCGCCACGCTGGAGTCTGAGTTGCCGGACGCGCTGCGCAAACTTCAGCAGGGTCAGATTGCCCCGGTTGACCTGCCGCAGGCGGCGATTGGGCCGGGCATGGCTGTCTTCAGTCGGTACAGCGGGGTGCTAGAGCCGGACGGCTCGAAGATGACGGTTCGATCCGCGCTTGCCCGTATCAACGAGATCCTTGATCAGGTCCTGAATGAGCAAGAGGGCGACTTTGACCCGGTCTCTCGGTTCGCGATTCAGTGGTACCGACAGCGCGGCTACACCGTCGGTCCATACGGCGAGGCTCAAAGTCTCGCGAATGCGCGGAACACGCAGGTTGAGACGATGGACCGCGATGAGATCCTGACGAGTCGCGCCGGCGATGTTCAGTTGATCAAGCCGTCCGACCTGTCTTGGGAGTACGACGTCCTTAAGGACTTGCACACCAGCAACTGGGAAGCGATGCACCACCTGATCAAGGTGCTGGAGCGCGACGGCATCGCACCGGCCGGTGAGTTCCTGCAGGCTGCGTTGTCTCGGGCCGACGGAGCGGTGGACGCCGATCTCGTGAAGGAGCTCGCGCACCTGCTCTTCCGCATCGCCGAGGGCAACGGTTGGACGAAGGACGCGCTCAGTTTCAACACGCTGGTCACGAGCTGGTCCGAAATCCTGGAAGTGGCCCGGTCTAAGAAGAAACCCGTGGTTCGGCAGGGCGCCTTCGACTTTGACGAGGAGGATGACTGATGAAGGACTCGACTGTATCTCGTCGCGCTCGTCCGCAAGTTCGTCCTCCTCCGGCTGGAGACCTGCTTGCCAAGCAGCCCGGCGTGAGCTACCAGCACAGGATGATTACCGTCGAGCCGGTCCTACCTCAGAACCCCAAGGGCAGCAACGTTCGGAAGCAGGACTTCACCGACGAAGAACGTCTGCACGGGTCCCACCGCCTCGGGAACCTGGTGTTGCTCAACCGCGCCAAGAACGGTGAGGCGCAGAACTACGACTTCGCCAAGAAGACGGCGAACTACTTCACCAGCGCGAACGGCAGCGCCGTCTTCGCGCTCACGACTCAAGTACTCTCGCGGGGGGAGTGGACCCCGGCTGTGATCGAGGCTCGCCAGGCGGGCCTCCTGGCTGTGCTTCACAAGGAATGGGAACTGAACTGAAATGGCTCTGAGTAACCGCGACCGTATCGACCGTATGTTCCAAGTACTGGCGCCGGCACTCGATGACTTCATCTCAACCGTTGTTGGTCAGGGCGATCCGGCGCTCGGGGCCGTATGGACCAAGCTGGTTCAGACTAAGGACAGCAAGAACGGGGCTCCGTCGACGAAGACGTACGACGCCCTGGACCCGCAGGTTCAGTTCAGGATCTTGACCGAAAGCAACATCACGACCGGGTTCAAGCCGGGGTGGCGCCCGTTCAATCAAGCCATCGGCCGCGCCGGTGAGACCTTTGCCAACGAACTTCGCGAGGTGCGCAACCAGTGGGCGCACAACAGCACATTCACCGATGACGATGCCTATCGTGCCCTCGACACCGGCGAACGACTTCTCAAGCTGATCGGCGCGGGCAAGGACGCCGATGAGGTCCGACGTATTCGCCTGAATCTGCGCCGCGTCACCGCTGACAAGGACGACAAGAAGGTACTGAAGGCCGCCGTTGACAACCCCGAGGCCGCAGGCCTGCGGCCTTGGCGCGAGGTGCTCCAGCCTCACGATGACGTGGCAACAGGCAACTTCCACGCATCGGAGTTCGCAGCCGACCTTTACAAAGTCGCTACGGGTGGCGAGGTCGATTCCGACTACGCCGACCCTGTCGAATTCTTCCGCCGTACCTACCTGACCGAAGGTCTCCGCGACCTTATCGGCCGCGCTGTCCGCCGCCTCGCAGGCGACGACAACGCTTCCCCGGTCATCAATCTGCAGACCAACTTCGGCGGCGGCAAGACTCACTCGATGCTTTCGCTGTGGCACGTGGCCGCCGGTCTGCCGGTTGGCAACTTCCCGCAAGAGACTCAGGAGCTCCTGACCGCCAACGGCTACTCAGCCACCAAGGTCAACCGGGTCGCCATCGTCGGCAACCATTTCAGCCCGTCCGGCGTCACGAAGAACGACGGCACCCACGTGAACACCATCTGGGGCGAGCTCGCCTGGCAGCTCGGCGGGCCGAAAGGCTATGCGGTCGTGGCCAAGGCAGACCGCGACAGGACCCATCCAGGCGAGGCTCTCCACGAGCTTCTAGCAAAATATGCGCCTGCTGTGATCCTGATCGACGAGTGGGTTGCGTACGCCCGTTCGCTGGTGGGGCGCGACGACCTTGCCGGCGGAACGTTCGACGACCAATTCACTTTCGCCCAGTCGCTCACCGAGGCGGCAAAAGGCACCAAAGGCGTTCTGCTCGCAATCTCGATTCCGGCGTCGGAGACTGGGGACGCTAACGACAAGATTGTCGTGGGCAACGCCGAGGAAGTTGGCGGCCAGAACGGCCTGGAGGCAGTCAAACGCCTTCAGAACGTCGTCCGCCGTATCGCGGACCAGTGGCGTCCGGCCTCGTCGGACGAGGCATATCACATCGTCAAGCAGCGGCTCTTCAAGCAGCCGGATGCCGCGGCGCTCGCGGCCATTGGCGCGACAGCTCGCGCCTACGTCGAGATGTATCGCAAGTTTTCCGACGACTTCCCTCGCGAGGCTCGCGATGCCGCGTACGAGAACCGGATCAAGCAGACGTACCCGATCCACCCGGAGCTGTTCGACACCCTCTACGAGGAATGGTCGTCGCTGGAGCGATTCCAACGAACGCGTGGCGTCCTGCGTCTGATGAGCACGGTCATCCACGCCCTCTGGACCGGTGAAGATCAGTCGCCGATGATCATGCCCGCGTCGATCCCACTCGCCACGTCTAACGTGAACTCCGAGCTCACGCAGTACCTGCAAGACTCCTGGAAGGCGATCATCGACGCCGATGTCGATGGATCGAATTCCGAGCCGGGTCGTATCGACAAGGAGAAGCCGCTTTTCGGCCAGCGGGCGTTGACCAAGCGCCTCGCGCGCACGGTCTTCTTCGGTGCGGCTCCGACGATCGCACCCGGGTCGGTCCACAAGGGTATCGGTGCTCAGCGGGTCTTCCTCGGAACCGCTATCCCCGGTGACATCCCGGGCAACTTCCACTCCGCACTGACACAACTCGGTGACCGTGCGACGTACTTCTACTCCGGCTCGGGCAAATATTGGTACGACGTCCAGCCCAACATCTCGCGTGCAGCCAAGGACCAGGCTGAGCGACTCCACAAGGAAGACGTGTGGGCCGAGATCGTCCGACGCCTCCAAGACCAGGGACGCAAGCGCGGCGACTTCGTCGGCGTCCACGTCTGCCCTGAGTCGAACGCGGACATCCCTGACACCGACGAGGCTCGACTGGTTATCTTGCACCCGAAGGTCGCCCACAAGAGGGGTGCGGACACAGCCGCAAAGGCGTTCGCCCACCAGGCCACTGAGCACCGCGGAAGCTCGAACCGGACACATCGCAATACGCTCGTCTACCTCGCAGCGGACGAAGCGCGACTCGAAGAGCTGAACAGCGCCACTCGCGACTACCTGGGCTGGAAGCACATCCTTGCCAATGAGACCGACCTCGATCTGACCCAGAACCAGAAGAACCAGGCCTCGCAGCGGGCCACCCAGGCTGACCAGACAGTTACTGCACGTTTGCTGCAGAGCTTTACCTGGGCCTTGGTGCCTGCCCAGCCTGATCCCGGCGCGCCGTTCCTGATCAAAGAGACCAAAGTCGAGGGTCAGTCCGACGCTCTTGCGGACCGCGTCTCGAAACGGCTGGGGAACGACGGTGACCTTTCGACGCAGCAGGCCGCGGCAACGATCCGCCTCGCGATCGGCAAGATTCCGCAGATCTGGAAGGACGGACACGTCTCGCTGGGCTCCCTGTGGGGCTTGTACGCCCAGTACCCCTATATGCCGCGTCTACGTGACAGGTCCGTTCTCGCCGCTGGAATCCTCGATTTGCCGATGATCTGGCAGACGGACGCGTTCGCCCTCGCAGCTGGCTACGATGCGGCCGCCGACCGATACATCGGCCTCTGGACCCCGGAGGACAAGGAGAAGGCTCCGGTCGCAACCGACTCGCTACTTCTCGTCCGCCCTGATGTCGCGCAGAAGCAGCGCGCGGACGAACCCGGGCCTGCACCGACACCGGAATCTGACCACGAGCAGGGTCCGGGCACAGGCCCGTCACCGGTCCAAAAGCCGAATAGTGGCTCATCGCAGACGCCGACGTTCGACATCGCCTGGCCGTCGCGTTTTTACGGAGTGAAGACCCTGAACTCCGACAAGATCGCGCTGGAGTTCAAGAACATTGCCGACGAGGTGCTCGCGCACCTTCGTTCAGGTGAGAACACCAGCGTCACGGTGCGGATCGAGATCGAGGCGACTGACTCCGAGGGCTTCAATGAGAGCCGGGTTCGAACCGTGTCTGAGAACGCGAGGACGCTCAAGTTCGATCAGTCCGGGTTCGAGGAGGCCTGAGCCAGCAGGCCACGGGGCAGGTTGACCTTCAGGAGGTCATGATGCTGGCGGCCTACACGCTCCCCGGTGCTCGTGCCCTGATGCACCAGTACCGGGGAGGGTGCCGCGGCACGTCGGATGTGCGCCACTTTCGCGCGGGAATGCCACCATACGGCGGAACAACAAGGCGACATCCGACTCCGCTTAGATTGCGGTATCGTTGCCACCTGGGGTCATCGACCTGAACTGCGCCAACCGATCTGGTCGTGTTCGCTTGGTCCGGCACCGGAATGGGACCAGGACGAGTTGGCAGGCAGATGAACAAGGATCAACGGACACAGCTCGCTGGAGTCACCCACGCGGTGGCGGGGTGGGTCATTCAAGCGCGAACCATTGTTGAGCATCATGATCAGGTCGCTCGTCTGGCGGCGGAGGCCGTCGCCGCGCTGCGGCGTGAGTGCTGCGCCATTCGCCTCGAAGGCAAAACGGCGTGGCGGGTCATCCCGCTCACCAGCTCACATACCCACCTTCTTGGCTCGCTCGCGCAATACCACAATCTGCGGAAGCTGACCGAGTTCGAGCAGCATCTTCTACGTCGGCAACTGATTGTCGAGGCTGACCACGCAATTCGTGAGGTGCAGAGTGCATCCGGGTTTCGAAGGTTCTTGCGCAGCAGTGGCAAGCGTGAGGCAAGCCGAAAGTCCGCGGATTTCCTCAACGAGTTCTACGAGTGGGCGGTTCTGAACAATGTCGCGTCTCAGCTCGAATCGCTGACGCCGAAGCTCAACACGGTGGTAACCGTGCCCATAGCCGACGCACTCGCTGACTGGGTCGGCCTGAGCAGTCAACTACAAGACGTCGGAGTCGCGCCACAGCTGTTAGCAGCAAGTTCCGTAGCGGGACTAGCCGCGACCATTTCGACAATTCAGGCCGCTGGTCAAAGGACACAGGCGCTTCGAGGCAACGCGGTCAATGCCGGTAACAACGTTCGCCAGGCAGAAACCAGGCGCCTGGTAGCGGAGATGCCTGTGGATCGGCTACGAGAGGCAACCCGAGAACGCCTCCAAATCGCCCCGCTGGATAAGGCAGGCATCAAGACCGTCCTGCAGGTCCGAGAGCAGGGACGCCTTATCGAACGCATTCCGGGTCTTGGACCGATGAGCGCGACCCGGATCCTCGGCGCAGCCGAAACCCTGTGGAAGACAACTCTCGATGAAACGCCACCGCGGATCGATCTCAAGACGCGGCCGACCGAAGCAACCCAACTGCTTCGTGCTCTCGCAGTTTGGGACGGTATGCGCCGAGGTGCGCCGACGGCCTTAGAGATTGCAGCAGCAAACGCACTGATTCCGCTCGGCCGGACCGTGAATGACCAGACCAGTCATCTACTCGTCTTCCCGGCGAGCCCACACACAGTAGCGGCACTCGGCGACTGGTTCGTCGATCTTGGACGTCGTGCTCGAGGACTGAGCGCCACCGAGGCGCTGGCAGGATCCGGCGCCGGAGGCAGGGCAGTCGGAGACCCATGGGGCGACTTTCAATCTCGTCCCGCAGATTACTTCGCCTTGCTTTCAGAGCTCGGATTTCTAACGGAAGATGAGCGGAAGACGCGAGGTGACCTCCCAGAAGTCATTGTCGAGTCCATTCGAAAATTTGAACTCAACGTCGAATACCTGTTGGCGTCGCTCCGTGGGTACCAAAGCTTCGGCGCACGTTTTGCGCTTGTGCAACGGAAGGTTATTATCGGCGACGAGATGGGCCTCGGAAAGACCATTGAAGCACTTGCGGTTCTTGCACATCTGCGCGCCAAGGGTGATCACCATACAGTCGTCGTCTGCCCTGCGGCGGTTGTGACGAACTGGGTGAGGGAGATCGCGTCGAAGTCGAGGTTGCGACCGCATCGGATTCATGGCACGGGTAGGGAGAGTGCAGCGCGTAGCTGGATAAATTCTGGCGGTGTTGCCGTTACAACCTACGAAACTCTGGCATGGTTTGATAGCCGTTTATCCCAGGTTGGCAAAATCGGATGCGTTGTTGTTGACGAAGCCCACTACATCAAGAACCCGGCGGCGAAAAGATCTCAACGTACATCTAACCTGATTTCTTCGGCTGACCGGGCAATCCTCCTCACGGGAACGCCGCTGGAGAATCGACTCGATGAGTTCCGCCATCTCGTGGGGTACGTCAGGCCAGAGCTCATCGTCGACGCGGATGAGTTCACGCCGGCACGTTTCCGCAAGCAGGTTGCACCCGCCTACTTGCGCCGAAACCAAGAAGACGTACTTGTGGAGCTTCCTGATCTCGTCGAAGTCAACGAGTGGGTTCCGACCTCGGACGACGACCGCTTGACGTATCGGGCGGCGGTCACGGCTGGAAATTTCATGGCCATGCGGCAAGCCGCGATGTCACACCGCGGCTCAGGCAAAGTGCAACGGCTTATCGAAATCGTGAGAGAAGCTGAGGAAAACAACCGTAGAGTGCTCGTATTCTCGCACTTCCGCGCGGTATTGGACCTGGTCGCGGCGGCTCTTCCAGGCAAGGTCTACGGGCCTCTCACCGGTTCAGTGCCCGCGCAGGCTCGGCAGACAATGGTCGATCAGTTCCAGAAGGCCGAGCACGGATCAGTACTAGTAGCGCAAATCGTGGCCGGCGGAGTTGGTCTGAATATCCAGGCGGCGTCGGTTGTAGTGATATGCGAGCCTCAGCTGAAGCCGACGATCGAATGGCAGGCTATCGCGCGTGCGCACCGAATGGGGCAGCTGGAGTCTGTTCAGGTTCACCGGCTGCTCTCGGAAGAAGGCGTCGACCTGCGGATAACCGAGATATTGGCCCACAAACGCGCGATGTTCGAAGAGTTTGCGAAGAGGAGTGAGACTGCAGGAAGCGCACCAGAGGCATACGACGTTTCGGAAGCCGACCTCACTCGGGACGTGATAGCCAGCGAGCGGGAACGGTTGTTCTCGGCGGGCGCGAAAGTCTGAAAACAATCGACTCGTTGCCAAACTTATCAGCTGCAGCCGCATGCACGGCTGAATTCTCCGGCACGACATCGCAGGAAGGGCATCGGTCTGTGGCGACCGCAGCCGGTTACCTTGTTCTTGCCGTGGCATCAGCCACTTACCGATGCAGGCCAGTCCCGACCCCGATCAGACGAAGCGGCTGGTCGGTGTAATCCAGTCGGTCAATGATTCGGTGGTCGCGACCGCCCGCTAGTGCCTCGGTGCCTTCCAGCCACTCAGAACAGTTGATCGAAACAGCGATCATAGGGCGACGCCCGCATTGCCCTAAGGAATGTCCCGTAAGTCGTTGAGCAGCAACAGGTATCGTCTTACCGGTGGTGATCTCGGCGTCTGACCCGGTGATGGTGGAGTTGTTCTC
>NZ_JBHYRN010000037.1:0-52801 GCF_042749305.1 Nocardia sp. NPDC058705 | reverse complement strand
TGATCAGTCAGGCGCTCAACGTCCTACCTCGTGTCTCGAACCGCTGGGCGGCTGAGTCGGTGTCCGTGTCGCTCTGACTCGAATAAAGTTACGTGTCGACAATTGCAATGTCAAATCCCCTAGTCAGGGGATATTTTCGCGGTGTTCATGTAGGAAAGGGCGTATGGCGGACGAAGATAGTGGGGAGCGTCGGCGGTTGCGGCGCATCGCAAGGGCCGGACTTCTGTTGGCAGGTGGCCTCGTGTTGGTGACCGCGGGGGCGAACACTGCGACGTGGACTTTGTCGTCCGGTCATAGAAGTGATGTGTCGGCCGCGCCGAGCGCGCCGGTCGTGATCGTCCCGGGCGCCAGGGTCGCGCCGGATGGAACTCCGATGGCCTATCTACGGGGACGCCTCGATGTGGCTATCGAGTTGGTCGAGGCGGGCAAGGCCGGACAGATTCTGCTGTCCGGGGATGCCGGCGGCTCGTCGGGCGACGAGATCGCGTCGATGACGCGCTATCTCCTCGACCACGGCATCGACCCCGCCATTGTTCGGTCGGATGGTGCCGGTCTTTCCACCCGGGAGACCTGTGAGCGGGCGAAGTCGATGTTCCGGGTCGACCGGGCGATCATTGTCAGCCAGTATCAGCATCTGCCGCGCGCGGTGGCGCTGTGCCGGGCGGCAGATATCGAGGCCGAGGGCGTGGTCGCCTATTGCGACTGCAGGCGCGTCACCGAGGTACGCAACAACGTTCGTGAATGGCTGGCAGCACCGAAAGCCGTCGCGGAGATGATTCTGCGCTGATCGCGCGCCTGGACCGCAACGCGTCCACGAACCGACGCCACCGCGCAGGCCGTAGCTCAGGTGGTGCTGTGACCAGGTGAGGGGTCACCGGCACGTAAGGCGGGCCTGCCAGCAGGGTTCGACACGCTTGTCGGATCTGTTCGCGGATCGTCGTCGGATCGGCGAAGTCCAAGTACTCGGACAATGCCTCGAACTCGCGGGCCAGGCTTTCCAGTTCCGGTGCGAGCGGCTCCGGGTATCCAGCCACTTCCATAAGGTCCGCCGTGATCCAGCCCAGGTGATGGGCCAGCGAGCCCTCATCGGCCAGCAGAGCTGTCGTGTGGTCGCGCGCCCGGCCGACCCTGACATCGACCTCCCACGCCGCCCAGTCGTGCACCACATCCAGTTCGGCCAGCGCAGTGCGGAACAGTTCGGGCGCTGCGCCGCAGTCGGTTCGGTGCAGACAGGCCAGCTCGAGCAGCGCGGGGCTGTCGAGCCCCCGTGCGAGGGCCTCGGCAGCGACCATCGACAGGTCCTGCTCGTGCAGCTCACGGAGCACGAACAGGTCTGCGGCGCGGGCTAAGTCGTCCATGGTCCCAGCGTGCGCGGCCGACGATGGCGCGGTCAAAGGGTTTTCCCGGGTTTCGAGTCCGTCGGCGGGGCGGCGGACGCTTGCCGCGGCGGTAGGACCAGCGCCGATGTTCGCGCCACGGCGGGCGGGAGCGTCGGGGTAGCGTGCCGGTGCAATCCTGATCGCGTACCGTGAGCGGGGTTGTCTGCAATGATCGCCGACCGGATTGGGGTGCATCGTGGGCGGTTCCGAGCACGCCGCGCGGCTCGTGCGTTTCTGGCAGACCGTGGAATTGTTCGGTCCGCAGCTGGTGCCCGACGTCGAGACCGACGGATTGGTAGTCGATCTCGCGGCGGATGAACTCGCGCCGTGGGAGAACCCGGCCGCCCTGCCCGCATTGAAGACCGGGCGGGTGTGGCAGTTCATCGTGTACGGCGGCCTGTTCGAAGTGGGGCGCGCGCGGGAAGCGCTGGTGCGGACCTTCGGCGAGGATCAACTCGAAGCCGACGCTCGGCGGGCCGGGACCACAGCGGCTTTCGCGGCGACGCTGACCGACAGCGGAGTGGTCGTCGGGGGTTCGGCAACGTTGTCGGGGCTGGCCTGGGCGATCAATCGGCTGCGGGCGCCGGGTCCGAACGATGCGGGCTGGGCCGACGGGTTCGAGCACGATGCGGCGGCGTTCACCGCCGCACTCGACACGCTGTCACGCGAGGCGCAGCCCGATGCCGAGCAGACCGGTCCGGCGCCGCGGTGGCGTGCGCTGGATGTCGCGGGCCGGGGTGTGGCGGCTTCGGTGCTCGCGGCAGGAGCGGATGGGGTTATCTCGCCCGGGCTCGCCGGGATGTCGGCGTTGGCGTTCGCCGAGCGGTTCGCCGGTGAGCCGGGTGCCGACGACATTGTCGAGGCGCCCCGGCTGACCGGGCGTGATCTGCAGACGTTCACCGGCGAACTGTGTGCCGCGCTGGGGATTCGGTCGGAGTTACGGGCCGGCGGTGTGCGGGTGGAGTGCGTGCAGGTCGCGGCGCGTGATGCCGACAACGATGCCGTCGAGGACCGGTTGAACAGCGGGTTGGGCGACGATCTCGCCGCACTCGCGAAGGCCGTGGACCGCGGCGATATCGGAGCGGCGCTGCGCGACTACCTCGCCGCAGCGCAAGCATTGCCCGTCGACAAGCGGATCGATGTGCGGGAACGACAGGACGCGGTGGTCGAAGGGCTACTCCCCCAACATATTCCGGACGGGCGCTGGCCGGGCGACCCGCTGGTGTCGGGACAGCAGTTCGCGGTCGATCGAGCACTGTCCGAATTGCGGGGCGAGTCCGGGATTTTCGCGGTGCACGGTGCGCCGGGTACTGGTACGACGACCATGCTGCGCGACCTGCTGGCCGGGATTCTGGTCGAGCGAGCCGCGCAACTGGCGGCTTTCGACGATCCGATGGCGGTGTTCGCCGGGGTCACCGAGCAGGTGCAGGTGGCGAAGAACTACACGGTGGGCGCGCATCGGCTCGCGAACTGTGTGACCGGGTTCGAGGTGGTACTGGCGACGGACAGCGACGGGACCGCGGCCGATGTGGTGACCGAGATCCAGCAGCGTGGCGCGATCGACGGCGAACTCAACCACTTCACCGGCCTGGCCGAACTCGTCGGTGGCGAACCGGCGTGGGGGTTGGTGGCCGCGGCGCTGGGCGGGGCGCGCCGGACGTTCGCCGAACAGTTCTGGTTCGGGGATCGGTTCGCGGCCGAGCGGAAGACCGGAACCCCGAACGGCGGCATGCTCGACATTCTCAAACAGGCTGAGGCCGACCCGGATTCGATTCCGGATTGGTCGACCGCGGTGCGGGACTTCACGACTCGTCGCACCGAAGTGCGCAGGCTCGCGCAGGAGCGTCAGGACGTGGCCGACGCGGTCGCCGAACTGCCTGCGATGAACGCGGGTTTGCAGACGATGTCGGCAGAGATCGCCAATGCTGATGACGCACATGCGCATTGGCGCGAACGCCACCAGCTGGCGACCGAGCATCTGCGGGCCGCGCAGGCCGCCCATCACCGGGCAGGCAAGTTCCTCACCGAGCACGGCGGGCAGAAGCCGGGGTTCGTGGCGTCGCTGTCGACGGGGTTCCGGTCGGGTCGGCGGTGGAGTGCGCGCAGCAATGAACTGCTGCGGGAACGGCATATCGCCGAGGCGGACATGCGGCGGCGCCAGACCGAAGTCGAGTACACGCGCGAGCAGTGGGCGACGGCGGCCGAACACGGGCGCACGCTGATTCGTGAGCATGTCGAGTTGACCGAGCGGCGGGCCGCGGCACTCGAGGTGATCGAACGTGGGCGCGAGAACTGGTCGCGCACAATCCCGTTCGGTGATGTCGCGGGCGATGACGAGCAGTTCCAGTTGTGCAATCCGTGGGCGGACGAGCAGTACGCGGACGCGCGGCGTGAGCTGTTCCTGTCGGCATTGAAACTGCATCGAGCGTTCCTGCTCAATGCGGCGCCACGGGTTCGCGACAATCTGATCGTCGCCATCGCATTGATCCGCGGTGAGCTCGCCGCTGAACCGAAGCCGGAAACCATTGCGGCAGCGTGGCAGACGCTGTTCTTCGCGGTGCCGATGATCACGACGACCTTCACCGCACTACCGCGCTTGTTCGCCGGGCTCGGGTCCGAGGCGCTCGGGTGGTTGTTCGTCGACGACGCCGGTCAGGCCGCACCGCAGTCGGTGGCAGGCGGGTTGTGGCGGGCTCGGCGGGCGGTGATCGTCGGTGATCATCGTCAGCTGGGACCTGTTGGGGCGCTGCCTACTTCGGCGCAGGAAGCGTTGGTGCGGCAGTACGGGCTCGATGCGGAATGGATGCCCGATCAGGCCTCGGCGCGTCAGGCGGCCGATCGTGGGGTGCGGTACGGGACCTGGTTGACGCCGTCGGATTCGGTGGCGCCGGTCTGGGTCGGCGCGCCGTTGCGGGTGCATCGGCGCAGTGACAGGGCGATTTTCGAGCTCACCCATCACATCGCCTACGACGACGACCTGCTCGTATTCGGTACGCCGGATCGGCCGGCGTTCCCCGGTCAGGATCGGTGGATCGACGTCAGATCCGCACGGGCCGAAGGTAATTGGATACCCGGTGAGGGTGCAGCCCTCGGCGCGTTGCTCGCGCAGTTGACCGACGACGGGGTACCACCGAACGATATCCGTGTAGTCAGTCCGTTCCGGGATGTCGCGGACGGCGCACGTGAGGTCGCGCGGGAGGTGCTCGGGGTGGAGTTCGCGGAGCGCCAAGTGGGCACTGTCCATGCGATGCACGGCAATTCGGCCGAGGTGGTTGTGTTGATCCTGGGGACCTCGCCCGCCGCGGGCGGGTCGCGACGGTGGGCGGCGACGAATCCGAACGTGCTCAACGCGGCGGTGTCGCGGGCGCGGCGGCGGGTCTACGTGATCGGCAACTACCGATTGTGGAGCAGCCAGCGGTATTTCGCCGATCTCGCCCAACGCTGGACGGTGCAGACCGACGAGTTGGCCGATCAGGCGATGAGCCGGTAGAACCGCCAGAAGCCGAAATCTTCGATCGGGAGAACATCCACGGCGGTGAAACCTGCTTTGTCGGCGTACTCGGCCAAGGTCGTGGTGCGCATGACGGTGCCGGTACCGGCGGAATCGGCGTGGGCCATGCCGTCTGGCAGGCAGATCAGCAGGCTGAATCCGTACATCAGGCGATCGATGTCGCTCGCGGGTGCGGCGAATTCCGGGTCGACGGCTTCGTCCATGATGATCACCGCCCCGCCCGGACGCAGGGCTTTGCGCATCGCGGTCAGTACCTCCACCGGGTGCGGCATGTCGTGCAGGCATTCGAAGGCGAACAGCGCGTCATAGGTGGATTCGGGGAGGTCAGCGGCGGCGTCGGCATGGTGGAAGCGGACACGGTCGCCTAGGTCGGCGGCGTTGCGCGTGGCCATCTCAACCGAGGGTTGGTCGATGTCGTACCCGTCCACCGTCAGGTTCGGGTAGGCGCGAGCAAGGGCGATCGCGGACCAGCCGCCGCCTGAGCCGATGTCGGCCACGCGGGCGTCGGGGCGCGAGAGCAGGGCGTGGACGTCGGCGACGCCGGCCAGGTCGGTGGCGAGGCGCTGTTCGAACCAGGGGCGGTTCATGTCGGACTGCGATTCGCGCATCTCGGTGCCATATTCGGACCAGCCGACCCCACCGCCGTCGCGATAGGCCTGCACCAGCGCGGGCATCTGCACGGCGGCGCCCGCGAGCATCCGAGCAAGTGGCGCAAGGTAATCGAGGCTGCTCGGATCGGTGAGAACCTCCGCCGCTGCGGCGGGAAGCGCGAACCGCCCATCCGCGGTCACCGTCAGAATTCCGGTCGCCGCCTGCTGCTCGAGCCACTCCCGCGCATACCGGCGATCCCCACCCGCGCGTGCCGTCAACTCCACCGCATCAGCGGGTCCGCCGTCGGCCAACGCCCGATACCACCCGAGCCGATCCCCGAGATGCACGGCGAGAATGTCGACCGTTCCGAGCGCCGCTCCGAACAACCGCTCGGCGAACTCCCCACTGGTCTGCTCCACTGCGCTCACCGGTCAACCTCCTGCATCGATGCGACACGGATCGACGCCGACCCGCTGATACGAACTACGGGTCGGCGCGCCGAAAGGTTCAGCAGCAGGTCAGGGAGCTACGGCGAGTCGAACAGCAGGCCGCCGGTGTCGACGGTGGTGCCGATGGAGTCAGTGTAGACGGCGTCCTTGCCGGAGTCCATCACCACGACCGGGCAGATGACGGAGTAACCAGCAGCGGCAATTTTCGTCGGGTCGAAGGCGACGATGGGGGCACCGGCTGCCACCGTGTCGCCTTCGGCGGCGATGAGTTCGAAGCCTTCGCCCTTCAGTTTCACCGTGTCGATGCCGAGGTGAACCAGGACTCCCACCCCGTGACCGAGGACGACGAAGGCGTGGGGGTGCAGTTTGACGATCTTGCCGGAGATGGGGGCCGTCACCGTGAGTGTGCCGCGGGTGCGGTCGGGGTCGAGGGCGACGCCGGAGCCGACGATCTGTTCGGCGAAGACCTGATCGGGCACCTCGGACAGGGCCACGACCTTGCCTGGCAAGGGGGCAATGACCGGGATGCTCACAGAATGTCCTCGATGTCGTCGGCGAGAGTGTCCGCCTCGGGACCTACCACGACCTGCACAACCGAGCCCGACTTGAGGACACCGTGTGCGCCCGCGGCCTTGAGTGCGGCCTCGTCGACCAAGCTGCCGTCCTTCACCTCGGTACGCAACCGGGTGATGCAGGCCTCGATCTCGACGATGTTGTCCGCGCCGCCCAAGCCCTGGACGATCGCTTCCGCTTTGGACATATGTTCTCCCTTTCCGCGGTGGTTGCCAGTACCAGTATGGGAGCCTCGAATGTGCGCCACATCATATTCAGCGGTTGACATCCGAGGTCCACCTGGTCAAACTGACAACTGGTTATGACCGGACAGTACCCGTGAGGGACACCGGTTCACAACAGTTAACCCGGATCGGCCGGCCAGCCGGTCCTCCCTCGCCGAGACCGCCGGGAAGCCGGCACGAAGAAGGTCGACATGACTGCCGTTTCCGACACCCCCAAACAAGAATCGAAAGTGTTCGCGGGTTTGCAGCGCCTCGGTCGCAGCCTCATGCTGCCGATCGCGGTGCTCCCCGCGGCGGGCATCCTGCTGCGGCTCGGCCAGGACGATCTCCTCGGCCGCTTCTCCGCGATGGAGAACACCGCCTCGGTCATCTCGGCGGCCGGACAGGCCGTATTCACCTGGCTGCCGCTGATTTTCGCCGTCGGTATCGCGATCGGCTGGGCCAAGAAAGCCGACGGATCGACGGCGCTGGCCGCGGTGGTCGGCTACATGGTGATCAACGGCGTGTTCGAGGCGATGTCGCCGATCGTGCTCGAGGGCAAAACCGACCCAAAGGGTGCGCAGGCGCTGATCAACTACGGCGTCCTCGGTGGCATCGTGATGGGTCTGCTGTCGGCGATCCTGTGGCAGCGGTACTACCGCACGAAATTGCCCGACTACCTCGGCTTCTTCAACGGCAGGCGGCTGGTGCCGATCCTGACCGCGTTCACCGGCCTGACCGTCGGCGTCGCCATGTCGTTCGCGTACCCCGCATTCAACTCGGCGCTCACCTGGGTGGGTGAGGGCGTCGCGGACAACTCGGTCGTCGGTGGCGGCATCTACGGCGCGGCCAACCGCCTGCTCATCCCGACCGGTCTGCACCACATCCTGAACTCGACGGTCTGGTTCCTCGTCGGCGACTACACCGACGCCTCCGGCGAGCTCGTGCGCGGTGACCTCAACCGCTTCTTTGCAGGCGATCCGAGCGCGGGCACGTTCATGACGGGCTTCTTCCCGATCATGATGTTCGCGCTGCCCGCGGCCGCGCTCGCCATCTGGCGCAATGCGCGTCCGTCGCAGAAGAAGCTGGTCGGCGGCATCATGCTGTCCACCGGTCTCACCGCGTTCGTCACTGGCATCACCGAGCCGCTGGAGTTCTCCTTCATGTTCGTGGCGTGGCCGCTGTACGTGGTGCACGCGCTGTTGACGGGTACGTCGTTGGCGCTGGTGAACGCGCTCGGCATCCATGACGGGTTCACATTCTCCGCCGGTGCGATCGACTATCTGCTGAACTTCGGTAAGGCCACCAACGCCTGGATGCTGATCCCGATCGGGCTCGGCTACGCGGTGATCTACTACGTGCTGTTCAGTTTCGTGATCAAGAAGTGGAACCTGCGCACGCCCGGTCGCGAGGCCGAAACCGATGTCGAGGTCGGCGCGCCCGACACGGCCGTGCTCGAAGCGGAGACTGCCGCGACCGCCACCGGCGATACTCGAACCGACGCACCATCGGTCGCCGAAGTCGAAACCGACCTACACAAGAAGCTGGACAAGAAGCCGGAAGGTGAGTGAGGCAATGAGCACCCGCACCGTCATCGTCGGATCCGAGGTGGGGCTGCACGCGCGGCCCGCCGCGAAACTCACCCAGGCCGTGCAGGCCGCGGGGGTGCCGGTGCGGATTTCGTTGGGAGGCGGCGAACCGGTCGATGCGGCCAGCGTGCTCGCGGTGATGACACTGGGCGCGGGCCACGGAGCGGAGGTGACCTTGCACGCCGAGGGCGCCGACGCGGTGCTCGACCGGTTGGCGACCCTGATCGCCTCGGATCTGGATGCCGCCTGATGCCGGAACAGGTGATCCGGGGTCTCGGGGTGAGTCCTGGCGTGGTGTGCGCACCGTGGTTGCGGTTCGGTTCGCAGCTCGAGACCTCGGCGCAGGATCCGGTCGGCGGCTCTGTCACCGAGGAACTGGCGCGGGTCAAGGATGCGCTCGGTGGCGTGTCCGACGAGATGGCTGCCAGGGCCGCGCGGGTGAGTGGTGTTGCGGCGGAGATTCTTTCGATGTCGGCGACGATGGCCCGCGATCCGGGCATCGTCGCCGCCACCGAGAAGGAACTCACCGCCGGAATGCCGACCGCACACGCGGTGCACCTGGCGTTCGAGGGGTTCTGCGCGAAGCTGGAAGCGCTCGGCGGGTACATGGCCGAGCGGGCAACGGATCTGCGTGATATCGGCGGGCGGACCGTGGCGGTGCTGCTCGGGTTGCCGATGCCGGGCATTCCGGAACCGGGGTATCCGTTCGTGCTGGTCGCGCGGGATCTCGCGCCTGCCGACACCGCGATGCTGGGTGACAGTGACGTGGTCGGCTTGCTCACCACCGAAGGCGGGCCGACGAGCCACACCGCGATTCTCGCGAAGTCCCTTGCTTTGCCCGCGGTGGTGAATTGCCCTGATACCGACCAACTCGTCGAAGGCGCGCCGGTGCTGCTCGACGGCGCCACCGGTGCGGTCGTGATCGACCCGAGTGCGGAACAGCAGCGGGCCGCGCTCGAGCAGGCTGCGGCGGACAAGGCTCGGATCGCTGCGGCCAGTGGGCCGGGACGTACCGCCGATGGGTCGCCGGTGCAGCTGCTGGTGAACATCGGCACCGTCGATGACGCGGTGAAAGCGGGGCCGGTCGACAGTGAGGGGGTGGGGCTGTTCCGCACCGAGTTCATGTATCTCGGGAAGACAGCCGAACCGTCTTTGGATGAGCAGACTGCCTCGTACACAGCGGTTCTCGAACAGTTCGCCGGGCGACGAGTGGTGGTGCGAACCCTCGATGCCGGGTCGGACAAGCCGCTGCCGTTTCTCGACCTCGGCACCGAGGAGAACCCGGCGCTCGGTGTGCGCGGATTGCGGATCGGCACGGTATTTCCCGAGACGCTGTCCACGCAGCTCACAGCGCTGGCCCGCGCAGGCGCGGCGACCGGGGCCGAGCTGTGGGTGATGGCGCCGATGGTGGCCACCGCCGACGAGGCAGCCGGATTCGCCACGCTGGCACGGGAATCCGGGCTGACGAAGGTCGGGGCGATGATCGAGATCCCGGCGGCCGCATTGCGGGCCGCCGATCTGCTCGCGCATCTCGACTTCGTCAGTATCGGGACCAATGATCTGAGCCAGTACACGTGTGCGGTGGATCGGATGGCGGGTGGGCTGGCGCAGCTGCTCGATCCGTGGCAGCCGGCGGTGCTGGATTTGATCGCGATGGTCGGCGCAGCCGGTGCGGCGGCGGGCAAGTCGGTCGGGGTGTGTGGTGAGGCGGCCTCGGATCCGACGCTGGCGCCGGTGCTGGTGGGGCTCGGCGTGTCGAGTTTGTCGATGTCGGTGCCCGCCTTACCCGCGGTGCGGGCGGCGTTGGCCGCGGTGGATATGCAGCGGTGCCAGGATGCGGCGGATGCGGCGTGTGCGGCACGGAATCCGCAGATGGCGCGGGATGCGGTCGCGGCGATCATCGGGCGGGCGTGAAAAGAGTTGTCGGGGACGCGGTCCGGCCGTCGGCCGGATCGCGGTGTGGTGTTCGGCGGCGGTCCTCGATCGCTGCCGGTAGTCGAAAGGGTTCGTGGTGACGGGGTTCGTGCGCGGTCGACTCGTCGGGACGGCCGCGGGTGACATCGCCGATGGTGTGGTCGAGTTCGATGAGGGGCTGATCACCTGGGTCGGTGCGGCTGCGGATCATCCCGCGCCCGAACATCTTCCGGCGTCGAGCTCTGATCTGGTGCTTCCGGGTTTGATCGATCTGCACTGCCACGGTGGGGCCGGGTTCGGGTTTCCCAATGCCGACGCCGAAGGTGCCCGGGTCGCGGCGGCGCATCATCGGGCTCATGGCACCACCGGGTTGATGGGCAGTTTGGTGTCGGATCAGCCGGAGGTGCTGGTCGCGCAGGCGGCGATGCTGGCCGATCTCGTCGAGGACGGGGCGTTGCTCGGGGTGCATCTCGAGGGTCCGTTCATCAATGCGAGCCGGTGTGGCGCACAGGATCCCGCGGCGATCATCCCCGGCGACCCCCTGCTGTTCGAGCGGATCTACGCGGCGGCGCGTGGCACGGTGCGGTCGATGACCTTGGCTCCCGAGACCGCGCATTTCGATGAACTGCTGGCTGCGATGCGGCGTCATGATGTGCTGCCGAGCCTCGGGCACACCGACGCCGATGCCGCGACCACCGCGTCGCGCATTGCCGAAGCAGGCGGTCCGATCACCGCCACGCACCTGTTCAACGGGATGCCCGCACTGCATCACCGCTCCCCCGGGCCCGTCGCCGCCTGCCTGGCCGCGGCCGGGCGCGGTGAGATGGTGGTCGAATTGATCGCTGACGGTGTGCATTTGGCGCCGGAGACGGTGGCGATGGTGTTCGACACCGTCGGGCCGGACCAGATCGCGCTGGTGTCCGACGCGATGGCGGCGGCGGGTATGAGCGACGGCGACTACCACCTCGGGGCACTCGACGTTCGGGTTCATGACGGTGTCGCCCGGCTTGCGAGCGACGGCGGTGCACCCGGAGCGATCGCGGGTGGCACAGCTCGACTCGTCGATGTGCTGCGCTGGACCGTGCTGGCGGCCGGCGTTCCCCTGTCCGACGCGGTCATCTCCGCGACCCGCACGCCCGCTCGCGTTCTAGGCCTCGCGGGCGAACGCGGCAGTCTCACCGTCGGTGCACGCGCCGACATTCTCGTCACCGACCAGTCATTGCAGCCGCGACGGGTGTTCGTCGCCGGAACGGAAGGAAGCTGATGGAAATCGTGATCCGGGCGGACGAAAACGAGGTGGCGCGCACGGTCGCCGATATCGTCGGCGGCTATGTGCAGGGCGGCAATGCGATCCTCGGTCTGGCCACCGGATCGTCGCCGCTGGGGAGCTACCAGGAGCTGGCGCGCCGGTACCGCGAGGGTGAGCTGGACTTCTCCACGGCGAGCGCCTTCCTGCTCGACGAGTACGTCGGTTTGCCGAAAAACCATCCGCAGTCGTACTTTTCGGTGATCCGGTCGGAGTTCGTCGACCATGTGAACCTGGATCCGGCGCGGGTGCTGAGCCCGAACGGGGAAGCAGGTGACGTCGCGGGCGAGGGACGGCGGTACGACGCGGCCATCGCCGCGGCGGGTGGGGTCGACGTGCAATTGCTGGGAATCGGCACCGACGGGCACATCGGATTCAACGAGCCCGGATCGGCGCTGACCTCGCGCACGCGGGTGAAGACGCTCACCGAGCAGACGCGCGAGGACAACGCCCGCTTCTTCGACGGGCCGCAGGACGTGCCGCATCACGTGCTCACTCAGGGCCTCGGCACCATCAACGAGGCCGGGCACCTGGTGATGATCGCGCTCGGCGCGGGCAAGGCCGACGCGATCGCCGCCGCCGCCGAAGGGCCCTTGTCGGCGTTCTGCCCGGCCTCGGTCATGCAGTGGCATCCCCATGTCACGGTGGTGATCGACGAGGCGGCGGCGAGCAAGCTGAAGTTGGCGGATTACTACAAGTACGCGCTGGCGAACAAGCCCGCCTGGCAGCCGTTCTGACGTGACCGCGCTCGAGTTCGCGGTACAGGACGTGGCGGGTGCGCTCGGCGCTCGCCGGGTCGGGGCGGATCGGGTGGAATTGTGTGCGGCGCTGGGCAGTACGGGTGGGCTGACGCCGAGCATCGGGACGATCGAGGCGGTGGTGGGGACCGGGATTCCCGTCCACGTACTGATCCGGTGCCGGGCAGGCGGTTTCGTGTATAACGATGCCGAGGAGCTCGCGGTGATGAATGCTGATGCGCGCGCGGCAGTTTCGGCCGGAGCAGCCGGTCTGGTGGTCGGTGCGCTCACCCCTGACCACCGGGTCGATGTCGAGGGACTGCGCCGTGTTCTCGACAATGTTGGTGACATAGAGCTGACCTTTCATCGTGGGATAGATCAGATCCGCGACCGCGAGGCCGCGCTCGACACGTTGATCGCCGCAGGCATGACCAGGGTGCTCACCTCGGGTGGAGCAGCCACCTGCGCCGAGGGAGTCGATGAACTCGCCGCGATGGTCGAGCACGCGGCAGGGCGCATCCAGATCATGGCCGGTGGTGGGATCACCGTCGGTGACATTCCGGCACTACAGCGAGCCGGCGTAGACGCGATCCACCTCTCGGCCCGACGCGTCATCGCTGACGACGGCGGGCCAGGAGGCGGCGGCACAGCCGGTCATGAGCAGCTCGACGAGGACCTCGCGGCCGCCGCAGCCGCTCGGCTGTTCGCCGCGCGCGGCCCAACGACCCCGGGGCGCCCCTCCGCCTGAATCGCGCTACTCGATCACACACTGCCACGCGACTCAGGCGAGCTCAGCTGGGGTTTGCCCGGCTTTCGGGTCGACCGCCAGCTGACTGGTGTTTGTGCCCCCGGTCCGATCAGGCGCGCTCGGCCAGGATTAATTCTGCTTCGCCAGGGTTGCAGTCGAAGGCCGCTTGTACTGCCGCGACAGCCTTTTCGTGTTCGCCAGCAGCTACCAACTGGTCGATCTCGACCCACTGATCGGTGGGCGGAGCGACCGAGGGATCGAGGCGGCGGTCGAGGCGTTCCCACATGCTCGCCACGGTGGGGTCGTCGGCCAGTAGTCCACCGAGGTGGGCTTTGAAGGTGGGGTGTTCGGTGCGGTACATGCCCATCCAACTGCTGGCGGGCGGGCTGGCCTCGGCATTGGCGGTGCGGTCGGCGAGTTTGAGGATCACCGCGCGCGGGTGGGCGGCGATCTTGTCGTAGGCGTTCTGGTTTCGCGCCTTGCGGTCGGGGCCGATGCCGGTGACCGCCCACACCAGGTCGAGAACCGCACGGCCGAACCGGGCTTCGACATCCTCCGCGGTGACCGGGGTGTCCTCGATGACGTCGTGGAGCCACGCGGCCTGCGCTAGTTCACCGTCGTAACCGAAGTCGTCGAGGACACCGCGGACTGCGGCGAGATGGGTGGCATAGGGATGGTCGCCGTAGCGCTGATCGCCGTGTGCCGCGATCGCGAACTCCCGTGCTTCGATTTCGCGCTGATCGAACTCCATGCCGCACCCCCGTGCTCGAATGATCGTGTCGAGACCGACCCTAGCCGAGGGCACCGACAGGTTTCGCCGGATCAGTGGTGGACCACCGGTTTCACCGCGGTGAGGATGCCGGTCTGGTCGCGGCTTTGCCGATAGGTGAGCTCGGTGAAGCCGACCGCCTCGACCTGATCGGTGTAGTGGCGGATGTCGGCGTCGGCGAACGGGTCACCACCGCGGCCGAGAAACAGCGAGAGCACCGCCCGCATGCGGGGTGACGGCGACGCGTCGGCGAGCAGGAGTCGTCCGCCGGGCCGCAGCACCCGCCACATTTCGGCGATCGCGGCATCTCGGCGTGACTCGGGAATGTGGTGCATGACGAAAGTGCAGGTGACCACGTCGAATTCGGCATCGGGCAGCGGTAGTTCCTGCGCGGGTCCGACGACGTAGCGGTGCTGGGCGGCGCGATCACGGTCGCTGTTGTCGGCAACCGCTGTCGCCGAGGGGTCGACGCCGACAGCGGCACCGGTCGGCCCGGTCGCCCCACCGAGTGCGCGAACGAGTTTGCCAGGGCCACAACCGATATCGAGCGCGTGATCGCCCGGTCGCGCACCGGCGAGGGTGACGAATTCGGCGAGCAGTCGACGATGTCTACCGAGGAAGAACACCGAGGTGAACGCGTTGTAGCGGCGCAGGCCTTCGATGACGAGACCGGTGTCGGAGTCGTTGACGAACATGGGGGTGAGAAGCTGGTTTCGGGACATGAGTTCATGGTCGGGCGTGGCCGCACACGTCACCAGGAGCAGAATCGCCGGAGGTGTCCGTTATCGAACAGATCCGGGGAAACCGTGCAGGAGGAAGCGATGGCCGAGCACCCCGATCGCCGGGTTCGACGCACCAGGGACAGCCTGCACAAGGCGTTGATCGAGCTGATGATCGAGCGCGGCTACGACAAGGTGACCGTCAGCGACATCATCGGCCGCGCCGATGTGGGGCGGTCCACCTTCTACGCGCACTACCGCGACAAGGACGACCTGCTGCTGGTGAGCTGCACCGAATTCCTGCGCCGCGAGATCATCCGCACGACCACGCCCGGTTCCCCACTCGCGCCGCTGCGCGTGATGTTCCATCTCGCCGCGCAGTATCCCGAGGTCTATCGCCCGCTGATCGGACCGAAGGCGACCGCGACCGTCGTGCGCGCCTACCAGCAGTGTGTCGCCGAACTGGTCGGTGAACTCCTCGGCGACCAGCCGCCGGGCACGATCGAATTCCTCTCGTGGGGGTTGCTCGGCGTGCTCGGCCCGGTGATCGAGCCGACCTCACCGACACCGCCCGCCCAGGCTTGGCAGCGGTTCGAAACGCTAGCGCTGTACGGGCTCAGCGGGTCCGGCGCAGGTCCGGCCACGGTGGACGACGCAGAACCGCCAGTGTCGCGATGACTCCGGTGAGCAGACCGATCCACTCCCCCAATTGAGCGATGCGATTGGAGTCCATCGCGGGCGTCCAGTGCGCGCGTCCCTCGTGGACGACGAACAACCCGATCGGGCGGGGGTGCCGCAGGAGACCGCCACCGCGCGAGACAGTGATGACGGTCGTGCCGTCGGCCGTGTCGAACGGCTCGCCGAACACCACCGGCGGCTCGGCCACCAGTTGTTCGACGCGATCTCTGATCGTCATCGCAATCCTGTCTCGTCGTCCGGCATTGTGATCGAACATACGCGCCGCGCGTATCCGCCGCAGAGGTTCGCGCCCCGCGGCGCGTCGGCGTGGCTAGTGTTGCGAATACCCTTGCCACACAGGCCTTTCCGATTCGAGCGTCATCACGGGCACCCCGGCATGTGCCGCCTCACGAGAGCCCCGGCGCTGGGCTGCCATGATGGTCGGGTCATGTCCGTGACGGAAGGTGCACCGATGTCAGAGCAGACACTGTCGACACCATGGTCGCGATCGCTGGGGCTGCGCGTGCCGGTGGTGAACGCGCCGATGGGCGGCGCGGCGGGCGGACGGCTCGCGGCGGCGGTGCGCGCGGCGGGCGGGCTCGGGATGATCGGGATGGGTAGTGCGGGGTCGGTGACGGCGTTGCGGCGCGAGTTGGCCGTCGCGGGGACGCCGGACGGGATCGGGCTCGTCGACTGGGTCGCCGCCCGCGAAACCGGGTTGCTCGAAGCCGCGATCGCCGCAGGCCCACGGATCATCTCGGTCAGTTTCGGGACCGATTTCTCCTGGGTTCCACAGGTGCGGGCCGCGGGTATCCTCGCCGTCACCCAGGTGTACGACGCGCCCGGCGCGCACCGAGCCCAGGATGCGGGCATCGACGTGCTGGTGGCGCGCGGCAGTGAAGGTGGTGGTCACGGCGCCGACCGGCTGGCTCTGCTGCCGCTGCTCGACGCCGTCCTCGACATCGCGACCGTCCCGGTCCTGGCCGCCGGTGGTATCGGCTCCGGGCGCACGCTCGCGGCCGTGCTCGCGGCGGGTGCCGCGGGCGCATGGCTGGGGACCTGTCTGGCCGCCGCCGAGGAATCGCTGCTGTCCGAATCCGCCCGCCTCGCGATGCTGGCCGCGGATGCCGGCAGCACCACCGTCACCACCGCGTTCGACGAGGCACTCGAGCTGCCATGGCCATCGATCTATCCGGCGCGCGTGCTGCGCAACGAGTTCACGGACCCGTGGTCGGGACTCGACGAGCTGCCGGATTCCGAACGCCTCCGCGCGGCGATCGCGGCCGACGATCCCCGGCTCGCGCCCGTCGACGCAGGTCAGGGTGTTGGCCTGGTGACCCACATCGAGCCTGCCGCCGCCGTTGTCGACCGACTGTGCGGGGACGCTGCCGAACTACTGAGAACACACCGCGAGTAGACGACCAGCCACCTGTGGTCGTCCGCCGGTTGCGAAAATATGCAGATCGGTCTAGTTTTGCGGGTGTGGGCAAAAAGGGAACCGAAACGCGGTGCAAGTTGATCAAAGCGACGCGCTCGCTGATCGAGTCGCACGGCTACTTCGGCGCCGGACTCAACCAGATCGTGCAGGAGAGCGGAGCGCCGCGCGGATCGCTGTACTTCCACTTCCCCGGCGGCAAGGACGAATTGGTGGCCGCGGCGCTCGCCGCGAGCGGTGCCGATATCGCGGCGATCATCCGCACGATCGAGGCGACGGATGCGCGGGATTTCGCGCGAAAGATGGTGAACTTGCTCGGCGATCAGCTGGAAGCCTCGGACTGGACCATCGGATGTCCGGTCGCGACCGTCGCCCTGGACACCGCGTCCACCAATGCGGCTGTGCAGCAAGCCTGTTCGGCGACCTACCGACTGTGGGAAGAGGCGATTCGGGAGCGGCTGATCGGATTCGGCCATCCCGAACCCGAGCGGATCACCACGGTCGCGCTCGCCTTGATCGAAGGGGGGCTGGTGCTGGCTCGCACGCATCGGTCCCGCCAACCGCTTCGACACCTCGCCGACACCATCGACGTGTTGATCTGAGTTCGCCTCGACCTCTGGTCGCATCGCTTCAAAATATGTAAATCGGTCTACTGAAAGTAGGACACCATGGCACATACCGACTCGGTCGTCTTCGGCGCCGCCGGATTCATCGGCCGCTCACTGGTCGCCGAACTGCTGCGGGCCGGGCACACCGTCACCGCGGCGCTGCGTGCGGGCAGTCAGGATCGACTGCGGACCTGGCTCGACGCGCACAGCGTCGACACCGCCGGCCTACACATCACGACCACCGATATCGGCGAACCAGATCTCGCACTGGGCGACGCCGTCGACGGGGTGCGCGATGTGTACAACGCGGCGGCGTTGATGAAGTTCGGACTGGATGCGGAGGTGGCACGTCGGGTCAATCTCGACGGTGCGGTTCACGTGCTGGAATGGGCTGCGCGCCAACCGGATCTGCGACGCATCGTGCACATCGCCGGCTATCGCGCCGTCGAGGGAGCCGCGCCCGACTACGGCGACGGCGCGTACGAGGCGTCGAAGGTCGAGGCGGACCGCTTGCTGCGGCGGATCGCGGCCGAGCGTGACATCCCGCTGACCATGGCGAATCCGGCCGGGGTGCTCGGGCCGGGCCAGTTCTTCGGACTCTCCGACATCATCGACAATCTCTGGCAGGGGCGGCTGCCCGCACTGCCTGGCTCCGCCGACACCTTCGTTCCGGTCGTCGATCTCGACTACGTGGCCCGGTTCATCGTCGGGCTACCGACGCAGCCGGACACAGCAGGACAGTCGTATCTACTACTGGATGCGACGACTCCCGCACTGCCCGAACTGATTCGGCTCGTCGCCGACCATCTGCATGTTGCCGCGCCACGCTTCACACTGCCGACGGCGCTGATCCGCCGACTGCCCCGGGCCGTGACCCATGCCCATCCCGAAGCGCTGTCCTTCCTCAGCACAGACCGGTACGAAACCAGCGAAAGTGATGTCGTCGCACGGCGTCTCGGCATCAGCCATCCGCCGGTCGGTGACCTGCTGCGCACTTATGCGGACGGGATCGTCGCCAGCCGCAACGGCACCGGCACGCCCGCACCTCAATCCGGCTTTCGCGACGGCACATGGATGATCGGCGAGCAGGTCGAGCCGGAATATGTCCTGCTGCACGGTATTCCGCTCGACAGCGACTCGTGGACGGATGTCGCGCGGGAGTTGGATGCTCCGGTGTTGGCGGCCGACCTCCCCGGGCTCGGGCGCTCGGCGGCGTCTTCGCAGTCGACCGGTGACTGGATGGAGGAACTGATGGCGCCGGTGCGGACTCGACCTGTCATCGTCGGCCATTCGTTGGGGGCATGGGCCGCAATCGAATTCGCGCTGCGCCATCCCGATCGGGTGGCTCGGCTCGTGCTCATCTCACCGGCGTTCCTGCAGCGGCCTGCTTCTCGGATCACGGGTTCACCCATCGCCGCTGAGGTCGTCAAACGGATGTCGGCGGCGACATTGGCTGCGCGACTGGGCATTCCGGATGGATCCGCCGTCACCTCAGCTGTCGCTGACTTGCGGCGGCCCGGCGTCGCCCAGCGCACCTTCGCGGCCCTGCGCGCAGCGGGTGCTTCGCGAGACGAGCTCGCCGCTGCGCTGGCCCGTGTCACGGTTCCGGTCGACATCATCGTCGGTTCGGACGACCCGCTGGTCGAGCCGACCGACCGGCCCGTCATCACCATTGCCGGCGCTGGCCACTACCCACAGTTGACTCATCCCGGCTCGGTCGCGCGTGCGGTGCAGGGCGAACAGGTCTCCGCCGCAACATAAACCGCTGGCTCACCCGATCGGGGCAAGCTCGATGCGAAGCGTGGGGTCGTTCAACATGTCCGGCTGGAGTGCGATCGCTTCCGCTGTTCGCCACCTCGCGTGCCAGGTGGGAACGCCGCCGGGCAGATTCAGCTCGCGCGGCGTGGTGAGCAGGGGCAGATCCAGGCGAGCGGAAGTGACGGTGACGGTCGCGTTCGTCGGCGTGTGCGACCACACGTCGTCGACCGCGTTGGTGATTCGGACACCCAGTCGGTGGCCGGTGGCCAGGCGGGCGTCTTGCCAGAGCAGCCGTACCGCGGATTCAGCACGGACCTGAGCGATGCCGCGGGTGATGACGGTGGCGTGACCGTCGGGCGCGATGTCGTAAAGCTCCAGTGCGACAGTCGCTTCGGGCGGGCCGGACAGGGTCAGCGCGGCGGTGGCTCGGCCTGCGAGGTGGACAGGCTCGGATACCGGCGCCGAGATCGACCAGATTTCGCGGTCAGCACCGGGTAGCAGACCACGATCGCTGTAGGCACCGGTGCGCAATGTGACCGACTCGCTCCGGGAATCCGTTGGCGGCCAGACGGTTTCGCTGCGCCATCCACCGTCGAACTGGCCCACGGTCACGGGCGGACCCGGCACCTCGACATCGGCACCCGCCACGTGTTTGTCCAGGAAGGCGTAGAGCTCCGAGGCGAAGTGGGGTGTGGCGCACCTTTCGCTGCAGTCCGAATGGCCCCACTGCCCGAACCAGGCGCGGTGCTCGCCAGGGCCTCTGGCTTCCCACGCCTCGATGATGCGGTCGGCTCGGGTGTTGGCATCGAGGAAGCCCTGGCCGAGGAACATCGGGATGGTGTTGCCGCGGACCGCCTCGACCATGTCGCGCTCGCGCCAGTCCGGGTTGGCGCCGTTGTGGTCGGTGGTGAGGGCGAGGTAGCGGGCGGCGCAGTCCTGTGTCATCGCCACGGCGTTGGCCTTGTATTCGTCGCTGTCGGCCGGGTGGCCGGGGGTCGACGCGACGGCCAGGTGTTCGGCGCCCGTGGTGTCGGCGGGGCGAATTCCGTCCTCGGTCAACGGTTTTCCGCCGAACTTCCACGCGGTGCCCTGCATGTAGAGGTAGGAGTACGGGTCGACAACCGGCGCGAATGCCGCCACCGCCGCCAGCCCCTTCGGCTTCGCGGCCAGCGCCATCATCCCGGTCCACCCCTCATACGACGTCCCGACCATGCCGACGCGACCCGTCGACCACGGCCTGCTCGCCGCCCACTCCACCGCCGCCGCCACATCCGACCGCTCCCCCGGACCACCGTAATCCGGGCACCCGTTGGACCCACCGAACCCGCGCAGATCGACGATCACATACGTGTATCCGGCCCGCAGCGCCCATTCGACCGGCAAGTTCTCGGTCGACGGCCCACCCTCCGGTCGCGGCAGGGACAGATATGCCAGATGCGCCCGATACGGACTGGCGGTGAGCAGCACCGGAGTTCGCTCGTCGGCCGCCACCCCGGGCGGTCGCAAGACGTCGGCATGCAGTCGTGTCCCGTCGGGCGCGGTGAAATACTCCTGCGTCCACGTGTACGCCGACTCGGCGCTCACCGGCGCCGCCATCCCGAGCACCAACGCCACCCCGACCACTACCCGAGCCGCCACCACACCCAATTTCACCCCCGGACTATTGCCGGTCCCCGGCCCGGCGTCCAGCCCCGATTATCCGGGGCGCCGATTATCGGCCCGCTCGAGCATCCAGCTCGGCGAGCAACTCCACACTGTCTCGATAGAGAGCCTGCTGCGCCGGTTCGTCACAGGACGCCGCGGAGGATCGCGCCGGTGCTCGGCGTACCAGATATTGACCGGTCATACCCTCGCGGTCCGGTGCCGCGACCAGCCAAGCGAGATCCGCACCGGACGCGCGCGGTGTGCGAACGCTAGGCAAGACGACAAGGGCGCGGGCGATCGTCCTCCAGGCAATCCGTTGGAAAGCGCTTGCGTCCCTGGCCAATCCGGTTCCCGGCATCAGGCCTGGATCGAACGCGTTCACCGTGATGCCACGCGGAGCCAGCTCGCGGGCGAGGTAGTACGCGGTCCGCACGTTCGCCAGCTTCGAGGTGGTATAGCGGCGGCGAGCGTCACGCTGGGCGGATTCGCTCGGCGATGGCGGGTAGGCCAGATCGCGTGCGGTGTCGTCCAGCGGGTGCGGCATCCCGGTGAACTGGTCGGGATCATGAGTTCCCGAGGACACCAAAATGATTCGGGCGGGCGCGGTGAAGTGGTCGAGCAGGTCGGTGATGAGGCCGAGGTGACCGAGGTGGTTGGTGGCGAAGGTCGCCTCCATGCCGTCCGCGGTGAGGGTTCTGCGGGTGAACTGCACGCCCGCGTTGCACACCAGACCGAACAGCGGTGGTCGGTCTGCGGCAACGAGTTCGGTGACGAACGCGCCGACCGACGCACGCGAGGACAGGTCGAGCGCCATCCCGTGTGCGCCGATCCTCGCGGCCATGTCGCGAGTTCGAGACGCATCGCGCCCGGTGATCACCACCGTGTTGCGCGGGTCGCGGGCGAGGTCCTTGGCACATTCGTAGCCGAGCCCGCTGGTACCGCCGGTCACCACGATCATTCTGTCACTTGATGTCATATGGCATAGTCTGCCATATTCTGACGCCATGCGACACTGTCTCGATGTCGCTGCGGGATCTCAAACGGGAACGGACCAGGCAGTCCATCGTCGACACCGCGTTCCGCCTGTTCGCCGAACGAGGCTTCGACGGCGTCACGGTCGCCGAGATCGCGGCCGCCGCGGAAGTCGGCACCCGCACCCTGCACCGCTACTTCGCCAGCAAAGAAGAACTGGTCTTCCCCGAAGACGACGACCTGCGCGCCGACCTGACCCGCCTACTCGCCGAACGCCCTGCCGGCGAACACCCCGAAACCACCCTCGCCGTCGTCATCGGGCCCCTGATCGACAGATTCGGCGGCGAACAACTCACCACAGCACGCACCCGCGACGCCCTGATCGCCGACTCCCCCGCCCTGCGCGCCCGCGACCTGGCCAAACAAGCCGCCGTGGAACAGCTCATCGAACAGCATCTGGCCCGCCAGCTCGGCGTCGCCCTCGATTCCGATGTCCGCCCAGCACTCTGGGCCAAGATCGGTATCGCATGTTTCTTCTCCGCGTACCGAGTCTGGCTCGCGCAGGGCGGCGACCTCGCCGACCATCTCGCCGCCGCCCGCGCGGCACTGGCCGATTCTGTTGCGCGACACCCATGATGGGTGCTCGAACCCGACTTCGACCTCGGCAATGCCTCAAATACCGCTTCGCTGGCGCGCCGACGATCGGGTGGAGCTCGACCTGCTCAGCCGGTCGACGACGAGCTGGTCGACGCTGAATCGTCCCGGCCCCGTCAACAGCAATGCCAACGACGCAGCACCGAGAATCAGGACGAATTCGTATCCGCCGTTCTCGACGAAGAATCCGTTCGACGCATGCGCGAAGATCCACGCGCCACCCATGATGAACACATATCCGGCAGCGACGACGCGGGTGAGGGCACCCGCGATGAACAGTAGCGAACCGAAGGTCAGCCAGATCGGCACGAACCGACCACTCATCTCGTTGAGGGGAATGCCGGCCTCGCCCTGCATCGCGACGATGTTCGATAGTCCGGTCTGAAAATCATCGAGCCCGTGCACCAGGAACACGACCGCGATCCCTAGCCGCAGAACAAGCTTCCCTGCGTCATCGGCGAGCGGTGAACTATCGGTGAGCAATGTGGTCTTCATTGTTGGCCTTCCGCACTGAACCGGATGTTTCGGACATGTCCATCGCAACAGAGGACTGTCCGCCGAGGAAGGACAGATCGGGTTGCCGCCTATACCCTCGGGGTATGGGGGATCTCGAAGTGAGAGAACTTCGATACTTCGTCGCCGTCGCCGAGCACTCGACGTTCTCGGGTGCCGCGGCGGCACTGGGAATGGCGCAGCCACCACTCTCGCGAGCGATCCGTCTGCTCGAACGGCGACTCGGCGTCGAGCTCTTCCTCCGGAGCGCACAGGGCGTCACCCTGACCGACGCGGGACAGACGTTGCTCGACGAGTCGTTTCGCGCGCTGGCCGCCATCGAGTCGGCGGCGGCCCGCACTCAGCGCGCAGGAATGAACCGATCGACGCTGGTCGCGGCCGCGAAACCTGGAATGGCATCCGGTTTGTTGAGGCGCGCCATCGACGCATTCGCTGGGGCGCACGAGAGTCCGGTGGTGGAGATCCTCGTCGCTGGCCACCGCCGCCAAGCCGACATGGTGCGCGACGGTCGAGCTGACGTCGCGATCGTCGGGTCGCCGTTCGACAGCCGTGGCCTCGAATCCGAGGTGCTCACCGAGGAGCCCCGCATCGCGGTGGTCGCCGCCGACCACCGCCTTGCCGCCCGGCGCGAACTGCGCTGCCGAGATCTGCTCGGCGAGACCATCCCGGTATTCCAGGACGCCACCCCGGACGAACGCCTCTACTGGTCCGGTCGGGACCTGCGCAATCCCGTCGAGTTCGCCGAACCAGTCGAAGCCCGCACCACCGAGGTAGGTGACATCACCCAGGTCATCGAGCTCGTCGCGCTGGGACACGCGGTCGCCCTGCTGCCACTGTCTGTGGCGAATGCCTATCCACGGACAGACATCGTCCACCTCCCCACCATCGACGCGAGCCCGCATGTGAACTCGGTCGTGTGGCCGGCGGGATCGAGATCGCGATCGGTGGCCGAATTCGTCTGTTTCACAGTCGAATTCGCCAGGACAGAGCAGGCAAGCCTGCGCCGCGGCGCTTCCTGACACCGGCGCGTTCTCACAGCCAGTACAGGCAGATCTTCCCGGAGAGATGCGACTCCCGCACGCTGGGGGTCATGCCGTGAAAGGGGGTGCGGGTGTTGAGGGAGTCAGCGAGGGCGGCGAAGAATTCGAGCAGCGTGTCGGCCCACAGGGTGCCTTCGAAAGCGCCTGAGCCGATACCCAATTCGATGACGTGACCGTAGGTCGGTCCGGGGCGGTGCTCGACGAACAAGATGCCGGCGTCGATGGAGTGTGCGATCGGAACCCATTGGTGGGCATGGCCGTAGAGGTCTTCCTCGCCGATGCCCGATGCTCGGTTCTCGGCGCTGAAGGTGGTTCGCCACTCGTGCCCGGCGAGGATCTGGTCGACCGAGTCGAGCATGTACCCCATCGGCAGGAAGTCGACGCCTTCTGCGGAACCCCCGTATTCGGCGTACACAGTGCCGTTGTGATGTTCGAGCAGCGCACGGACATCGGGGTGCAGCGCGAAACCGTGGGCTGCTTCCAGGTGCGCGATCTGCTCGGCGGTGGCGCCCGGCTGTAGGGTCGCAACGGCGGTGGGCGAGTACACGCCGAGGAGATGGCGGAAACGGGTCCATACCTGGTCGAAGGTAGGTGGCGCGGGGGTCATACGGTAAGCCTTCACACTCAACTGTTCTGTGCAACAGTCCCTTTAGTACACGTCAGCCGCGCGTCCGTCACTACGATCTGGTAGCTGCCACGACGCCGACAGCGTCCGGCCGTTCTACTACCCGGCGATCAGAGCTAGTCGTCGGGCGAGGCGCGCCGGTTGCGTTTGGTGACGCCGCGACGCTTCTTCGCCGAAATCCGACGTTCCTTCGCTCCACGCGAAGGTTTGGTTGGGCGGCGAACCGGTGGCGGGGCGGCAGCGGCGTCACGCAGTAGCGAAGCCAGGCGTTCGCGGGCGGTAGCACGGTTCTGCAACTGCGCACGCTGCTCCGAAGCGGCAACCGTGAGTACCCCGTTGACCAGACGAGTAGCCAGACGGTCGAGCATCCGGGTGCGCAACCACTCCGGCACCGAGGGCGAATTGGCGAGGTCGAACGACAGCTCGACCCGGCTGTCGGTGGTGTTGACGTGCTGCCCTCCCGGACCCGACGACCGCGAGAACCGCTCGCGCAACTCGGACCCTGGTATCACCAGTCCCCGAGTCACGATCAGGTCCTCCGCCATGATCCGACGCCGTTCTCTCCGATTCGCGAGTCGACTCGACCATGTCGGTCCAGTAGCGAGCTTGCCGTTCACGATAGCGATGAGGTCGTCGACGTGCTGCGAGCAGGGCGTCTGTCTATTCGGGTCTGCGACGCAGAGTAGGGCACCCCGAAGCTGTCGACACCTCCGCGCTGGTGACGTAGCGGAGTTCTGCAGGCTTGCCGTCGACGCCGAGCATCACGACTTCGTAGACGAGTCCAGGTTGGCGTGGTCTGGGGATATCGTCAGCCGGTGGAGGAGGAAGGTAGTAGATGGCGCGGTTTCCGAGTTTGTTGACCGTGTAGTTGCGCGTTCCTGCGAGTGGGCCGTCGAGGAGGAGACCTGCACAGAAGGGGATCCGGGGTGCGTGGATAACGAGGTCCAGGTCGAAGCGGGTTTTGATCTCGTCATCGGTCAGGCCCGGCTCGATACGTCGGCTTCGGCCGTCATCGAGGAGGAGCAGGCGGCGACCCTCGTTATCTGGGGGAAGCGCGCTCACTACCCCAATTCGATCAGCCACGCCGCATTCTCCGTCAGGCCCTTCTCTGCTGAACGAACACAGAAACCTGGCCGTCCAGCAGGCGGCGTATTTCCTCGTCCGGATATAGGGTGCTCCGGCTCGTCTGCTGGAACGCAAGCATGAACGCCGACATCTCAGCGGCGATCGGCGACTGCCGGAGGAGAACTGCGGCAGCTCCCTCGGGGACGCCCTTCGGCGGCTGGCCTTCCGCGATGGCGCGCACCATCGCGGCGCGTGTCTGCCGGTCGTCCCGACGGAGCCCGTACAGGGCGGTGAGCAGCCAGTTCGACAGGTAGGTGGCGGTGAAGCCGCGGTCATAGCTCTGGTGCTGGTCGAAGAACGCGGCTTCCCGCGGCGCGAGGTCGAACCCGGCGGAGAGGGCGAGGCCGTAGTCGGCGAAGTAGAGGCGGTGACCGTCGGTCAGGATGTTGTGGAAGTGTGCGTCGAGGTGCAGGAGCCCGCGGCTGTTCATGAACGCGGTGCCCGCGGCAAGCTCGCGCTCCACCATGGCGCAGGCCCGGTCGGTGGCCGCGTCGCCCGCCTCGATCTGGGTGTTCAGCCATTCGTGCAGGGTTTGTGGGATGTACTCCAGGAACAGTGCGATGCTCGCCGAAGAGTCACGCACGGCCTCGATCCGGTGGCGGATCTGGGGTCGGCCGTCCCAGTAGGTGACGGCGCGATCGATGTCGGCGAGCTCGGTCGGCAGCGGCGTCGCGTCGGGCAGTACCCGCCAGTGGTACATCAGCGGGAAACTCTCGCCTTCGGCGGCGAGCACCCAATTCGTCGTCATGGTGTGTACGGCGAGCTCGCGCCAGGCCCCGAAGCCCGCTCCACCGATGAGGCCGACGCCGTAGTGGTAGAACATCGGCACATCGAACATGTTCGCGGTGGACCGGACGTGTTCCGGCTGCCGTTCCAGGTCGGTGAGGGGCACTCGCTTCACGAAAACCGGAGTTCCGGCGATCTCCAGCAGCGCTGACTTCCCGCCGATACCGGAACCGATCGGCACGGCCGCATCCACGAGCTCGCGCAGCGCGTGATCGCTGTGCAGGGCCAGGGCTGTGGAGACGGCACTGTGGGCGTGCAGACGTTCCGGGCGTGACATGTCACGGGTCGCCGCCGCGTCGCGGGATATCGCCTCTCTGCCGCGCATCACCACCTCCCCCTTCACTCGCGATTCCCCCGCAACAATATTCAGTCTGCCCGAGCGGAATTCCGGCACCGATCCGTTCGACCTGCTCGGTCGATTCCTTACCGAATGCGACTGCGTCGCTTGAACATTCGCATATTCCACGTCGCATGCTGATCGAATCGGTCACGACAGTACTTGAAATCCTTGCGGCGCAGTACTTTTCCAGTTTCGGTGTCAGTAAACCCGGAAGTTGGTGATGCTCGGGGTGTGGGGGAGGTCGGTGGTGAGGGTGAATTCGACTTGGCCCGGTCCGGTCACGAGGCGGAGGTTGCCTACGACAGGGGCCGACCAGAAGAAGGGTTGCCAGGCACCGAGGGACGTGGAGGCTTGGCCGGTGGCGCCGGTGTCGAGATTGCGCCAGTGGACTGTCGGGGCCAGGGTGCACCAGGGGGCGGGGACGCCGAAGACTTTCAGCCAGCCTTTGAGCTGGAGATCTACTGTGCCGGGGACGTCGCCGTCGGGGTAGACGTTGCCTACCGCCCAGACGTCGCCGGAGCAGCCGAGGCCGTGGGCGCCCGTAATGGTCATGGGGAGCTCGACCGGGATGTAGTTCGAGGCTGCGGCGGGCGCACTGGTGGCGATGAGCGCGGCTACTACCGCGCCACCGGCGAGGGCGATCTTGGCACTTTTCCGATGCGACATTTCAGCCTTTCAACTGCGATTGCTGCAAGGGCGATGGCACGAGGCTCGAATCCATTGTTACATCGGCTAGCGCATTAGCGTCGTTACCGCGGCGAACAAGAGATCCCCGGGCACCTGTGGCCCCGATGCCGAGCTCGACGAGTACTGCTGATCAGCTGGATCGAAGGTCGGCCCGGTCGTGTTTCGTGCGAGCTCGCGCGACATCGTCGGCGTGCCTGCGGATCCACGCCATGAACGGCTCCAGCGATTCGGCAAGGCTGTGTCCCAGCGGGGTGAGTTCGTAGCTCACTCGTGGCGGCGTAGCGGGTTCCACGGTGCGTGTGACCAGACCGTCGCGTACCAGCGTGCGCAATGTCTGCGAGAGCATTTTGTCGCTGATGCCCTCGATCTCGCTCTGTAGCTCGAAGAACCGTAATGGCCGCTCGCGCAAGATGTGCAGGATGGGGCTGACCCAGCGGCCTGCGAGGTCGACGGTCTCGCGCCACGCGCACTCGGGGTGAAATCCGTCACCCACGCCACCGGCATCGGACTGCGAGACCTGCGGGCCTACCGTCATTTCGGCAGCTTACCTCCAGGTAGGTCCTCGCCTGGGACTCGCTCGGCTGCCTACCCTCCTGGCATGTCGACAGTCGTTTTCGGAGCAAGTGGAAATGTCGGGCGCCATGTGGTGGGCCGCCTGAATTCCGTTGCCGCACACGTTCGAATGGTCAGCCGTGACCCCGATGCCGCTCGGTTTCCGATGGGGGCCGAGGTGGTCGCGGCCGATCTGGATCGGCCCGAAACGCTGCCTGCCGCTCTCGAAGGCGTAGACAATGCCTTCCTGTACGCGCGGCCCGCGGGACTGGACGGCTTCGTCGCGGCAGCCGAAGCTGCGGGGGTGCGCCACGTCGTGCTGCTGTCGTCCGCGGCGGCCACGGATCCCGACCCCGAGTCGAATCCGATTGCCTGGACGCACTTTCGGTGCGAGTCCGCGCTGCGAGACTCGACATTGACGTGGACGTTCCTGCGGCCCGGCATGTTCGCCACGAACCTGATCTGGTGGTGGCAGGAGTCCATCCGGAAACACGATGTGGTGCACCTGCCCTATCCCGATGCGCGGATAGCCGCCGTGCACGAAAAGGACTTGGCCGCAATGGCAGTCACGGCACTGACCGTGCCTGGACACCGCCAGGCCGCCTACCCGGTGACCGGACCCGAGGCGATCACCATGCGCGAACAGGTGCGCTACATCGCCGCGGCCGTCGGCCGGAACATCGCGGTCGTGGAGTCGTCGGTCGAACAGGCGCGGGCAGAGCTGGAGCGGACCGTGCCGCCGGTTGTCGCCACGGCGATCCTGGCAGGGTGGCGGGAGGCCACCGAGATCGCGCCCCCGGTGTCGACCACGGTCGCGGACGTTACCGGTTGTCCCGCACAAACTTTCGAGGAATGGGTACGCGACCATGCGGCCGACTTCAGTCGCGGTTGATGTCAGGCGGTGATGGCGTCTATCGCCGACACGGCGGGCTATAGGCCTGTCTCATTCGCTCTGCGTCGGTGTCCAGTCGCGGATTGCGGCGACGAACCGCCCCCAGTCCTGGCCGACCAGAGTGACCAGTGTGGGGCCGGTCCCTCGTCGGTGTAGTGCACGGTGTGGCCGCCGATATCGACGAATCGGCTGTCGAACGGGAACAGTTCGTCGTCGACCCAGCCGGGCCGCACGCTCTCGGTGATATCGGCCATGGCGGGCGGCTCGGTGGTGCGGTCAGCTTCTCGCGCTCACCGCTGGGCCGACGGGATCAGGCCGGGGGCCGTTTTGAAGGAGATCGCCTCCATCAGCGGTTTGCGTTTCGTGTTCTGGAACGCCGCGACGCGCCACTGCCCGGACGACTCGCGGACCAGGGTGTAGGTCTGCAGCTTGGTCAACTTCTTGGGGCGGGCGCCTTTGTACGAGTCGCCGCGTCCGGTGACCACGGCCGTGTCGGGGCCGAGGAATCGAACATCGAGGATTTCGTCGGCGAGCTGGGTTCCCTCGAGGTACTTGGCGAACAGCGTGCGGTGGCTTTCGACGATGTCACGCCGCCCCTGGTAGTAGGTGCCGACGAAGGTGATGTACGTGGCGTCCTGTGTGAAGGCCGCTCCGTAGGCCTCGGCGTCGTGGCGACGCCAGGCGTCTACGAGGCCGGCGATCACCTCGGTAACCGCGCGCCGATCGTCCTGGGTGCTGGTGGCCATGATTTCCTCCGGGTAGGGTTCAAGTTATCTGCATGCAGTAAGTATCTGCACGCGTGCAACTATCAGAGTAGGAGGCTTCGAGCTTCATGGCAACCAGTGCACAGCAGAACTCCGAAGAGGAGGTCTTCCGTGCCTACCTCGATGCCGTGGGACTGCACGGCATGGCAGGCGCGGCAGCGGCGGGACTACACGCTTCCGAGTGGTACGCGCTCAGCCAGCTCGCACTGGCAGGCACCCTGACCTCCGGACAGCTGTCGGAGCGAACCGGCCTGACGACCGGCGCGACCACCCGCCTCATCGACCGACTGGAACGGGCGGGTTACGTCCGCCGAACAGTCGACCCGACCGACCGCCGCAAGGTCGTCGTCGAGCCGGTCACCGAGGCTCTCGCGGGAATCGGTGAGCTGGTGGCACCCGCACGCCGCAGAATCGCCCAGGTCCTCGACCGCTACACACCGGAGCAGCGCGCAGTGCTCTTCGACTACTTCGCGCACGCCGCACCCGCCTTCCGTGAAGCAACCGAGGAGATTCGAGCAGGCCGATCGCAAACAGCCGAGTGATCACAGGGCCCGCAGCACGACGATTTACAGTCCGCCGATCCACGTCGAGTGTCATCACTGGTCGCAAACCTCGAAAAAGCACGAATCCCCCTGGCCGATAGCCAGGGGGATTCGCTGCGGACCTACTGCGGAAAGAAGGGGCTGTTTCACCCCTTCACGCAGGTCAACGATCACACGTCGTAGTAGAGCTCGAACTCGTACGGGTGCGGGCGCAGGTTGACCGGGGCGATTTCGTTGTCGCGCTTGAGCTGGATCCAGGTCTCGATGAGGTCGGGAGTGAACACGTTGCCCTCGGTGAGGTAATCGTGGTCGTTCTCCAGACGGTCGATGACCGCCGACAGGCTGGTGGGGGCCTGCGGGATGTTCTTGGCCTCCTCCGGCGGGAGCTCGTAGAGGTCCTTGTCGACCGGGGCCATCGGCTCGATCTTGTTCTTGATGCCGTCCAGGCCGGCCATCATCATGGCGGCGAAGGCCAGGTACGGGTTGCCCGAGGAGTCCGGCGCGCGGAACTCGATGCGCTTGGCCTTCGGGTTGTTGCCGGTCACCGGGATACGCACGGCGGCCGAGCGGTTGCGCTGCGAGTACACCAGGTTGATGGGGGCCTCGTAGCCCGGCACCAGACGGTGGTAGGAGTTCACGGTCGGGTTGGTGAACGCCAGCAGCGACGGGGCGTGGTGCAGGATGCCGCCGATGTAGTGACGCGCCAGGTCCGACAGGCCGCCGTAGCCGGCCTCGTCGTGGAACAGCGGCTTGCCGTCCTTCCACAGCGACTGGTGCACGTGCATGCCCGAGCCGTTGTCACCGAAGAGGGGCTTGGGCATGAAGGTGACCGACTTGCCGGCCTTCCACGCGGTGTTCTTCACGATGTACTTGAACAGCTGCAGGTCGTCCGCAGCCGAGAGCAGCGTGCCGAACTTGTAGTTGATCTCGGCCTGACCGGCGGTGCCGACCTCGTGGTGGCCGCGCTCGAGCTCGAAGCCCGCGTTCTGCAGGTTGGTCGAGATCTCGTCGCGCAGGTCGACGTAGTGGTCGTACGGGGCGACGGGGAAGTAACCACCCTTGTTCCGGACCTTGTAGCCGAGGTTGCGGCTGCCGTCCGGGTTGAACTCCTTGCCGGTGTTCCACGAACCCGAGACGGACTCGATCTCGTAGAACGAGCCGTTCATCTCCGAGCCGTAGCGGATGCCGTCGAAGATGTAGAACTCGGCCTCGGCACCGAAGAACGCGGTGTCGGCGATACCGGTCGAGCGCAGGAACTCCTCGGCCTTGCGCGCGATGTTGCGCGGGTCGCGGGAGTAGGCCTCACGGGTGAACGGGTCGTGCACGAAGAAGTTCATGTTGAGCGTCTTCGCGTTGCGGAACGGGTCGATCCGGGCGGTGCTGAAGTCGGGGAGCAGGAGCATGTCCGACTCGTCGATCGACTGGAAGCCACGCACCGAGGAGCCGTCGAACGCCAGACCCTCTTCCGCCAGGTCGGCGGTGAACGCCTTGGCCGGGATCGAGAAGTGCTGCTGGACGCCGGGCAGGTCGGAGAAGCGGATATCGACGTATTCGATGTCCTCTTCCTTGATGTACTGGATGACCTCTTCGGCCGTGCTGAACGTCACTTGCTCTCCTTACGAATCGGTTCCCAGCCAGTCGCGATGCTGGCCCTTTCGAACGACCTGCGCGCAGTCGCTACGAAGGGGTTCGTCGCGACCTGACGCTAAGGACGCGGTGTTTCCCAACAGTCAAGGCTGTGTTTCGCCAGTGTTACGCGAACCGGATGCCTGGGTGATGTCAGCCATCCGGGCGCGTCCTTCACGCTAATCCTGCCATCCGCGCGATCACGCGCTGACGTGACCTCCATTAATGCGGTCGTGGGCGGCCGATCGCGCGCCTCTATCCTGGGAGCCATGGCGCGTATTACCGGCACATGGCTCTCCGGCCCCCCGGCCGACCCCGGCGGCTCGGAAACACCCGGCTACCCGGGCGAGCTGTACGGGCTGCCGCGCGAGGGGGCAGGCTCGCTGGCACCGACCTGGCGCCGGGTGGTCGCGCTGTTCATCGACTGGTTCATGGCGGTCGGAGTCGCGGCGGTGATCACGGGCAGCTTCGTGTCGTCGTCGGTGCCGCTGCTGGTGTGGTTCGTGGTCGGCGTGGCAGCGGTGACGCTGTTCGGGTTCACGCCGGGCCAGTACTTCATGAAACTGCGAGTGATGCGGATCGACGCGGCCGTGCCGGTCGGGTTCGTGCGCGCGCTTGCCCGGCAGGTGCTCGTGGTGTTCGTGATCCCCGCCCTGTTCACCGACGCCGACGGTCGCGGCATGCACGACCAGGCCACCGGCACAGCACTGGTCAACGCCCGCTGAAACGCCGCGAGCCCGCCACCTGCGATCAGGTGACGGGCTCGTGACGATAGTGCGGATCAGCGGCGACGGATCGCGCGCTGCATGCCCTTCATCTTCGCGCCGGGGGGCATCGGGCCCTTCGGCATCGCGGGACCGCTGCGCGAGCTCAGGGCCGTGAGCCTGCCCTCGATCTGGTCGATCCGCTTGACGTCGATGTTGCGCGGCAGCTTGGTGAGGTGTTTCTGCAGCTCCTTGAGAGGAATCTGGCCTTCCTCGTTGCCGACGATGACTTCGTAGATGGGGGTGTCACCGACCAGGCGGGCGGTGCGCTTCTTCTCCTGCTGGATGAGCGACTTGACCCGCTGCGGCGAACCCTCGGCGACGAAGATCACGCCGGGCAGGCCGATGACGCGGTGCACGGCGTCGAGCTGGGTGGTCGCGGCGACGCCGTTGGCGACCCGCCACTTGCCCTGCAGGTTCTCCAACACCCACGCCGCGGCGCCCGCCTGACCTTCGGCCTTGCGGTACACGTTCTTCTGCACGCGGCGCCCGAACAGGATGAATGCCAGCAGCACACCCAGCAGCAGACCCAGCGGCAGCAGGAACCACTGCATGTCGAAGATCAGCCCGATGAGGAAGAAGATCACCGTGGTGCCGACCAGTGCGCCGATCATCAGCGGCAGCAGCGCCTTGTCTTCCTTGCGCTGCATGTTGAACGCCTGCCACAACTGCTGACGACGTTCGCGTGATGCCTGCTTACGGGCCGCTTTAGCCGCGGCCCTGGCTTCCTTCGACGGCTTGCCGCCCTTGCCTCCTGCCATGGTGTCAGCTTAGATGGCGCGTCGCCGGAGCGTCTGACCGCATCACACCGCACGACGATCCCGGCGTTTCGGGCGTCTTTGCCGGGCGCAGGGCGGCGTGGCGGGCCACAATGGCACGGATGCGCCCGATCACCGAAAACCCCGCCCTGTCCCCTGTCACCGAGGGCGTCGACGACGAGGTCGCCCGGCGGCTGGCCGTCGCGCTGCAGTGCGTGACGGTGTCGACCGAAGATCCCGCGCACACCGCCGACGCGGAGTTCGTCCGCCTGGCCGCCCACCTGGAAACCTCGTTTCCCCGCGTGCACACCGACCTGGCGTTGACCACCTTCGGGCACAGCAGGCTCTACCGCTGGGACGGCGCCGAGCCGGGCGCGGTGTCGGCGATCCTGCTCGGCCATCAGGACGTGGTGCCGGTCGACGACGAGCAACGCTGGACCCATCCCCCGTTCGCCGGTGTCGTCGACGACGAATTCATCTGGGGCCGTGGGGCGATCGACGACAAGAGCCGCGTATTGGCCGTGCTGGAAGCGGTCGAATCGGCCCTGGAAGCCGGAATTCGCCCGCGCCACACCATGTTCCTGGCCTTCGGGCACGACGAAGAGGTCTTCGGCGACGGCGGCGCGGTGCGGATGGCCCAGCACCTGCGCGACCAGAACGTGCGTGCCGAACTACTCCTCGACGAGGGCGGAGTGATCACCGAAGGTGTCGCCGACGGCGTCGACCGGCCGGTGGCCAGCATCATGCTCGGCGAGAAAGGCTATGCGACGGTGCGGCTTTCGGTCACCGAGACCGGCGGCCACTCCTCGATGCCGGGCAAGCAGACCGCGGTGGGACGGCTGGCACGCGCGGTCGCCCGGGTGCAGGATCATCCGATGCCGCTGCGGCTCACCCCGGTGATCAGCGACATGCTCGCCCGCATGCGCGAAGCGCTGCCCGAACCGCGACGCCGACTGCTCGAACTCACCGATGCGCGCGGGCTGTCCAAACTGACCGGACCGCTCATCGCCCGGATCATGGCGACCGGCCCGACCACCGAGGCCCTTGTTCGCACCACCACCGCACCCACGGTGATCAGCGGCGGAGTGAAGGCCAATGTGCTCCCGCAGAGCGCCGAGGCACTGGTGAATTTCCGTATCCTGCCCGGTGATTCGGTGGCGGCCGTGCTCGCGCACTGCACCCGGGTGATCCGCGATATCGGGGTGGCGATCGACCTCGTCGGACCCGCGTCGGAGCCCTCGCAGTTCAGCGAACCCGGACCGGCCTTCGACCTGATCGCCGAGCTGGCGTCGAGCCTGGTGCCCGGAATCGTGACGACCACCGGAATCGTGCCCGGCGCCACCGATTCACGCCACTACGACGGTCTGGCCGTCACCCGCTGCAATTTCGCGCCGATCGTGTTGACCTCGGCCGACCTCGAACGGATCCACGGAACCGACGAGCGGATCTCGCGACTCAACTACGCTCGCCTGATCGAGTTCAACCGGCGTCTCATCGAGCGGCTCGCCGCGGCGCCCGAAGCAACAGGAGCGCCACGATGACAACCGACACCGGCGAGTTCGCGGGCCACGGCGGCAAGATCGCCTGGCGCGCATGGCAACCCGAGAGTGCCCCGCGCGCGGTGGTGGTGCTGGTGCACGGCGTCGCCGAACATTCGGGACGCTACGAGCATGTCGGCGACGAGCTGGCCGCGGAAGGTTTCGCGGTCTACGCGCTCGACCACATCGGGCACGGTCTGTCCGAGGGCGCGGCCGCCAATATCGGTTCGATGCAGAGCGCCGCCGACAATGTCGCGGCGCTGCTCGATCTCGCGGGCACAGCCCATCCCGGTGTCCCCCGGTTCCTGCTCGGGCATTCGATGGGCAGCCTTGTCGTCCTGCATCAGGCGACCCGCGGACCAGTCGACGTGGCGGGCATCATCGTGTCCGCGCCGCCACTGGACATCGCGGTCGGCAACCCGCTCCAGCGCCTCGCCGCTCCCCTGCTCACCCGGTTCGCGCCGAATCTCGGTGTGCTGACCCTGGATTCATCCACGATCAGCCGCGATCCCGAGGTGGTGCGCGCCTACGACGACGACCCGCTGACCTTCCGCGGCAAGCTGCCCGCGCGCACCGCGGTGGAGATCCTGCAGCACACGGCACTGGTGAAGCAGCGGCTCGGCGCGCTCACCGCTCCCCTGCTGGTCCTGCACGGCACCGCCGATGTGATCGCGTCACCGTCGAGCGCCGATCTGCTCGAACGCGACGCGGGCTCGACCGATGTGACGGTGCTGCGCTACTCGGGACTGTTCCACGAGGTTTTCAACGAACCCGAGCGCGCGAAGGTGCTCGGCGACGTCACCGACTGGCTGTCAGCGCATGTTACCGACCGGTAGCTTTTCGTTGTGGTGACCTAGTAGACTCCGAGCATGACCACGTCTACCGGCGCCGTTGCCTTCATCCGGGCGAGCTGGCACAGCTCCATCGTCACCAAGGCGCACGAGGGTTTCCTCGCCGAATACACCGGCTTCGGGTTCGACCCCGATGTCGTCGAGGTGTTCGACGTCCCCGGCGCCTTCGAGATCCCGCTGCACGCCAAGCGCCTGGCCCGCACCGGCCGCTACGACGCGATCGTCGCCGCGGCGCTGGTTGTCGACGGCGGCATCTACCGCCACGACTTCGTCGCCTCCGCGGTGATCGACGGCCTGATGCGCGTGCAGCTCGACACCGATGTGCCGGTGTTCTCGGTGGTGCTCACCCCGCACCACTTCCACGAGCACAGCGAGCACGTGGACTACTACACCAACCACTTCGTGACAAAGGGAGCCGAGGCTGCCCGCGCGGTGGCGAACACCCTCAGCTCCCTACGGTCACTGCCCGCGGCTATTTGAACTGGTTCAGGCAGGCCTGTTCGCCGCTGAGGACGCCGGTGCGGAACGCCTCGAGGCGCTGATATCCGCTCGGCACCACCTTGCCGTCGACGTCGGAGGCGGCGAGTCCGTCGGCGAGCAGGCCCGAGACCGCTTCGTCGAGGTCACCGGCCGACAGGCGCGGATCACTGTTCGGCTCACTGAGTTTCGTGGTGAGCACGCCGGTCAGGCACGCGGTGCGCAGGCCCGCCGAGTCGGCGCCGGTCAGTGACAGCTTGCGATCCTGCTGCACCGCGAGGGCATAGCGGGACACGAATACCACGGCGGCGTTGTAGTCGCCGGTGACGACGGCCGACAGCGGTTCCTCCTTGGTGCTCGCACCCTCACCGGCCCGCTTGGCCATCGCCAGAATGTCGGTGCCGATGGTGTTCGAACCCGGGCAGTAGGACACCGGTTCGGTGGTGGTCGTCGACGAGCAGTTGCGGGTGACGCCGGCGTAGTCGAACTTCGGCGCGTTCTTCACCGGCATCGACTTGCCCAGCTGGTTGGCCAGGATCGTCAGGTTTTCCTTGTCCACCGGGAGTTGCTTGTCGCGTTCATCCTCTTCGAAGGTGACGGGCAGTCCGCTGCGACGCTTCTCGATCTCGGCCTCGTTGATGTCCTTGCAGGACTTGGCGCCGTCGGTGTAGCCCATCTGCACCGCGCTGACCCGCTCGAACGCCGAACCGTGCACGGCGTCGGGATCGTTGGGGTCACGGTCGCGCACGGCCACGGTCGCGCCGAGCACGCCGTTGAGGCCGTCGGTGGTGTTGAGCGTGAAGTGCTTCGAATTGCCTTCGGCCACATGGCGAAGGAACACACCGGCCAGGCAGTCGGCCTGCTGTTCCTTGACCAGCGCGTCGGTGAAGAAGCCGCGCAGCAGGTCGGCCTGTGACTGGATGGCGTGGCCGTACTCGTGGGCCAGCACCATCACCACCGACATCTCCTTGTACTTCTCGACCAGCAGCGGCAGCAGGACGGCGCGGTCCCAGCCGATGGTGTGGTCGAGCGGGCAGTAGGCGGCGTTGACCAGCTTGTAGGTGCTGGACTTACAGAACTGCACCGACTCCGCCTCGGTGGCGCGGGCCGACCACGAGATGACCTTCGAGGCGGGCTTGAAGTCGCCGCGGAAAGTCTTGGGGTACTCGGTCTTCCAGTACTCCTCGATGTCGGCGAGGGCGTTGAGAGCGAGCTTGTCGATCTTGCCGTTGTCCCCGTTCTCGGCCTTCTTGTCGGTGTCGGGCACACCGGGACGCGAACCGCTGGGGCCGGTGGACGACGCCGCGCCCGCCACCTCCCACGGGTTGTCCATGACCGGCTGTGCCTGGTCGCTCGCGACTGTGGTTGCACTACAACCGGATACGAGCATGCCGATACTCACCAAAGCTGCCATGGCCGCGCCGAACCGATGTCTTCTCACGCGCTGTCCTCCCCATAAAATGACGCGAACGCTGTGCGGTCCGCTATCGAGCGCTCACATGGTAAACGACTGGTGTCACAAGTCCATTCGGATCGTGGCCAGCACCGCGCGGTGGTCGGAGCCGGGGATGGTGAGGGTGCGGATCTGTTCTGCCACCCCACCTGCGACGAGAATGTGATCGATGCCGATCACCGGGCCCCACCGGCGATCGGCCGGGAAGGTGAGCAGGACACCGTCGCCGGTCTGGTCGGCGGCCGAGGCGAACGCACCGTCGAGCAGGGCACGGTAGGCCGAATGGTCGTGTGTCGCATTGAAATCCGCGCCGACGATCGCGGGCGCACTGGTGGCCGCGAGGATCTCGTCGATCTTGCGCATCTCCGCCGACCAGGCGGCGAAGTCGAGGTTCGGCGGGATCGGGTGGAAGGCGAACACCGGCATCGGGCCGCGCTGCGGGTGCTCCATGATCGCGGAGATATTGCTCATGGTGAAGCCGTCGTATTTCTTGGTGTCGCGCAACGGGTATCGGCTGTAGATGCCGGTGCCGCCACCACCGGATTCGGTGGCCTCGGTGTAGAAGTAGGGCAGTCGTTCTTCCAAGCCCGCCTCGCGCAAGCGCACGATGGAGTCGTGGGTCAGTTCCTCGACCGTGAGCACGTCGACGTTGTTGTCGCGCACCGTCGAGACGACCGCGTTCGGATCGGCCAGCCCGAAGAGAATATTCGACTGCAGCACAACGATTTCCGGCCCGGCGGCTGCCCTGGCCTCGGGAATGTAGGACGGCACCACCAACCACGCGGCACCGGCCAGCACCAGCGCCGCCGCCCCCGAGCTACGCCAACCCCGTGCGAGCAGCATCAGCACCAGCCCGACGACCGCGCCGAGCATCAACCACATCGCCCCCGAAGCCAGCAGCACCATCGACTTCTGCGACCAGTCCACGACGTGCAACACGATCCCGATCACCGCCGCGACGACCGCGCCCCACCCCAGTACGAGCAACGATCGCTGCACCCATTTACGCATCATGCGGCCACCCTAAGCGGGCTCACTTTCGACTCCCTTGTGACCGCCTTGAAGGTTCTCTGAGGCCTAGACTGCGGCCGTGTACATCGAAGAGTTCACCGCCGGGGGTCCGCTCACCGAGCACGCCGTCGAGGAGCTGATGACCGTCGCGAACAAATACCGCACGTCGATCACGCTCACCGTCGGCGAACGCACCGTACAACTGCCGGTTCTGCCCGTCTGCTGGGACGAGTTGCCCGTCCGTGCGGGCACCTCGATCACCGTCGAAGCCGACCGCGGCGCCGACCTCGAGAACCGCACCGCGCTGACCGACTTCGTCACGACCTTCCAGCGCGCAACCACGCCCTAGAGCGGCAGACCCGCTTCGATCCAGTTGTAGGCCTGGATCTTTCGTGACGCCGGATCGTTGACGACCTGGTTGATGAGGTCGTTGATCTGGTCGGTGGACAACGGGTAGCCGTAGTGTTCGGCGGCGCCCGCCGACGCCCAGAGGGACGCGAAGAGGCCGGGACCGCCGAGGATGTGGGACAGGGCGGCGGCGACCTCGTCGACGGTTTCCAGGACGCCGTGGACCAGGGCGATCGCGATGTCCTCGTCGCCGGGCGGCATGCCGGGGGCCAGCGCACCGGATTCGACGGCGCGCTGGGCCAGCCAGGCGCGCGGGACCAGCGGGCTGGGGCCGATGGCGTCGCCGAGGTAGTAGCGCCACTCCCCTGGGTTGCCCTGGTCGAAGGCGTGGATGTAGAAGGTGCGGGTGAGCGCCCACAGGGCGATGTAGCGCAGGGCGAGGTGTTCGGGGCCCAGGTGGGCGTCGGGGCCCTCGGCGCGGTCCTGTTCGAGCTGATTCCAGGCGAAACGGAACCAGACCTGTTCGGAGTTGCCGACCCAGGTGGCGGGCAGGCGGTCGGCCAGTGCGGCCAGGTCGCCGACCGGGCCGTCGAGGACGGTGTCGCCGGAGGCTTCCACGCGCAGGTTGTCGACGTACCCGCGCAGGGCGTCGACGGAGGTGAAGACCGCGTAGCCCAGTTGCGCGAAGCGGGTGAGGTCGGCGTTGGACGGTTCGAGCACCAGCACCACCGGCATACCGACACCGGGCTGCAAGCCCTCGGGCCAAAACGCTTCGGCGACAGCGAGTTCGCGGCCGGTGACCGGGTCGGACACCTCGCTGTCGAGCAGCGGAAAGCCGAAACCGTCGGCGATGAGGTCGTCGACGAGCGCGTTCACCTGGTCGACCGCCGGATCGCCGATCGTCACCCCAGCGACGCCCACCGTCAGCAGGGTCGGTCGGTGCAGCTTGCCGGTGCGCAGCTTCTCGAGGAAGGCATCGGCCGAGGCGGACAGCAGTTTGCGGCGCGCGCGCAGGAACTCGCGATAGTTCTCCACCCGCCACAGCGACGGGTCGGTCGGAATCCACTGCGAGGCAAGCACACCCGGGTTGCGGCGCTCCACCTCGGCGAAGTAGTCGGCGGGCTCGCGTTCGCCGAGTTCGGCTTCCGACCCGGGGCTGAGGAAGCAGAAGTTCGCGATCGCGTTGATCTCGTTGCGTTCGTAACCCGCGTCGCGCAGCAGGGTTTTCGGGAACAGGTAGTGCACCTGCACCGGGCTGCGCTCACCGAACTGCTCGATGCCCAACTCGGAGCCGGTGCCGAGATCGCGCGAGCCGTCGACGCGGGTGAGCATGTACAGCAGCGGATAGAACCGGGAACCGCGAGTGGCACCGGCGAAATCGTCGGCGCACAGGTCGAGCGAGCCGCCGCGCAGCCGTTCCAGCGAACCGATCAGCGCGCTGATGCCGCCGCGTTCGAGGGTGTCGTAATCCTGCTGCAGGAACGTCTCGGTGGACCCGCTGAACCGGCCCCACAGCGCCGAGTGCACGTACCAGTACAGCACCCGGTCGCGGTGCAGGTCGTCGTCGAAGCCGCCGCCGTTGAGGAACAGCAGCCGGGTGATCACCGGAATCGCGTAGCGCCCCATCAGAACTCGGTCGTGATCGAGGCCGAGCCGGCCGGCCACCGTGTCGAGGAAGGTGTCGACTTGTTTCGTGGTGGCCACCAGAGCCTGCTCGAATTCCGCGGGAGCCAGATCACCGAGCGCGTCGAAGTGCGCGCGCCCGTTGCCGACCGCGATCACGTTGCGCAGCAACCAGTCCAGGGTGAAGGTGTAGCCGTCCTTGTCCCAGCGGATCAGGTGGTCGCGCAGGTTGCCGCGGGCCTGCGGCCACTGCGCGCACAGCGTTGCCAGCGCGAGGTCGCCCTTGGACAGTTTGGTGCCGCCGGAGTTGACCCGGTTGAAGATGTCGACCACCTCGTCGACCGTGCGATCGGACCCGGTGATGGTCTCGACATTGAACTCGCGGTGGGTGATCTCGCGAACCTTGTTCAGCCGGTCCAGGTACAGGGCAAGGGTTTCCGGCGATTCGTCGGGGAACCTGGCCAGGTAGTGCATCGGGCCCTGGGAGAACAGTTCGGTGATGTCGATCCAGGCGGGCGCGGTGTCGCGACCGGGCACCTGGAATTCGAACAGCTCCCGCTCGACATCGAAATGCAGGCCGGTGAACGCGATCTCGTCGCCTTCGAAGAACGACGGCGCAGTCCCGCGCACGATCCCGTAGAGGGTGGTGATGCGCTGCTGGCCGTCGAGCAGCAGCTGACGCAGCCCCGAACCGGTCGTCGACCCGCGCACCGCGATCTCCTCGGACCCGGTCTCCCACACCAGCAACCCACCGACCGGGTACCCGAGATACAGCGACCGCATGAGTCCACGCACCTGGTCGCGGTTCCACACATAGCCACGCTGGAATTCGGGCAACAGCACAGCACCGGAGTCGATCTGGTCGAGCAGGGTGGACAGACGTGTCACGGCAGCCTTTCGATCGAGATCCGGTGGCGGACAAGCGCCCCATCGTTGCACGGATCGTACCGACACATCCCGACATGCCAGCGGCCGAACGGAACTGGCTGTTGTTACTCCGTCCCGGACACCGCGGCCCGGAAGGCGTCGGAGGCGTAGAACGGAGCCAGCCTGCGGCGCAGCACGGTGTCGAGATAGCCGCGCTCGTCGAGAGTTTCCAGGACCGGCGGGCCGAACCGCAGCGCTTCCTCGATCATGTCGGCGCGGCCGACGCCCAGTTCAGCCAGCAATTCGGCAAGGGGGGTGTCACCGTATTTGTCGAAGACGTGGTCGACACCTTCGTCGAGCAGGGCGTGGAAGTAGTCGGTGTCTCGGAAGGAGCGCCAGAATTCGAAGGCGAGCACGACGATGTCCTCGACATCGTCGGCCGAGACCAGTTCGCGGAACGAGCCGACCGCGTCGCCGGTGTGTTTGCGCCAGGTCTCGCGGGCACTGTCGAACAGCACCTCGTCAGCGTCACTGCTGTTGCCGCGCAACACGAATCGCGCGCCCGTGCGGGTGAGCTTGCCGACGCCGCTCTCGATCACCGGCATCGCCGGTTCGGCCAAGCGCGACAGCGCGCCGCGCAGCGATCGGGTCAGACCCGAGCCCTCGGCGTGCTTGCCGTCGTCGACCGCGGTGACCACCGCGCGCTGGACCGCCTCGACACACGCGTCGACGGTGACCGGGCTGTCGAGCACGAGCCGCACCAGCCGGTGGGTGAGGTCGAGATCGGCGACGGCATCGATCAGCTCGTCGAAGCGGCGGTTGTCGACGAGCTCGCCGACCTCGATCTCGTCGTTGGCGCGATGGTTGTACAGGCGGGTGGCGATCTCGCCGACGAGTTCGGGAATCGCGCCCTCCACCGGAACCTGCACGGCGAACTTGTGCGCGACCGCCTTGATCTGCTCGCGGGTGACCGCCTCGGCGAGCGTCAGGACCGCGGCCTCCTCGAGCGCGCCGTCGACTTCCTCGGTGGCGAACTCCAGGAAGCCGGCGGGATCGCGCAACTGCTGCTTGGTGAACGCCACGTGCGCGTCGAGCACTCGCATGGCCAGGTCGACATGCCCGCCGTTCGTCTCACCCATACCGCCCAGATTGGCACAGTCCGCGCCGCGATGTGAAAAGGCCTCGAACATTGGCTGCCCGCAGGCGCGACACGCCGTGTGTGCACCACAAACTCCGCCCACACCGCTGTGTGACAATCTGCAAGGCGCGGTTTGCTGGCGAGTATGGCATACTGGGTTGCTGAGACTGGGCTGATCGCAAGTGATCGCCATGGCTCACCTACGGAAAAGACTTTTAAAACATGACTCAAGGCACCGTCAAGTGGTTCAACGGCGAAAAGGGCTTCGGCTTCATCGCCCAAGACGGAGGCGGCCCCGACGTCTTCGTTCACTACTCGGCTATCGGCGGCTCGGGCTTCAAGTCCCTCGAAGAGGGACAGCGGGTGGAGTTCGAGGTCGGCCAGGGCCAGAAGGGCCCCCAGGCCCAGGACGTCCGCGCCATCTGATTTCGGCGTGAACTGAAAAAAGCCCCGCACCACTGGTGCGGGGCTTTTTTCGTGGCCTCACTCGCCGCCGAACACGCGCTCGACGACTGCTTTGGCGCGCCGGGTGATGCGCATGTAGGTGTCGAGGAATTCGCTGCCGTCGTCGTTGGGCCAGCCCGCTACCCGGGCGACCGCGGACAGCAGTTTGCCGGGGCCGGGGAGTTGGTCGGACGGTTTGCCCTTGACCAGCACGAGGGCATTGCGGGCGGCGGTCGCGGTGATCCACGATTCGCGCAGCAGCGCGACGTCCTCGGGGTCGAGGATCCCCTCGGCCTCGATCACGTCGAGTGACTGCAGGGTCGAGGTGTTGTGCAGGGCGGGGACCTCGTGCGCGTGGCGCAACTGCAGCAGCTGGACGGTCCATTCGATATCGGCGAGGCCACCGCGACCCAGCTTGGTGTGGGTGGACGGGTTGGCGCCGCGCGGGAGGCGTTCGGCATCGACGCGGGCCTTGATGCGGCGGATCTCGCGCACCGACTCCTCCGACACCCCACCGGTCGGGTACCGGATCGGGTCGATGACGTGCAAGAAGCGCACGCCAAGGTCCTGATCGCCCGCCACCTGGTGTGCGCGCAGCAGCGCCTGCACCTCCCACGGTTGGGCCCATTGCGCGTAGTAGGCCTGATAAGCCGCCAGCGTGCGAACCAGGGGCCCGTTGCGGCCTTCGGGGCGCAGGCCCGCGTCCACCTGCAGTGGCGGGTCGACGCTCGGCGCGCCGAGTAGCCGCTGCACCTGTTCGGCGATCCCGTTGGCCCACTTCACGGCGGTGGCCTCGTCCTCGCCGGGGCGCGGATCGCAGACGAACAGCACGTCGGCGTCGGAGCCGTAACCCAGTTCCATGCCACCGAGCCTGCCCATGCCGATCACCGCGAAGTCGGCGGGCGCCGGTGCGCCGCGTTCGGCCTCCGACGCCCGGATGACCGCGCTCAGTGCCGCTTCCAGGACCGCGACCCACACCGACGACAGCGCCGCGCACACCTGCGCGACGTCGAGCAGGCCGAGCACGTCGGCCGAGGCGACGCGGGCCAGTTCGTGGCGGCGCAGCGAACGCGCCGCTGCCACAGCACGTTTCGGGTCGTCGTAGCGGGCGGCCGCGGTCTGCATGCCGCGGGCGACGTCTTCGGTTCTGGTCTCGAGCAGCTGCGGGCCGGTGGGTCCGTCGGCGTACATGCGGATGGTGTCGGGGGCGTTGATCAGCAGATCGGGCAGGTACTCCGAGGAGCCGAGCACGATCATCAGCCGTTGCGCGACGGCGCCCTCGTCACGGAGTTCGCGCAGGAACCAGATCTGGTCGTCGAGACCTTCCGACACCCGGCGGTACGCGAGCAGGCCCGCGTCGGGATTCGGTGTGTCGCCGAGCCATTCGAGCAGAGTCGGCAGCAGCAGCGCCTGGATGCGACCCTTGCGCGAGACTCCGCCGGTGAGCGCTTTGAGGTGGCCGAGCGCGTTGGCCGGTGCGGCGTAGCCGAGGGCGGCGAGCTGGCGGACGGCGGCGTCGGGGCTCAGGCGCAGGGCGTCGGAGTCCATCCGGGCGACGGCGTCGAGCAGCGGGCGGTAGAACAGTTTCGCGTGCAGGCGCCGCACCCGCACGGCGTTGCGGCGGATCTCGGTGTCGAGCACACCGACCGCGTCCTGGCGGCCGTCGGGGCGGATGTGGGCGGCGCGGGCCAGCCAGCGCAGGCCGTCGGCGTCGTCGGCGGCGGGCAGGGTGTGGGTGCGCTTGAGCCGCTGCAATTGCAGGCGGTGTTCGAGCAGGCGCAGGAATTCGTACGAAGCGGCGAGGTTGGCGGCGTCGTCGCGGCCGACGTAACCGCCCGCGGCCAGAGCCGTGAGCGCCTCGATCGTGTTGGTCACGTGCAGTGCGTCGTCGACCCGGCCGTGCACCAATTGCAGGAGCTGCACGGCGAATTCGACATCGCGCAGGCTGCCCGCACCGAGTTTGAGTTCGCGCTCGCGCATGTCGGCGGGGACCAGGTCCTCGACCCGGCGGCGCATGGCCTGCACATCGGCGACGAAGTCGGGGCGTTCGGACGCGGTCCAGACCATCGGCATCAGCGCGTCGCGGTACTGCTTGCCGAGTTCCAGATCGCCGGTCATCGGCCGGTTCTTCAACAGCGCCTGGAACTCCCAGGTGCGCGCCCATCGCTTGTAGTAGGCGAGGTGGGAGTCGAGGGTGCGGACAAGGGCGCCCGCTTTGCCTTCCGGGCGCAGGGCGGCGTCGACCTCGAAGAAGGCCGAGCTCGCGACGCTCATCATCTCCGCGGCCAGCCGGGTGGCGGTCGCGTCGGCCGGTTCGGCGACGAAAACCACGTCGACATCGCTGACGTAATTGAGTTCGCGCGCACCGCATTTGCCCATCGCGATCACCGCGAGACGCACCGGCACCGGGCCGTTCTTGCACACCCTGGCCACCGCTACCGACAGGGCGGCGGTGAGCGCGGCATCGGCCAGGTCCGACAGGTGCTTGCCGACCACCAGGTACGGCGGCACCGGCTCGTTCTCGACCGTGGAGGCGAGGTCGACGGCGGCCAGCAGCATCAGCTGATCGCGATACCTGCTGCGCAGCAACGCAACTGCCTCCGGACCGGGTATGCCCGCACGGAACAGCATCGGACCCGCGTTGGGTCCGGTCTCGGGCGTCGCGTCGACCGCGTCGAGCAGGTCGGCGATCAGCTCGTCTCGGGTGGGAAGTTCCTTCTTGCGCAGGATTTTCCACGCGGCCGGAACAGAGACGAGGTGGTCACCGAAAGCCGTCGACGAACCGAGCAAGCCGAACAGCCTGCCGCGTAACGTCGTATCGGAGCGGATGGCCGAATCCAGTTCGGGCCACGCGTCTTCCAGGGATTCGCGTAGCCGCACGAGCGTGGACAAGGCGAGATCGGCATCGGGCGAACGCGACAGCGCCCAGAGCACGGGCACACTGTCGACGTTGTCCCAACCGAGCTGGTGCAGGGAAGCCGCTGCCGCCGGTTCGAGTAAACCGAGCCGGCCGACGCCGGGAACAGCGGAGCGGGCAGTCGGAGGCCGGACCATGGGGACAAAACTACAGGGTCCGCGCAACGACGGCGTCACGTCCCGGGCGCACCGTCGGTTCCCGGCACAACAGGCCGAGAACCGACGCTGCCGGGAGCTAGAGGCTCAGGTATTCCTTGAGCTCCCACGGGGTGACCTGCGAGCGGTAATCGGCCCATTCGCGGCGCTTGTTGCGCAGGAAGAAGTCGAAGACGTGCTCGCCGAGGGTTTCGGCGACCAGCTCCGAGCGCTCCATCGCCTGCAGGGCCTCGTCGAGGGTTCCGGGCAGGGTACGGAAACCCATGGCGCGACGCTCGGCGTCGGTCAGCGACCACACGTCGTCTTCGGCCTCGGGAGGCAGGGTGTAGCCCTTTTCGATGCCGCGCAGACCGGCGGCCAGCAGCACCGCGAAGGTCAGGTACGGGTTGCAGGCCGAGTCTGGGCTGCGGATCTCGACACGTCGCGAGGACGACTTGTTCGGGGTGTACATCGGCACGCGCACCAGCGCCGAGCGGTTGGACCGGCCCCAGGAGGCCGCGGTCGGGGCTTCGCCGCCGTGGATCAGGCGCTTGTAGGAGTTGACCCACTGGTTACTGATCGCGCTGATCTCGGGGGCGTGCTCGAGGATGCCCGCGATGAACGAACGCGCGGTGCCCGAGAGGTTGTTCGGATCGTCGGGGTCGGCGAAGGCGTTGTTCTCGCCCTCGAACAGGCTCATGTGGGTGTGCATGGCCGAGCCCGGGTACTGGGAGAACGGCTTGGGCATGAACGTCGCGCGCACGCCCTCGTCGATCGCGACCTCTTTGATCAGGTAGCGGAAGGTCATCACGTTGTCGGCCATCGATAGCGCGTCGGCGTAGCGCAGGTCGATCTCCTGCTGGCCGGGGGCGCCTTCGTGGTGGCTGAACTCGACCGAGATGCCCATCGACTCGAGCGAGTCGATGGCGTGGCGGCGGAAGTTCGGCGCGGCGTCGTGCACGGCCTGGTCGAAGAAGCCGCCGTTGTCGGCCGGGGTCGGCTCGTAGCCGTCCTTGAGCTGGTTCTTCAGCAGGAAGAACTCGATCTCGGGGTGCACGTAGCAGCTGAAGCCCGCGTCGGCGGCCTTGTTCAGCTGACGGCGCAGCACGTGGCGCGGGTCGGCCCAGGACGGCGACCCGTCGGGCATGGTGATGTCGCAGAACATCCGCGCCGAATGCTGATGGCCCTTGGAACTGGCCCACGGCAGCACCTGGAAGGTCGACGGATCGGGCCGCGCGACCATGTCCGCCTCGGACACGCGGGCGAAGCCTTCGATGGCGGAGCCGTCGAAGCCGATGCCCTCCTCGAAGGCGCCTTCGAGCTCGGCGGGGGCGATGGCGACGGACTTGAGGTAGCCCAGCACATCGGTGAACCAGAGACGGACGAAGCGGATATCCCGCTCTTCGAGCGTCCGCAGCACGAATTCCTTCTGGCGATCCATACCGGCGAGCGTAAGCACCCGGCGTTAAATCCGTGTTACATACGCGGACGGGTTTGCGATCTCGTCACATCGTTCGCACATCTCACCGGCTACGACCGGGCGTGGTGAGAAAAAGTCGGTCTCAGCATGTGAGACCGGGAGTGGGCGTGGCGAGATCGACGAGGTAGTCGATCACTGCTTCGTCGAGGCACTTGTCCCCCGCTGTCAGCGCGGCGGTGTGCCGGTTGCCGCGGAAGGTGATCAGGTCCGCGCCCAGTTGAGCGGCCAGATCGACGCCCGCCTGGTAGGGCGTGGCCGGGTCCTCGGTCGTCGAGACCACCACTACCTTCGGCAGGCCCTGCACCGAGATCCGGTGCGGGGAGCTGGTGTTGGCGACCGGCCACGAGGCGCACAGTTCCAGCGGTGCGGCGCCGGTGCCCCTGCCGTCGTCGAGGAACGGCGCGGCCTTGCGGTATTCGGTGTCCTGACGGCCTGCCACCGCGGGATCGGTGATGCGGGGATCATCGATGCAGCGGATCGCGTTGAAGGCGTCTTGGGTATTGGTATAGGTGCCGTCCTGGTTACGGCCGTCGTACCCATCGGCCAGTTGCAGCAGGGTGTTGCCTTGTCCGCCACGCAGTTCGGTGAGTCCCTGGGTGAGGATCTGCCACATCTGGTCGCTGTAGAGGGCCTGCTGGACACCGGTGATCGCGTCGTTGTAACTGAGTCCGCGCGGATCATCGGTCCGCGCCGGGGTCTGTTCGAGCGGGCCGACCAGCTCGCGGAAGCGCTTGACGGCCTGGGCGGGATCGGTGCCGAGCGGGCAGTCGGCGTTCGCGGCGCAGTCGGTCGCATAGGCGTCGAACACGCCCTGGAAGCCCGCCGCTTGGCGCAGCGATTCCTGGACCGGGTCCTGGGAGGAATCGACGGCGCCGTCGAGCACCAGCGCGCGCACGTTCTGCGGGTATTTCTCGGCGTAGGCCGAACCGAGGCGGGTGCCGTAGGAGTAGCCGAGGTAGCTCAGTTTCGCGTCGCCGAGGACGGCTCGCATGACGTCCATGTCCTGGATCGCCTCGCGCGTACCGACGTGTCCGAGCAGGTCGACGCCCGAGCGCTGGGCGCAGCGGTCGGCGTATTCACGGTTGTCGGCTTCGGCGTCGGCGATGCCGGCCGGGGTGTTGTCGGTGGGCGGCTCGGCGCGTTCGGCATCGGCCTGCTGCGGGGTCAGGCACACGATCGACGGCTGCGACGAGCCGACACCGCGCGGGTCGAACCCGACCCGATCGAACTTCTCGGCCAATTCGGTGCGCGTGCCGATGCCGACCATCGACAGCCCCGAAACGCCGGGACCGCCCGGGTTCATCAGCAGCGAGCCGACCTTCCTGCCGGTGGCCGGAATCCGCGAGAGCGCGATCTGGGCGGTCGGGCCGTCCGGGCGCGCGTAGTCGATCGGCACGGTGATCCGCGCGCACTCGGTCTTGGGCGGCAGCCGGTCGTCCGGGCTGCCGTAGCCCTCGCACGAGCCCCAGCTGATCTGCTGGTCGTAGAAGGTGTTCAGGCCCGGCGGCGGTGGCGGCAGTTCAGCGCGCGGGGTGCTGTCCTGGCCGGTACCGCATCCGGTGACGATCAACGCAGAGACAGCGCCGAGGAGCACGACGAGCCGGCCTCGCTGCACAGTGGGCCCACCTTTCCGCGCCCTACGGCGCACACGATGCGCCCGGCAACGGGCTCGCCTCACGGTAGCCGAATCGATGATGTGACCGATCACACCGACACCGGGCCTTAGAACGGTGCGTGTGCAGGTGGCACACTGGGAGTGTCAGAAAAGCCCGGGGACCCGGTATGGGCCTCGAGGAACCAGACGAAAGGGACGATGATGTCCGTATCCGATGAGCAGAGTCCTGCCTACGGTGCCACTCCCGCCGCCGAGTCCAAGCCGCGCCGCAAGACCCGCGTCCAGCATCTGCAGCAGATGAAGGTCGAGGGCGAGCGCTGGTCGATGTTGACGGCCTACGACTATTCGTCCGCCCGGCTGTTCGAGGAAGCCGGTATCCCAGTTCTGCTGGTCGGCGACTCCGCCGCCAACGTCGTGTACGGCTACGACACCACCGTGCCGATCACCATCGACGAACTCATCCCGCTCGTGCGCGGAGTCGTGCGCGGCGCACCGCACGCCCTCGTCGTGGCCGACCTGCCGTTCGGAACCTACGAGTCCTCGCCACAGCAGGCCCTCGCGACGGCCATCCGCTTCATGAAGGAGGGTGGCGCGCACGCGGTGAAGCTCGAGGGCGGCGAACGGGTCGCCGAGCAGATCGCGCTGATCACCTCGGCGGGCATCCCCGTGATGGCCCACATCGGTTTCACCCCGCAGAGCGTGAACACCCTGGGCGGTTTCCGGGTCCAGGGCCGTGGCGACGGCGCCGAACAGTTGGTCGCCGACGCGATCGCCGTACAGGAAGCCGGCGCGTTCTCGGTGGTCATGGAAATGGTCCCCGCCGACATCGCAGGCCAGGTCACCCGCAAGCTCACCATCCCCACCGTCGGCATCGGCGCCGGCGCCGACTGCGACGCCCAGGTACTGGTCTGGCAAGACATGGCCGGCTACACCAGCGGCAAAACCGCCAAGTTCGTCAAGCGCTTCGGCAACGTAGGCGACGAACTCCGCACCGCCGCAGCCACCTACGCCGCCGAAGTCCGCCAGGGCACCTTCCCCGGACCAGAACACAGCTTCTGAGTTTCCGTCGTGCGGCCGCTCCCGAGGTGGGGCGGCCGTTCGCGCGAAGGGTGCTTGTCAGCGGCTGATGGCAGACTCGTTAGCGACACTGTTCGACTATCAGAGGTACCGATGCCGCGACGCCGTTGGATTTCTCGTTCTGTGCTGTTGATGGCGGGTTCGCTCGCTGTCGCCTCCCTGACCGCGTGTGGAGGTGCACAACCGGCACCGTCCGGCAGCGCGGCCACCACCACTTCGGCCGCGACGACGACCGCCCCTGCGGAGACCCTGACGATCAGCCCCTCGTCCGCCACCCAGCTGTGCGACATGATCAAGCCCGAGCTGTCCAACTTCCGCGTACAGGGCCCCACCCTCGGCCGGATCTCCCTCAACGCCATGGTCCACGACTGGGGTCTGCGCAACGGCGGCATCAACGGCCACGTCCTCGCCGACAAGGCGATGATCGACCGGGTGACCACCGAGAGCTGCCCGGAGGTTCGTACCGAGGCGCTCACCGCCCTCGAATTGCCCTCCCTCGCGGCCGGATTGGCGTTCTGATGCGCACCCTCTACCCCGAGATCGAACCGTTCGAACAGGGCCTTCTCGACGTCGGTGACGGCCAGTCGGTGTACTGGGAGGTCAGCGGCAACCCCGACGGCAAGCCGGTGGTCTTCGTGCACGGCGGACCCGGCGGCGGCACCGGTCCGCTGCAACGGCGTTTCTTCGATCCGGCCGTGTACCGGATCGTGCTGTTCGATCAGCGCGGTTGCGGAAAGTCCATGCCGCACATCGCCGATGGGGCCAGTCTCGACGACAACACCACGCCCAACCTGATCGCCGATATGGAACTGTTGCGCGAGCGGCTCGGCATCGACCGCTGGCAGGTGTTCGGCGGTTCGTGGGGTTCGACCCTCGGCCTGGCGTACGCCCAAGCCCACCCGGAGCGCGTGACCGAGTTGGTACTGCGCGGCATCTTCTTGCTGCGGCGCAAGGAAATCGACTGGTACTACAACGGTGCCGCGGGCAACGTGTACCCGGCCGAGTGGGCGAAGTTCCTGGCTCCGGTGCCGGTCGCGGAACGCGGAGACGATCTCGTCGAGGTGTATCACCGGCTGCTGCACTCCCCCGATCCGCAGGTCGCCCTCGATGCCGCCGTCGCCTGGTCGACGTGGGAGGGTGCGACGAGTTCGCTGCTCCCGCAACCGGATCGGGTCGCCGAAACCGCCGAGGCACGCTTCGCCCTCGCCTTCGCCCGGATCGAAAACCACTATTTTCGCCACGGTGGATTCCTCGAGGAGGGACAGTTGCTGCGAGACACAGATCGGATCGCCGACATCCCCGGTGTGATCGTGCAGGGCCGCCACGACATCGTGTGCCCCGCGGTGAGCGCATGGGATCTGCACAATGCGTGGCCGTCCTCGACTTTGCACATCGTCGAGGACGCCGGACACACCGCGCACGAGCCCGGCATCACCCACCACCTGGTGGAGGCGACCGACACGTTCGGAAAGCGAGGCTGACATCATGGCGCCGAAAGCCGGAAAAGCCGTCGTCGCGGCACTGCGCGAGGACATCGACCGGCTGTTCGCCGCCGAACCCGATGTCCGCGCCGATGCCTACGATTCGGTGCATCAGATGCGGGTGGCCACGCGCAGGCTGCGCAGTGTGCTGCGTTCGTATCGCAAGCTGTTCGACGCCGACGAAGCCGCCACCACCGAAGCCGAACTGAAGTGGCTGGCGGACTTGCTCGGCGTGGCCCGTGACGCCGAGGTCCGCGGTGAGCGATTCACCGATCTACTCGCCGAGTACGACGAGGTCCCGACCGAGGTCACCGAAGCGCTGGTAGTCGCCGCCCGCCAGGCCTACACCGATGCGCACGCCGAGATTCTGACCGCACTGGACGGCAAGCGCTACCGCAGCCTGCGCAAGGTCCTCGACACCTGGCGCACCGATCCCCCACTGGCCTCCGACCTCGCCCGCGAAGTCGCATCAGCGGTCTTCGACAACGTCCTGCGCCGCGACCGCAAACGCCTGCGCAAACTGGTCTTCGCCGAACCCACCGCCACCCCCGCCGACCGGGTCGAGCTCCTCCACGACATCCGCAAGGGCGCCAAGCGTTTACGTTATTCCTGCGAAGCCGCGAGCTCGGTCCTCGGCCCCGACGCCACCGACCTCGGCGCCCGAGCCAAACGCCTGCAATCGGTCCTCGGCGACCACCGCGACGCCGTCGAATCCCGCGAAGCGATCCTGGCAGTGGCCGAGGGCACCCGCGCCCCCGCATCCACCGTCTACGAACTCCTGGCCGACACCGAGGAAGCAGCCGCAGGCCGAGCCATCGCCCACTACCCCGCAGCCGCAGCATTCATCAGCGTCACCAACTAATAGACCCACCCCACACCGCACACCCCAGATCCGGCCATCCCCACATTCTCAGCCCCGCACGACCCGACCTCGAGGAGGGTCCGCCGCGCAGCGGCGTAGCGGCCCAGCGACGAGTTAGCCGCCGTTGCGTCCGAAACCCCTGATCCGCCATAACCGCACTCCCAGCCACCACGACCCGACCTCGAGGAGGGTCCGCCGCGCAGCGGCGTAGCGGCCCGGCCGCGAGTTAGCCGC
>NZ_JBHYRN010000036.1:9747-56877 GCF_042749305.1 Nocardia sp. NPDC058705 | reverse complement strand
CGCAACGGCGGCTAACTCGCGGCCGGGCCGCTACCGCCGCTGCGCGGCGGGACCCTCCTCGAGGTCGGGTCGTGGGGGTTGGGAGTGCGGTCATGGCGGATCCGGGGTTTCGGACGCAACGGCGGCTAACTTGCGGCTGGGCCGCTACCGCCGCTGCGTGGCGGGACCCTTCTCGAGGTGGGGTCGCGGTGGCTGGGAGTGCCGGCATGGCGGATCCGGGGTTCAGACGCAACGGCGGCTAACTTGCGGCCGGGCCGCTACCGCCGCTGCGTGGCGGGACCCTCCTCGAGGTCGGGTCGTGGGGGTTGGGAGTGCGGTTTGGGCGGGGGATGGGGTGGGTTCGGTGAATGTGGGTCGACGCGGTGTCAGTTTCGGGTTGTTGTGTGGAGCACACCGGCTAGGGTGGGGGCCGACGTTTGTCCTCCACCGAACCGAATGTGAGAACTGGCCGTGCGTGAAGTCCTCCTACTCTGCTGGCGTGATACCGGGCACCCGCAGGGCGGGGGCAGTGAGCGGTATCTGGAGCAGGTCGGTGCGCAGCTGGCCGCGCGTGGCATCAAGGTCACCTTGAGGACGGCCGGTTATCCGGGCGCGCCCAAGCGCGAGCGGATCGACGGGATCGACATCAGTCGCGCGGGTGGGCGATTCACCGTGTATCCCCGGGCGCTGGCAGCCATTGTGGCTGGCCGGATGGGGTTCGGGCCGCTGAAGGGGTTGCGCCCGGACGTCGTGATCGACACCCAGAACGGCATTCCCTTCTTCGCCACGGCCACGGGTGTGCCTTCGGTGGTGCTGGTGCATCACGGGCACCGTGAGCAGTGGCCGGTCGCTGGTCGGCTCGTCGGGCGGATCGGGTGGTGGATCGAATCCACGTTGTCGCCGCGTGTGCACCGCGACAACCAGTACCTCACCGTCTCGCTGCCCTCGGCAGAGGAGCTGTCGGTGCTCGGGGTGGACCGTGAGCGCATCGCCGTGGTCCGCAACGGTGCCGAGCCGGTGCCTGCCGAGGTCGTTCCCGGTGCCGACACCACCCGAGCCACCCACCCGCGCATCGCGGTCCTGTCGCGCCTGGTCCCGCACAAGCAGATCGAAGACGCGCTCACCGCCGTCGCGCACCTGCGCGAACGCTTCCCCGACGTGCACCTCGACGTCATCGGCGACGGCTGGTGGGCCCCAAACCTGCGCGAATGCGCCGCCGCCCTCGGTATCGCCGACGCCGTCACCTTCCACGGCCACGTCGACGAACGCCGCAAACACGAAATCCTCTCGACCGCCTGGGTCCACGTGATGCCCTCACGCAAGGAAGGTTGGGGCCTGGCCGTCATCGAAGCCGCCCAACACGGCGTCCCCACCATCGGCTACCGCAGCTCCCGCGGCCTCACCGACTCCATCGTCGACGGCGTAACCGGCCTGCTCGTAGACGACGCCCCCGCCCTGGCCTCAGCCGCCGCCGACCTCCTCGCCGACCCCGACGCCCGCGCGGTCATGGGCGAAAAGGCCCGCGCTCGCGCAGGTGAATTCTCCTGGGAACAAACCGGGGCAGGCGTACACACGGTCCTCGCTGCCGCGGCCTGCGGTGAACGGATCTCTGGATTGGTCGCAGCGCGCGACTGATTTCTCAGTCGAGGAACAGCTCGTCGATGCTTTCCGCAGTGATCGCACGGTCGAGCCAGACGACGAGTTGCTCCCGATCGTGGCATGAGCTGATCGTGGCCTCTGCCGCCGCGGGGACCGGCACATCGCGCCGGGCGAGGATTCGCAGAATGCTGTCTGCGACTCCCTGGTCGTGGCCCTTCTCCAGGCCCTTTTCCAGGCCCTCTTGGCGGAGGCGTTGCGAGGTCTCGGAACGGAAGAACGACAGATCCACAGACATCAGTTTCCTCCAAAGTTCGGCGCTTTGCGTATTACCAAGGCCTAGTTCGACAAGTTCGGTGTAAACCTGAGCGTCGTCGCGGTCGCCTGCCGAGAGAAGTGCCGAAGCCAGCGCTTCCAGTATGGCACTGCTATCGGGCGCTGACGCGTGCGTTATTGCTGATAGGGCTGCCAGTGGCAGGTCGGTCGATGCGGTTGCCGCGTCGGTGATCGCGGGGACGTTATGGGGGCCGAGCACCAGTGGCTGCAGAACCAGGCACGGCCAGATCTCGTGGCCGAGGAGCAGGGGACCTTCCGCCCAGCGGGCAGTGGCGCGACTACGGCACACGACTACCAGAACCACGGGGATCTTGTATTTGGCATGGAGGAACGTCAAGTAGTAAGCCCAGGCCGCAGGAGGGGAGTCGTCCCGACGTCGCTGTGATTCGACGACGAGCAGGAAGGACGAGTCGGCTATAGATCGCTAATGGGAACGTAGTTCTATTTACCAGCGCGTCGCGCGACACTCGGGCGGCTCGCTGGGTGACACTCCGGGGAGTGGCGTAAAGCGGCAGCGATCAGGCCTGCGAGGAGGAGGGTGGCCCAGAGGAGGTGGGCTGAGGTGGAGATTCGGCGTTGGGAGGGGGTGGCCGTGTCGACAGCAGTGGGGTTGGGGATTCGGTAGAGGGCGAGGTCGGGGTCCTGGTAGGTGAGTTCGGCTGTGGTGAGGGTTCTTTCGGAGGTGCCGAGGGGGCCGGGGGTAGTGCGTTCTATGAGGATCCAGCCGACGCCGAGGGCTGCCAGGTCGGCGGCGGGGGCGCCTTGGAGGAGGGCTTGTTCTACCTTGCGGGCTCGGTTGCCTTCGCCGGTTACCGCGTAGCCGCGGACTCGGAGTTCGCCGGTTTGGAGGACGTCGTTGGGGAGGATGCGGGGGGCTGGGTCGAGGACGGGAGGTGTTCCGCTGTAAGGGAATCGGCGGAACATGCCTGCGGGGAGTACGGCCACGTCGCCGGGGGCGTCGATGCGGTCGACAACCTGTTGCCAGCCTGCGGGGTAGTGCACGGGGCGCATTCCGCCGCCGACTCCCCAAGCGAGATCGGCTAGCGGGAGGGTGAGCAGGGCGATGAAAAATGCTGCGGTTACACGTGTTCCGGACGGCACGGATCGGCTTGCGGCCTGCTCGTCCGAGGCCAGTCGGCGTGCCATCGCTGTGACGGTTCGGCAGGCGGCCGCCGCGCACAAGGCGTAGGCGGGCATCGCCAAGGCCATGTACTTCTGGGTATCGCGCAGCAATCCGGCTCCGGGGACGTTGACCACCAGCCACTCGCCGGCGGCCAGACCCCAGCTGGTTGCGCCGAAGGCGGGCAGCACGATCGCCACCGCGGCGATCACCAGCAGCGTCCGGCCATTGCGACCGCTTGCCCACACCGCTCGCACCCCGAAGGCGACGATGCCGAGTAGCAGCAGCGTACCGACCAGCGCGAGTGGTGTTGTGCGACTTGCCGGTACGGCTTCGCTGTTCCAGATCCCACCCAGCCCGGCCAGGCTGCCGAGCGTGCCGAGCCACGGTTCGGCGCGTGCGGCGAAGGCTGAGACGCCCGCTGGGTCGGATGGTTCGGCGCCTGAACCGAGTGCGGTCGCGGTCAGCCAGGGTGCGCACGTCGCGATCCACGCGACGGTGGCGGGGAGGAAGGCTCGTCGCCCGACCAGCGCGAGTCCGATGACGGCGGCGAGCAATGATCCGGTCGGGGTCAATCCGGCAGCGGCGAAACTCGCGATCAGCGCGGCCCAACCACCGAGAGAGCCGCCTCGGCCGCCGAATCCGGAGGTGCTGCCGATCGGCGAAATGCGCCTCGAGTCTTCTGCGCTGTCGGTGGACCCGGTCGCGTGCCCGCTTTCGGCGGAACTGGGATGCGTGGTCGATCCCGCACCGCCACTGTTTGTTCGGATGCGTGCGGCGGCGAGTGCGGTCCAGGGAAGCGCGGCGTAACCGGCGAGCAGGCTCCAGTGGCCTTGCAGAAGTCGTTCCGCGACAAAGGGATTCCACAGGGCGAGGGTGGCCGCGACCAGTTGTGCGCCGGTGGACGCGGAAACGAAACGTCGTGCGAGCACTGCGGCGCCATAACCTGCCGACCACAACGCGACGATCAGGATCGCCTTCACGAGAATTCCGCCGTCGACGACCGGGGAGAGCACGGCGAGCAGGGCGTCCTGCGGGACGGCGCGCGGTGCGGCGGCGCCGAGGCCGAGTGCCGAATCGGTGAGGTACGAGCGCGGGGTGCTCACCGCGTCGCGCAACAGCAGATAGCCGGATCCGGCCAGCGGGCCGACGATGATCGCCGTGAGGAGGGCGCAGTATCCGGCCACCAAGGCCCTTGTCCGCCCACTACTCGTCACGCCAGTGGACCTTACGTTCCATCGCGGCCGGGGTCGAACAGTTCCCGGTGGTCGCCGTGCTGTTCGGGACGAATCCACTCGAGGTGAGTCCGAGCGGACTCACATTTTCGGGGTTGGCGTGATGGCGAACACAGTGGGGTGCGACGATGAAGCGTGCCCTCGGTCCGTCGCCCCCCTGTTGTCGCTGATCTCACGTGGGTGACGGCAGGCGCGATGACCGCCAACGTCGCCGGTTACCTGCTGCAGTTGTTGGCGGGGCGCTGGTTGGGAGTTGCGGGGTTCAGCGAGTTCGCGAGTCTGCTCGCGGTGCAGTTGTTGTGTGCGGTGCCCGCGCTGGCCATGCAGAACGTGGTGGCGCGTGAGGTGGTGCGGGGTGCTGGGGCGGCCGCGGTGCGGGCGATGCAGTGGCGGGTCGCCGCGCTGGTCGCCGTGGTCGCGGTGGTGTTGATTCCGGTGGTGTCCGAGGTGCTGGATGTGGGGGTGTGGGCGGCGGCTGCTGCGCTCGGTGCTGCGCCCGCATTGGTGGTGCTGTCCGGTGAGCAGGGAATTCTGCAGGGCGGCAATCAGTTTCGTGCGCTGGCGGCGGTTCTCGCGATGGCGGGGACGGCGCGGGTGGCACCCGCGCTGTTGGCGTTGGCGCTCGGCGGCGGTGCGGCCGGTGCGCTGTGGGCAGGGGCGGCGGGCATCGTCGGTGCGGCCATTGTCGCCGGTCGGATTGCGCGATCGACCGTCGCGCAGCCGATCGATGATCGCGGCTCGGAGGCCAAGTCCGTCGGTGTTCTGCCGGTGTTGCGGGCGGTACAGGTGCAGGCGGCGCTCATGGCTCTGTCGTCGGTCGACCTGATCATCGTGCGGATCGTTCTCGACGAGGTCGACGCGAGCCGGTATTCGCTGGGCACCATCGCCACCAAGATCGCGTTCTGGCTGCCGCAAGCCGTCGGGGTCGTGTTGTATCCGCGGATGGCCCAGCCGACCCATTCGGCCCGCGCGATCCGCGACGCACTCTCGGTGCTGTCGTTGATCGGCGTGGTCGCGGTGCTCGGCGCCGCGCTGGCCGCACCCCTGGCCTCACTCTTCGCGGGCGAGGACTACGCCCCCATCCAGTCCATGCTGTGGCTGTTCGCCCTGCACGGCGCGATCCTGGCCGTCCTGCAGGGGGCGCTCCTCTCGGCGATCGCTGTCGAACGCACCGCTCTGGCCGCCGTCACCTGGGTCGGCCTGGCTATCGAGATAACCCTGATGCTCACCTTCGCCCGCACGATCGGCGCCCTGATCGGCACGGCGGTCTCCGTCGCCGCCGTCACCACGACCATCGTCGCCGTCACCGTCCTCTACACGGCCCGCAACCCGCGTCCGGCCTGATGCCCTGGAAAACACAACAGCCCCGGCCGAAGACCGGGGCTGTTGTAAAAGCGTCGCCGCCTACGGGCGCGGCTTGTCGATGTCGATCTGCTCGGTAGGAGCGTCGTAATCCCCACGCGGGAACTGTGTGGTCGGCGCGTCATCGCCGTCCCATCGAGTGGCCGCGGTGTCATCCGGTGTGGCAGTCGGCGCAGGCGTCGGACGCGCCCCCCGCGGACTCGCGTGCGCCGGAGTGCCACCCCCACGCAACCCGAAGAACAACCCGGCCAGCAGCGCCAGCACACCCAGCACGCCGAACACGATCGGCACTACGCGTCCGAACAGCGACAGCTTGTCGGTGTTCTCCTTGGCGATGGCGATCTGCGATTCGACCGTCGCCTCGTCGAACACCAGGTGCGACTTCAGGGCGGTGACCTCGGGCTTGTCGCCGGATCGCGCGTAGAACAGGTGGATCGACTCCCCGCCCTTGATCACGGTGCCGGTCTGCGGCTCGACCCACAGGTCGCGCACGTTGGTGTAGTAGCGGGTCATGGTGACGGGAGCGTCGTTCTTCTCGTCCACGCCCCACTTCGACGCGGGCAGCGTGAGCCGGTTGGTTGGCGACTGCACCACGTCCCAGGTGCTGGTGACCGGCGCGGTCATCTGGAACCGGTAGACCTTCATGCTGTTGATCTCGGTCTCTTCGATGAAGTTCGCGTCGAAGGACTGGCGCACGTTGATGTCGAAGTACGGGTAGGTCTTCTTCTCGGTGCCGATCGGGAAGCGGTAGCCGATCCCGGTGTGCTGCACCGGTTCCATGACGCTGCCCTCTTTGTCCACGGTCACCGCGATCGACCCGTTGGGGTCGGCTTCCACCGGCATGCCGGTGGTGCGCGAGATGGTGACGCGGTCGATGGCGGCGGTGAGCAGGCCGGTGTCGCCCTGCACGTCGGTGCGGCGCAGCGTCTGACCTGCCTGCAGCGTCATCTCGTCGGCGTCGGAGGGTTCCTCGACGGTGACGAAACGCTGCGAGACCAGCGGCACATCCTTGTTCACCACGGCGGCGCCGTCACCGGAGGTCAGCGACTTGGAGTCCAGGACGAGGCTTTCCTCGCCGGGCTGGTTCTCCGCGATCGTGGTGATCTCGAGGTCGAGTGGAGTCTTGGCGACTTTGCTCACCGTGTAGGTGGGGATCATCAGCGCGGCGACGAGTAAAGCCGCGCCCAGACCCACGAGCACGCAGGCGACCGTTCTTCTGGTACCGGCACTCAGTGCCATGCAAACTCTCCTCGTCGTTCGAACACGGATGGCCCGGTGGTTGACACTAACAGCCCTGACGCCGAAGGTTGCGGTGCTGTGCCGCCGAAAACGCCGACACGGCAGACTGGACCTCGATGACGACCGCGACCGCTCCCGTTTCGCCCCCGCGCTCCTTCATTCCGGCCCTCGAAGGGATGCGCGGAATGGCGGCGCTCGGTGTCTTGGTCACGCACGTCGCGTTCCAGACCGGGGCCAGCGGCACGCCGGTCATCGGCCCGATCCTGGAACGTTTCGATATGGCGGTCGCGATCTTCTTCGCGCTGTCGGGGTTCCTGCTGTGGCGTCCGCACGCGGCGGCCGCGCACGGTCTCGGCAGCGCGCCGACGACCACCCGCTACCTGCTGCACCGGGTAGCCAGGGTGGTGCCCGCGTACTGGGTCGTTGTGGTGTTCGTGCTGTTGTTGCTGCCCGGTGCGGCGCATTCGGCGAATCTGCGGGTGTGGTTGTCGAATCTGGGTTTGCAGCAGGTGTTCGTGCCGTTGACCTTGACCGATGGGCTCACGCAGATGTGGAGCCTGTCGGTGGAGATGGCCTTCTACGTGGTGTTGCCGTTGTTGGCGTGGCTGGTCGTGCGGCTGCGTGGGCCCGCGGCGCGGTGGCGGGTGCCGGTGCTGTGCGGGCTGATCGCGGTGAGTCTGACCTGGAATCTGTGGCCGATCCCGACGCCCGACGCGATCCACGCCGACAACTGGTTGCCCGCGTATCTGCCGTGGTTCGCGGCGGGCATGGTGCTCGCGGAACTGATCCACGTGGTGCGACCTGGGGTGCGCTGGGTGCGGCTGCTGTCGAACAAGCCGCTGATGTGGGCGCTGGCGCTGGCGGCGTTGCTGCTCTCGGCGACCGAATTCGGTGGTCCCGCTGGCCTCGAGCGTGCCCACCCGTGGCAGTACGCGGTGAAGATGGTGCTCGGCATGATCATCGGCTTCGGCTTGCTCGCCCCCCTGGTGATCCGTCGGCCGAGCACGGCCAATCGCTGGCTGGAATCGAGGACCGCCGCGATCCTCGGCCGCTGGTCCTACGGTGTTTTCCTGTGGCACCTGGTGGTGCTCACGGTGGTGTTCCCGGTGTTCGGCATCGTTCCGTTCAACGGTCACTTCGTCTATGTGCTCGTTCTGACCACCGCGCTGACCCTCCCGCTGGCTGCCGCGAGCTTCGCGCTGGTCGAGGAACCGTGCCGCCGGTGGGCCGCACGTTGGGATCGGCGGGTTTCCGCCGCACGGGTCGAACGCGAGGCGGAACCGGTCGAGAGCTCGCCGACGCGCTGAGTCGAAGTCCTCGCGTTGGCCCGATGGCGTTGAGCTGCGCCTGTAGCGCCGCGCCGGCCCGAAGGTGCCGCGCCCGGTGGTGGCGCGCTGGGCCGAAGGCACTGTGCGGGGTGCTGCGTGCGACGGCGGTCAGTGGCGGCGTGGGAGGGCCGCTACGCCGACGGCGATGACTGCGATGACTGCGGGTGCCTGGGCCCAGAGTGAGCCGCCCATGTACTCGCTGCCGGAGCGCCAGGTTCCGGTGGACAGGGCCGCGGTCGAGATCAGGGTCCCGAGGCCGGCGAGCCAGGGCAGGGTGCGGGCCGTCGTTGCGGGACGGAAGTGGCTGCAGCCCAGCGCGATCAGTGTGAACGCCGCGCCGAAGGGTCCGGCGATGACGGCGATCACGCCGGTCAGGCCGACCGCCGCGACCCAGCGGACACCCCATGTGCCGGGTGCGGGTCCGATGTCCGGGAGTGGGCGTCGTCGGGGAATCGCCAGCAGCACAAGGGGAATCAGCAGCAACAGTCCGCCGAAGATCGCCAGGCGGTACCAGCGGTCGGCCGGGAAGGACACGGTGATCTCGCCGCTGGTTCCCGGCGGCACGAGCCAACCCTGCTGCCAACCGTCGACCACGAGAGGCGAGAGTTCCTGCCCGTCGGCGGTGTGCGCCTGCCAGCCGACATTGGTGCTCAGCGGTAGAACCAGCAATTGCGTGCCAGGCGCGGGCTTTCCGGGATCGGCGGGGGATTCGGTCGGCGCCGGCCCGGTGTGTTCGGCGGGGTTTTCGGGTGTGGATGGAATGGTTTCGGCGTGCAGGGCGGGTGCGCCGGGGTAGGGGTCGGTGCGGGGGAGGCGGATGCGGTCGACGGTGAACAGTTCGGTCGGGGCCACGGTGAGGTCGGGGTGGCCGGGGAGGAGTTCGATGTCGGCCGCGTCCTCGGGGCACGGGCGTGCGGAAACCGGTGCGCCGGAGCGCAGTTCGTCGGCGGTGGCGGTGACGGTGGTGTGGACGGCGCGGCCACCGATGGCGATCACCGGACCCGCCTCGCAGCCGATGGTGACGATCCGGTCACCGGGGGCTCGCGCGGGGTAGTCGGGGCCGAGTACGTCGACTTCGGCCAGGCCCGCCGGTTGGGTGAGGACGAAGCCGAGCGCGGTGCGGTCGAGTACTTCGTTCCAGGTCTGGATGCTGATCTCGATGCGGTCGGTTTCGGTGGGGTGCAGCGAGATTCGGGCTGGCTCGCCGTGTTCGCGTTCGGGTAGTTCGCGGATCTGTGGGCCGTTGCCCATGTTCACCGCGACGGCGGTGGCGGTCGCGGGTAGCCCGCCGAGTGCGGTGGTGATGTCGAGGCCGGTCACCAGCGTCGGTTCCGGAAGTTCCAGTACCAGTGTGGGTTTGCCGCCCCCGAGCTCGCGCACGGTGGATTCGGGTGCCGTCCAGGTGGTCTTCGGGTCGCCGTCGGTGGCGGCGAAGGCGGAACCGCGCAGGTCGGCGACGTCGGCCTTGCCGCGTGCCACGGGCCGGGTGTGGTCGGTGAGCAGTGCCTCCAGTGCGGGCCCGGAGCGGGTGCGCACGGTGAGGTCGGTGCCGACGGTGAGTGGTTCCGGCACCGAGAGGGTACGTCCGAAGATACCGGGTTCTTCGGCGGGAAGGCCTAGGCCCTTGCTGCAGTGCACGCGTAGGGGGCCGTCGAAACAGCTACTGCGGCCGGGGAATTCCTGTCCGAGGTCCCATCCGCTGACAATCGTTCCCGGGGCGGGATCGGGCAGTACCACCCGGTGCCGGATGTCCACCCGTGCCGGTGCTTCCCGGTTGGTGTAGTCGTCGAGCGTGAGTTCGCTGATGCCGAATTGTCCACCGCGAGTGCCGGTTTCGGTGCGGGCAGCGGTGATCATCACCCAGTCGGACTTACCCGCGGGCAATGCGACCGACACGGGCTCACCGGGTTCGGTGATCCGCGCCGACACCGTCCCGCGCGAGGTGCGGACCTCCACCCACTTCACCGGGTCGCCCAGTGCCGCGCCTGTCGTGGTGAAGCGGAGCGAGCCGCTGGCGATCGGCTTGTCGAGATCGAGTCGAATCCATTGTCCTAGAGCGGATTCGGAACCATTGCTGATCCACGCGGTGCTCGGATCGCCGTCGACGGCGGCGGCGGTCGAATTACCGGGTGCCGCCCCGCCGATCTGGGTGGCGTCGGCGGCGGAGCTGGACGCGGTGACGTTCGCGCCGGACCATTCGCCTTGCACGAGTTCGGCGCCGTCGACCGGATAGTCGGGGACAAGGTTATGGGTGCGTCGCGCGTCGTCGGCGGCGCGGACCGCGGAGTTGTGGTTGTCGACCCGGCCGAAGTCGGACTCTCGATCCATCGGGGTGTCGGTCAGCACGGTGGGTCGCGGCGGCAATCCGGCGCGGCGCGCATCCGCTTCGAGAAGTACTGGCGTCGTGGGGTTCTCGCTGTCGCGGCGGACGCGTTCGAGTACTTCGGGGCCGCCTTGGACAACGGGCACCGAATCCAGCGGGGTGGTGTAGGCGCCGGGGAATCCGGGTGGTGCGCCCGTGCCGCTGCGCACCTTGACCGGTGTACCGGGCGGCGGCACGTCGACCCGATAGATCTCGACGGCCGGATACGACGGCTGCAGATCGTTGTCGACCACCAGCCCCGCATCCGCGGCGCGTGGCCCGATGTCGGCCCCGAACGAGGTGACCTTGGTCAGTCCCGGCGAACCTTCGATCGCGCGGTGCGCCAGCATCGGCCGCGTCGAACGCGAGGTCTCGGGGTCCAAGTCGTTGCGCAACACCAGGATTCCGATGCCCTGGTCGGCGAGGGTGGCGGCGAGACCGGTCGACGGTCTGCCGTCGGCGATCAGCCGCTGCACCGAATCCATCGCGCGAATCGTGCCCGGCGGATTCAGCGGCACCGAATCACGCACGGCCCATGGGGTTTTCGCCAGGGCCTGCAGCGGTTCGTCGCGGGTGAGTCCCCAGATCTGACTGCCGAACGGCGCACCGGGCACGACCAGCGCGCGGGTGTCGGCGGCATTGGCGGCCAGCCAGTCGGCGGTGTCGGTCCAGTAGGCGGGCACCCGGTCGTAGGCGCCGCGCGGGGCGAGGCGGCCGGTCCACGCGAGGGAGGTCGCGAGGGTGAGCGCGGCCAGCACCAGCGCGGCGACCGCGACGAGCCGATCACGTTCGGGGTGGGCGAAAGAGCTGCGCCACACCGGCATCGGCACCGAAGCGGGCAGCGCGACGCGGCCTAGCAGGTGCGCCAGCCCCACCACCAGCGGCAGCCGGATCAGCGGTTCGAGCTTGTGCACATTGCGCAGCGGCGCACCGCCGGAGTCGAGGAAGATCCGCACCGATTCGGCGAACGGCCCACCGAGTGTGCCGACATACCCCGCGCAGATCCCCGCCAGTCCCACGCACAGGATCAACGCGAACCTGCCCCGATACGGCATCGTCGACCGGGCGAGTCCGGCCATTCCCGCCGCCGCGAGCAGGCCGGTCGCCAGCACCGCGGCGGGCTGGGTCACCAGCACCGCACCGGCGATACGTTCCGGTGAGACGAACGGCGTCCAACTGTCGGTCCCGCGCAGCACCTCGCTCAGCGACGCCCACTGCGTCGTCACCCCCGACGACTCGATGAAGTCCAGGAACGGCGGACTCACCTTCCCGAGCAGCAGCAGCGGCACCACCCACCAGAAAGTGGCGAGCACCAGCAGCGGAATCCACGCCCGCGTGAACCGCCACCACTGCCGATTCGGCCGGTAGGAAGCCCACCACAGCGCAGCCGGCAGGAACGCCGCCACCGTCGCGACCGCGTTCACCGACCCCATCAACGCGAGCGCCAGCGCACTTCCAGCAGGCGAGAGTGGGCCGCCTCGAAACGCGACCCGGCTCTTCGCGGCGCTCGGCTGATCCGCGACTGCGCTCTCGGACGCCCGATCCTCAGCGGGATCACCCGACTCTGTCGCGCGCCGAGCTTTCAGGGCGACACCGAGTGCCGCCGGTGCGAGCAGTACCCACGGCGCGAGCATCATCGGCAACGTTTCCGAGGAGATGGACCCCAGGGTTGTCAGCACTCGCGGCGACAGGGCGAACGCGATGCCCGCGATAATCCGGGACCCGCGTGACCCGATCCCGAGCGTTTCGCACAGCTTGACGATGCCCCAGAACCCGGCGAGCAGCAGCAACGCCCACCAGATGCGCTGGGTGACCCAGGCGGGCAGTTGCAGGATGTGGCCTGCGGAGAAGAAGGCGCCGTGGGGGAAGAAGTAGCCGTAGGCCTGGTTCTGGACCTGGCCCATCGTGGCCTGGCTGTTCCACAGGTGTGACGCTCGCGCGAGGAAGCCGAGGGGGTTCTGGGCGAGGTCGTATTTGGTGTCGGCGACGGTGAGGCCGGGCGCCTGCGCGAAGGTCAGTACGAAGGCGGCTACTACCGAGCCGACGAGCCAGCGCCAACCCAGTGGCGCCTTGTCCGGTTGCCCCGATGTGGGGCGCGACGCGCGGGCGTCGGCGTCAGCGGCTGCCGTATTCAGGAGCGTTGAGCAGCGAGGAGTCTTTGTCACCGCTGCGGTCGATCGAAGGTGCCGTGTTCTGCTGCACCGCTGCCGTGATCGCGAAGACGGCGATCGCGCTCAGCAGGGCGCCGCCGACCGCGCTGGCAACAGCCGGAACAGCAAACTTCATCGCGCACTCCAATACGTCGACGTCGGGGCCTGTCTCCGGTCAACCTAGCAGGTGTACCGGCCTCGGTCAGTCGTTGGGCAGCGCGCAACGCAGGGCGCCGAGCAGGGTGCGGAGTTTGGCGGTCGTTTCGGCCAGTTCGGCCTGCGGATCCGACGCCGCCACGATCCCGCCGCCCGCGCTCGCCCGTAGGACGCGTCGGTCGGCCGAGAGTTCGCCGCCGCGAATCGCGACCACCCATTCGCCGTCGCCGTTCTCGTCGCACCAGCCCACCGCGCCGCCGTAGAACCCGCGCCACGGTTCCTCGGTGGTGATGGCGTCGAGCGCGGCGGCGAAGGGGGTGCCGTTGACGGCGGGGGTGGGGTGTAGCAGTAGCGCCAGGTCGAGGGCGGTGGTCGAGGGGTCGCGCAGCACGCCGTGGATGGGGGTGGCCAGGTGCCAGACCTGTTCGGTGCTGAGGAGTTCGGGCGCGTCGGGGATGTGCAGTTCCGTGCAAACCGGGCTCAGTTGCTGGCGGATCCAGTCGATGACGAAGGCGTGTTCTTCGTGATTCTTGGTGCTGGACAACAGTTCTCGCGCCTGGGCTGCGTCCTGCGTCGGATCGGCGAGGCGGGGAAGGGTGCCCGCCAGCGGATGCAGGCTGACGCGATCGCCGTGCCGGGCGACCAGCACTTCGGGTGTCGCGCCGATGAGCGTTTCGCCGGTTCGGCCCGCCGCGGACAAGTCGACCGCGTACACCGCGGCATTCGGATGCCTGGTCAGCAGGTGTGCGGCCAGGATCTCGGGGTCCAGCGGCGCGTCGGCCTCGAGCACCATCGACCGTGCGGCCACCACTTTGCGCAGCTCGTTGGCGGGGTCGCCGAGCTGTTCCACCAGCTTCGTCACCCGCGCCACATGCTCTGTGGCACTTGGCAGTTCGGCCAAAACGCGCACACCGGGCAGATCCGGGAGCGCCGCGGGCAGCCACGGTCCCGCCGTGTGCAGTGCGGTCGCGGGCTGCCAGAGTGCGGCTGGCTCGCCGGGATCGAAAGGGAGCGCTCCAACGATCAATCGTGTTGGTGTACTGGAAGATTCGCTGATCGGGCCGTTGGTATCCGCAGTGTCGCCCTCAGCCGGACCGCACGAAACCGCCACCCCGCGCCCCTGCGCCGAGTCGCCCGGTGCCGCCGAATCGTGGTCCCGGTTCGAGCTGGGCGAACTCTGCCACCCGCGCAGCGCCGCTACAGCTTGTCGCGGATCCGAATAGACCTCGCGCACGCCCGAAGTGCGCAATACCGCGTCCGGTCGGGCGAGCAGGAATTCGTTCATGGTGCTTCGACCATAACGCCGCCGACGTGGCGCCGATCGGTGAGAGCGACGCAACTCACCGAGACCCGCTACTGATCCGGCGGCACCAGGAACACCGGCCGGTGCCCGTGCTTGAGCACAGCCTCGGCCACACTGCTGTGCAACAGCGCCCGCAACCCCGTTGAACCGCGCGTACCGGCCACGATGATGTCCACGTCGAGCTCATCGGCACAATCCACGATGGCGTTCCAGATGGTGGTGGTGCATTCGGCGGTGCGCGGCTCGGCGTCGATGCCGGCCAGTTTCGCCAGGTGCACGCCCTCGGCGTTGATCTTGCGGGCGTCGGTGTAGGCGATGTCCTCCATCTCCTCGTCGGGCACCCAGTCCGGCTGCATCACCCCGGCGAGCCCGGAGATGCGCGCGGCCTGGCGCACCATCGGTTCCCATGCGGTGAGCAGGATCGCGCGTTCGGCGGTCAGGAACCGCCCGGCATAGGAGATGGCGCGTTTGGCGTGTTCGGAACCGTCGTAGGCGATGAGCATCCGATCGCATGCCATGACGACCTCCTGCGCTGGTCGGAGAGGCTTTTCCTCAAGATTACCCCGGTCTGCGGTGTATCAATCCGAACTCCGGTGGTGGGGTTCGCGCGGCGAGCGGGCTACCGTGGAGCGCATGCGGAAATCGCCTGTGGTCGTGTTCGCAGTCCTCGCCGCCGTCACCACCGCCTGTTCGGGAGGTTCGTCCACCGAGACGACGCCCGCGGCGAGTAGCGCGACGGTTCCCTCCTCGGCCGCCCCCGGCGAATCGGGAGCGCCACCGTCGGCGACGCCGGTCCAAAATAATTGCGGCGCAGACTATCTCGCGAAACTCTCGCAGCGCGAGAAGTTGGCCCAACTGCTCACCGTCGGCATCACCGGTTCGGCCGACGCGTCGAACGTGGTGAGTTCCGAGCAGGTGGGTGGCATCTTCGTCGGCAGCTGGACCGACCCGAGCCTGCTGGACAAGGCCGCGCTCGACGCGGTGAAAGCCCAGGCCAAGGTGCCGCTGATGGTGACGATCGACGAAGAGGGCGGGCGTGTCTCGCGCGCGAAGAACGTGATCGGCACCGCGCCCTCGGCCCGCGACATCGCGCAGACCCAGTCGCCGGAGGAGTACTACCAGTTCACGTTGACCAGGTCCAAGGCGCTCAAAGACGTGGGCATCACCGTCGATTTCGCGCCGGATACCGATGTGAGCAGCCAGCCCGCTGACAGCGTGATCGGCGACCGCTCCTACAGCGACGATCCGAAGGTCGTCACCGAATACGCGGGCGCCTACATCCGCGCGTCCAACGAGGTGGGCCTCGGCTCGGTCATCAAGCACTTCCCCGGCCACGGCTCCGGCTCCGGCGACTCGCACACCGGCGCCGTGACCACCCCGCCGCTGGACCAGATGCAGAACACTGACCTGGTGCCGTTCCGCGATCTGGTGAACTCCGGCGCGGCGGTGATGGTCGGCCACCTCGACGTCCCCGGCCTGACCGAGCCCGACGTGCCCGCCAGTATCAGCCCGGCCGTGATGACGCTGCTGCGGGAGGGCAAGGGCTACGGCGCCGCGCCCTTCAACGGCCCGATCTTCACCGACGATCTCAGCGGCATGGCCGCCATCACCGCCCGCATGTCCATCGAGGACGCGGTCGAGGCCACCCTCGTCGCCGGTGCCGACAATGCCCTGTGGATCAGCTCCGATGCGGTGCCGCAGGTGCTCGACCGTTTGGAACAGTCGGTGGCTAGTGGCAAACTGCCCGCCGACCGGGTCGACACTTCCGTACTGCGGATGGCGCGCTACAAGGGCGTAGCGCTGGGCTGCTGATCGCTCCCGGCGACTGTGCGGCAAATGAGCGCAGGTGAACTTACCTTGGAGTAAGATAGGTGGTTCACCCTGCGGTAGGAGAGTGGATGGCAGGCGGGACCAAGCGACTTCCCCGGGCGGTTCGCGAGCAACAGATGCTCGATGCCGCTGTCGAGGTGTTCGCGCGCAAGGGTTTCCACGACACGTCGATGGATGCCATCGCCGCGGAGGCGAAGATCTCCAAACCCATGCTCTACCTGTACTACGGCTCCAAAGATGAGCTGTTCCGCGCGTGCATCCAGCGCGAGGGCCTGCGTTTCATCGAAGCGGTGGCGCCCGCGGGCAACCCGCAGCTGACCCCGCACGAGCAGGTCCGCGTCGCGCTCGAGGGCTTCCTCGATTTCGTCGACCGCAACCGGCAGTCCTGGCAGGTTCTCTACCGGCAGGCGATCGGTCAGCAAACCTTTGCCTCCGAAATCGACAACGCCCGTGAACGCGTCATCGAACTCACCGCGAAACTGCTGGAATCCAGCGCCAAGAACGCCGACCCCGGCACCAATTTCGAGGTCGTCGCGGCGGCGGTGATCGGTGCGGGCGAGGCCATCGCCGACCGGGTCGCCAGCGGGCGGATCGAGGTGGCCGAGGCGGTTGATCTGCTCGACGATCTCGCCTGGCGCGGTCTGGCCGGCCGGAAAAAGGCCGAGTAGCGGTTGCGCTCGTCTCGTCTGGCTGCGAAGGTGCAGGGTCAGGCGTTCACCAGCGCCTTTCGCTCCGGCTGTGCGCCTGAGCACGGCAGGCGTTTTCAAGACAGGCGGGGTATCAGTGTTCGGTGTGTTGAAGCCGTGTGCGCACGGTGCGGCGAAATATGGCATCGATCCGGGGCAGTGGCAGGCGCATATGTGTGGGCTGTGCTTGGGTCTGCGGGACGGGCACGGTCAGCTGGCCCGTGCGGCGACCAACACAGACGCGATCGTGCTCAGTGTGCTCACCGAGGCGCAGGCGGGGGCCGGTGCGCGCACGACTGCCGGCCCGTGTCCGCTGCGTGGGATGAAGCGCGCTTCGGTGGTCGCGGCGAACGCGCCGGGCGTGCAGCTGGCCGCCACGGCGTCACTGTTGTTGGGGGCGGCCAAGATCGGCGATCATGTCGAGGACGGTGACGCCTCCGCCCTCGCCCGCAGGCCGATGCGCAAGGTTTCGAGCACCTGGGCGGCCCGTGCGCAACAGCAGGCCACACAGATCGGCCTCGATGTGGCTCCGCTGCTCGCGGCGATCGCGACACAGGGTGCCGTGGAAGCGCGTGCGACGGCTGCCGCAGCGCAGTCGTCGACCGAACGGCGAGCAGTCTCGGCCGCTGTGGGTGCGTCCGATCCGGCACCCCGGACTGCGGTAGATGCGTCAGCGGCACAGCAGGATTCGACGCCGCCGATGGTCGAGGTGATCACTCTCGACGATCTCACCGGCCCGACCCAGCTGTGCGCGGCGACCCTGTTCGGTCATACCGCTGTGCTGGCCGGCCGACCGGAAAACGTTGCGGCCCTGCAGGAGATCGGGCGCCACGTCGGTCGTATCGCCCATTTGGCCGACGCCATCGAAGACCTCGAACGTGACCGTGTCCGCGGTCGTTTCAACCCGCTCGAAGCCACCGGTACGGATATGCCCCGTGCCTATGATCTGCTGCGCGAGAGCGAATCTCGTATCCGGCAGGCCGCGTCCGAGGCGGAACTCGATCAGCTTCCGACCGTGCGCTGGGCGCTGCTCGATCCGCTGGCGAGCCTGCTGCGGCGTCTGGGGCAGGGGCTCGGGATCGCGGTCGGGCACGTCTGCCGCACTTCCGTGACGGCACAACAGCATTCGCCGTACGAGTTCCCGTCTCCGCCCGGACAGCGCCGCAATCGCCCGGGCCCGTTCAAGGCGAGTGGGCTGATCCTCGGCGTCTACTGCACCGGCATGGCGTGCTGTATCGACCACACCAGCCCGTGCACCGGCGAGGAGAAGGACGCCTGGGCGAAGCGCTGTGACTGCAGCGGCTGCTGTGATTGCGGTGAATGCTGCAGTAGCTGCTGCGGCGAGGACTGCGGGTGCTGCGGTTGCGACTGCAGCTGCTGATGAAAAAGGCTCGCGCGGTGGCGAATCCGCCGGCTCGCGCGAGCCTTTTATCGCTGAATCCCTACTCGCACTTCACGACCGGGATCGGGTCGTATTTCACGGTTCGCGTATGCCTTGACACCTGCGCACCGGTCTTGGCGTCGGTGATCACCCTGGTGTCGGAGATGGTGAAGCCGGGTGCTCCCTCGGAGGCGATGCAGTCCTTACCCTTGGGCAGAACAACCTCGTTGGGCTCGGTCGGCTTCGACTTCTCGCCCGTAATCGATTCCACATTCACGGTTTTGGTGCCCCACAGCCGCACCGTGATCTCGGATCCGGTGGCTACGGCCTGGATGTAGACACCGGTCGAGCCGGTATTGCGGAACGCCAGGTCGATCGCACCGTCGAACACGGTGGCCTCGCGTGCGGCCGGGTAGCGCGAGATGTAGTAGCTGTGCTCGGTGTGTCCGCCGTCTTCCATCCCGGCGAAGTAGGCCGCGTTGTAGAGCGTGGTGGCGAACTGGCTGATGCCGCCGCCGACCGCGGTACTCGGCCTGCCCTTGTCGATGATGCCCGACTCCACATAGCCTTCCGCGGCGGTGCGCGGACCGGTGAACTCGTTGAGCGAGAACGTATCTCCGGGCTTCACCACCGCGCCGTTCACCTTCGCGGCGACCGTGCGGATGTTCACCCCGGAGGGTCCGCTGAAGCCGCCGGTGGTGAACTCGCCGATCGTCTCGTTGATCCCGAGCGTGTTGGCGGCCTCGGTGGTGAGCTTGGGCTCGATCCGCTGGTACACCACCGGGCTGGTGCGCGGACCCGGCTGCGTGAGCAGGGCGGGCAGCTTCTCCAGCGTCTTCGGCCAGTCGACCTTTTCGCCGACCACGGCCGGGACCACGGTCGGCTTACCCGCACCGACCGTGAAGGTAGCGTCCTTGGGTTCCACCTCGGACGGCACCAATTGCGGTGCGAGCAAGGCGATTACGGCGTCGTTGTTGATCTGGGGCGCGAGGCCGCCGTTGCCGTCGGGCACGAACCCGAGCACTTCGGCGATCTGATCGGGTGTCAGCGCAACCTGAATGTCCTTGCCGGACAAGGCGATCGGCGAAGCGACCGCCGGTGTCGCGATATCGCGCAATGCCGCCTGCACGGCATCGTTACGCACCGCGACGGGTGCGGCCACCACGGGCAGATCCAGTTGGCTGCTCGCGGCCCAGCGGTCGGTGATGGTGGTGCGGGCGGTCTCGGTGTCGAGCACCCGGCCCGGTACCGGCGCGACGGCGACGGGCTTGCCGTTCTCGAACCGCACCGTGCCTTCGACGGTGGGATTGTCGTGGGCGCGGAAGTTCGTGAGCTGCGCGTCGAGGGCTGCGGTGTCAACCGTGCTGGACACCGGAACCTCGCGGGTGCCGAACAGCGAGAGCAGTCGGCTCACCGGGTTCAGCGGCTGGCTGCCGACGGCGGCCCAGGTGCGGTCGTAGTCGATCGCGAGCCCGGCCTGGGCGGGCACCATGGTCGACTGCACGTCGCCGATCCGCACGGGCAGCGGTCGTTCGGCCTTGGGACCGAGCTCGGAATGCAGCAGGGCGTCGGCCTCGGCCTGGTCCATCCCGCCGATATCGATACCGGCGACGACGACGCCACGCGCCACCTCACCCGAGCTCAGAGCTAAATCGGCCAGGTAGGCGGCGGTGCCGACGGCCAGCACGGCGCCGACCGCGATCCCGATCCGCTTGACCAGCTGCTGGTTGGCAGGCGGGGGCGGCGGCTGCGGAGCCGGGCCGGGAGTGGGCGACCAGCGGTCGCGGGTCACAGTGCTGAGGGGCTGGGTCAGGGCGGTGGTGTCCGGATCGAAAGTGCGATTTGACTCGAGCAGCTTGCGTAATCCGACCTCGCCCCTTCGGTCGGCCGGTTGTCCGGCGGTCGACTCGCTGGGCACGGAGGTCCTTCCGTTAGGTTGGCCCCGAATGTTTGCGGGGTCCGGCCCGAGGGTAACGCGCATCGGCGCAGTCGGCAGCTCGGCAACCGGCGTGAAATAACACAAAGGCTCCGCGTAGTTGCCGGGTCGGGGGTCTGGCAACTACACGGAGCCGATCTGTTTATCGTGGCTCCGACCGGGGCGTTACAACCCAATCGGAAGAATTTCGGCGCGCGGGGTGACGCCGCCCTGCGGCGCTGCGCGACCTCGCGAGACAATCAGGGTGAGACTCGACACCACGGACCGGACAACGAGGAGAACTGATGCAGCTGGGAATGATCGGCCTCGGCCGGATGGGCGCCAATATCGTGCGCCGCATCGTGCGCGACGGGCACACCGCCGTCGGCTACGAACGCCACCCAGGGCCGATCCCCGAGCTGGAAGCCGAGCTCGGCGACAAGTTCAGCGGCACGACCGACCTGGCCGAGTTCATCGGCAAGCTCGAGGTGCCCCGCGTGGTGTGGGTGATGATCCCCGCGGGCGCCACCGGCAAGGTGATCGAGGAGGTCGCCGAGCTGCTCGAGCCGGGCGACATCATCATCGACGGCGGCAACAGCCGCTACCACGAGGACCTCGAGCGCGCGAAGGCCTTGGAGCCCAAGGGTATTCACTACCTCGACATCGGCACCTCGGGTGGCGTGTTCGGTCTGCAGCGCGGTTACTGCCTGATGATCGGCGGCAACCAGGCGCAGGTCGACTACCTCGAGCCGCTGCTGGCGACCATCGCCCCCGGTTACGAGTCGGCCCCGCGCACCCCCGGCCGCACCGGTGAGCCGTCGCAGGCGGAGAAGGGTTACCTGCTGTGCGGTCCGCACGGCGCGGGCCACTTCGTGAAGATGGTGCACAACGGCATCGAATACGGCGCGATGGGCGCCTATGCCGAGGGGCTCAACATCCTCAAGCACGCCAACGCGGGCTCGGAGTACCTGCACGGTGAGCACTCCGCCGAGGAGACACCGATGGAGCACCCCGAGTACTACATGTACGACCTGGACATTCCCGCCATCACCGAGGTGTGGCGTCGCGGCTCGGTCGTCGCCTCCTGGCTCCTCGACCTCACCGCATCGGCCCTGGTCGCCGACCCCGACCTGGACTCCTTCGGCGGCCGCGTCTCCGACTCCGGGGAAGGTCGCTGGACCATCGACGCCGCCATCGACACCGCCGTTCCCGTCCCGGTCCTCTCCGCCGCCCTCTACCAGCGCTTCTCCTCGCGCGGCCAGGCCCTCTACGCCGACAAGATGCTCTCGGCCATGCGCAAGGCGTTCGGCGGCCACAACGAGCTGCCACAGAAGTAGAACAACCGGCCTGATCGCTCGGCGTCCTTTCGATCAGTTTTCTGACTGTTCGGCGTCGAAGTGGTCGAAAATGCCGACGGCGGGTGGTCTCCGAGAGTTCGGAGACCACCCGCCGTCGTTGTCGATCAGCGCGGACTAGCGCTCGATGATCGCCACCACACCCTGACCACCGGCGGCGCAGATGGAGATCAGCGCGCGGCCGGATCCCTTCTCCGCCAGCATCTTCGCGGTCGAGGCGACGATGCGCCCGCCGGTCGCGGCGAACGGGTGGCCCGCGGCGAGCGAGGAGCCGTTGACGTTGAGCTTGCTGCGGTCGATGGACCCCAGCGCGCCGTCCAGGCCGAGGCGCTCCTTGCAGTACGCGTCGGACTCCCACGCGGCCAGCGTCGCCAGCACCACCGAGGCGAAGGCTTCGTGGATCTCGTAGTAGTCGAAGTCCTGCAGGGTCAGGCCGTTGCGGGCCAGCAGGCGCGCGACGGCGTAGGTGGGCGCCATCAGCAGGCCGTCGGGGCCGTGGATGTAGTCGACCGCGGCGACCTCGGAGTCCACCAGGTGCGCGAGCACCGGCAGCTTGTGCTCGGCGGCCCACTCGTCGGTGGACAGCAGCACCGCCGACGCGCCGTCGGTGAGCGGGGTGGAGTTGCCCGCGGTCATGGTCGCGTCACCGGCCTTGACGCCGAAGACCGGCTTCAGGGTGGACAGCTTCTCCACGGTCGAGCCGGGACGCAGGTTGTCGTCGCGGGTCAGGCCCAGGAACGGGGTGACCAGGTCGTCGAAGAAGCCACGGTCGTACGCGGCGGCCATGTTCTTGTGCGAGAGGTAGGCCAGCTCGTCCTGCGCCTCGCGGGCGACGCCGAACTCCTTGGCGGTGATGGCGGCGTGCTCACCCATCGACAGCCCGGTGCGCGGCTCGGCATTCTTCGGGATCTCGATGCCGAGCATCGAGGGCCGCAGCTGGCCGACCAGCTTGAGCTTGTCCTTGTTGGTGCGGGCGCGGTTGGCGGTGAGCATCCACTCGCGCATGTCCTCGCTCACGCCGATCGGCGCGTCGGAGGTGGTATCGGCGCCGCCGCCGATGCCGGACTCGATGCGCCCGAGCGCGATCGCGTCACCGACGGTGACGATCGACTGCAGGCCGGTGCCACAGGCGAGCTGCAGGTCGTGGGCCGGGGTGTAGGGCGAGAGCTTGGAGCCGAGCACGCTCTCACGGATCAGGCTGTGCTCGCCGACCTTCTTGAGCACGGCGCCACCGACGACCATGCCGAGGCGCTCGCCCTGCAGGCCGAACCGGCTGACCAGCCCGTCGAGGGCGGCGGTGAACATGTCCTGGTTGGAGGCCTTGGCGTAGGCCTTGTCGGAGCGCGCGAACGGGATGCGGTTGCCGCCAACGATGGCAACCGGGCGCTGGGTCTTGGTGGCCGTGGCCGGGGTCTTCGCCGAGCGGGCTTTGCTGGTCACTCGAGTTCTCCATGGTCTCGTCGGTTCCGGATAACGCGTGCCGGTGGAATCTGCCCCCATGCGGTCACGGCGTCGTATCGGTTTACATTAAACTTACTCCGGAGTAAGTTCGTTGTCGACACCGTACCCGCAAGTGTGCGCTCACACGGGGGACACTGGGCGGAGCACGGTCACACACTCGTCGAGCACAGAGAAGGTAGGAACAGTGGCAGCCAAGAGCAAGGGTGCACCGAACCTCTACGGATCTTTCATCCACTCCGCCCCCGGCGCGTTCCTCGCGAGCAAACTGGGCCTCCCGCAGCCGGCCGAACTGCGCCGCTACAAGGCGGGCGAGCCCGCGCTGCCCGGCCCGGTACTGCTCGGCGGCAAGGGTCGCCTTGCCGAGCCGGTCCGCGCGTTGCTGTCGGATTACACCGTCGCGGATTCGATCGAATCGGGCACCAAGTACGGCGCGCTGGTCTTCGACGCCACCGGCATCGACTCCATCGACAAGCTCGCGCAGCTGTTCGAGTTCTTCCAGCCCGCCATGCGCAGCCTCGCGCCGTCGGGTCGCGTCGTCGTCCTCGGCACCACCCCCGAACTGGTCGGCTCGGTCGACGAGCAGATCGCCCAGCGCGCGCTCGAGGGCTTCACCCGCTCGATCGCCAAGGAGCTGCTGCGCGGCGCCACCGGCCAGCTGGTCTACGTGCACCCCGAATCCGGTGCTGCCGCAACGGGTCTCGAGTCGACCCTGCGCTTCCTGCTCTCGGCCAAGTCGGCCTTCGTCGACGGCCAGGTCATCCGTGTCGGTGCCGCCGACTCGGTCGCCCCCGCCTCGTGGGACAAGCCCCTCGCCGGCAAGGTCGCTGTCGTGACCGGTGCCGCGCGCGGTATCGGCGCCACCATCGCCGAGGTGTTCGCCCGTGATGGCGCCACCGTGATCGTCGCCGACATCCCCGCCGCCGGCGAGGCCCTGTCCGACACCGCGAACAAGATCGGCGCCACCGCGCTGGCGCTGGACGTCACCGCCCCCGACGCCGCCGAGCGTCTGGCCGACTTCGCCACCGAGCGTTTCGGCGGCATCGACATCGTCGTCCACAACGCCGGTATCACCCGCGACAAGCTCCTGGCCAACATGGACGAGGGTCGCTGGAACTCGGTGATCAACGTCAATCTCGCTGCCCCGCACCGCATCACCTCCGGCCTCGTCGCCAAGGGTGTGCTCAAGGAAGGCGGCCGCGTGATCGACGTGTCCTCCATCGCGGGCATCGCGGGCAACCGCGGCCAGACCAACTACGGCGCCTCCAAGGCCGGTGTCATCGGCATGGTCGACGCCGAAGCGCCGCTGCTGGCCGAGAAGGGCATCACCATCAACGCGGTAGCCCCCGGCTTCATCGAGACCGCCATGACCGCCGCCATCCCCGTCGGCACCCGTGAGGCCGGTCGCCTGATGAGCTCGCTGCTGCAGGGTGGCCAGACCGTCGACGTCGCCGAGACCATCGCCTACTTCGCCAGCCCGGCGTCGAACGCGGTGAGCGGCAACGTGGTTCGCGTCTGCGGTCAGAGCCTGATCGGCGCCTGATGACCCAGACGATCACCCTCACCGAGGTTCCCAAGAACGGCGCGCTGTACGCGAAGGCGGCGCTGGGCGCCATCCCGTTGCCCGCCGCGCTGTCGGGTCGCAAGCCGACCCTGCCCGACCGCCGTGTCGTCGTCGACGGCGTGCGGGTCGACCCCGATCACCTGGCCGCCTACTGCCACGCCACCGGCCTGCGTTTCAGCGACACCCTGCCGTTGACGTACCCCTTCATCCTCGCCTTCCCGTTGATGATGGAACTCGTTGTCGCACGGGACTTCCCGTTCAGTGCGGTCGGTGCGGTGCATTTCGAGAACGTCATCGAACGCACCCGCGAGATCTCGGTCGCCGAGCCCCTCGACTTCTCGGCCCACATCGAGAACCTCCGTGAACACCCGAAAGGGCTTCTGGTGGACGCGATCACGGAGATCCACGTCGGTCGCGAACTCGTCTGGCGTCAGGTCACCACGTTCCTGCACCAGCAGCGCACGTCGCTGTCGGGCGGCCCCAAGTCGGCACCTCCCGCCGACGAGGTCCCCCCGCCCCCGCTGCGCGTGCAGCGCGTCGATCAGAAGATGATCAACCGCTACGCCGCCGCCTCGGGCGACCGCAACCCGATCCACATCTCCGGAATCGGCGCCAAGGCAATGGGTTTCCCGCAAACCATCGCCCACGGCATGTGGTCCGCCGCCGCGATCCTGAGCACCGTCGAAGGTCGCGTACCCGAAAAAGCCACCTACACAGTGAAGTTCGGCAAGCCGATCTTCATCCCGTCCTCGGTGAACATCTACGCCGACCAGGCCGGATCCGGCTGGGACCTCTCCATCCTGCACCCCAAAAAGGGCTACCCCCACCTCACCGCCACCTTGCGTTGAGTTCCACTGACCGGGCCGCACACTCCAGGGGGGTGTGCGGCCCTTTCGGTGTACACGGTCGGCACTAAGATCGCTGGCTATAGGCCTTTGGTCCAACTATTGCTCGCGGCGAAGGATTTCGAGCTCCTCGTCGGCAATTGTTCCAGGGTGGGTTTTCATCATCCCGGACCCGGACTCATCTATGTGCAAGCGTTCGGTGAGTGGCTTTTCTATGACGTGTCGAGTCCGGTGCCGTCACCGTGGAACGGTCAGGCGATCGCCATTCTGCTGTTCAACGCCGCGATGATGACCCTGCTGGTCACCACCGAATTCGTCTGCACCCCAGTAGAATTGGCCACCGGCGCCCACTTCGCTGTCGTGCGAAAAGAGAACGCCGGTGCGCCAGTCGGAACGGTCATCGGCGAGGTCGGCCCACTGCAAGGCAGACCACCGAGCTGGGTGACAGTGGTCGGCTGACCATTGGTGACTTGTCAGCAAGCTTTTTCGCAATCGATGGTTGTGACTCACAATGCCATATTCGGTTGTCCGCCAATCGAATACGGGCGGTAACCTGTTACAGGTATTGATGGTGAGATCTATCATGGTCTAAGCCGAACGTTAACTGGGTATCCTGCTAGGTTCGGCACAAGCGGATTGGCTGTTTACTGCAGTGCACCTGCGTGCGGTGCGTGCGATAGATCGATTGTCCAGCAGAAATGATCTTGGTCGGATCGCACCTCTCGGTTTCGAACAGCGACCGCCGAATCGTCGATATGAGAACCTCGAAAGAACTCGCGACACCTTTCGCGCTGCGAGCAATCGCCTGGCAACCTACCTGTGAGCGCTCCGAAGGTTTCGGGCTATGGACACCTGGGTGACACGTGTTAGAAATTTTAAGTCGGCAACAACGTCGGCAATCATGGTTGATACCAAGGGGTTTCACTTCATGAAGAAGATTCGTACGCTCAGCTTCGGCATCGTTCTCGCCGCCGGAATGGCCGTGTTCGGCACGGGCGTCGCCGCCGCCGAAGACGCGACCCCTCCTCCCGCCGCTACCCCCGAGGCCGGCGACGACGTCGCCACCGGTTCGGCCGACAGCCTGGCCGAGATCCTGAAGGCGCTGACCAGCGGTTCGGCAGCAGCGGAGGAAGAGCCGGTCGAGACCACCCCGACTGCCTGACCTACCAACTGACGGCGAGTGTCCCGCTGCGAGCGGAACACTCGCCGTTTCGGCTGTGGCATACCTTCTCGCCCGCTATGACAAGGGTGTCGGTGTCGACCGGGTGCTGTACGAAAAGGGGAGCATGTATGGGGCGCATGGTAGACATCGACTTCCATTTCGGGCAGCCCATTGCCGCCGGTGATCTACTGCAGTCGCTTCTGAATTCGGGGGTCTCGTTGATCGAGGATGGGGCAATCACGTTCCATCTGACCGATGACTTCGATTGGGAAACGCGACCTGCGGCCGATGTCGATGAGGTTCTCGGATATCTTGCTGTGCAGGCCGAAGCCGGTGAGACCGTCGGGGTTGAAGTGCATTTCGAGGGCTCGTCGCTCGGTGGGACATTGCTGGTTCCGGCGGAATCGACAGTCGTATATTTCATACTGTCCGCTGATCGGATGATGATCGATAACTTCGACTTCACCGATTTTAGTTGGTATCTGGCAAGAGTGATTCCGCCATTCAGTGAACATGGAATGACGGGTTTCGAGTGCCACGATTTCTATCCGAGATGAACAGTCCGCCTTATGGGGGAGTGCTGATCAGGCCGGAGGGGTATCGGGTCTTCGGGGAGCGAGTCGGAACGACCACTCCGGGGAGGCCGGTGGGGCTCGATCCAGCGCCGGTCGTATAGCCGATTTGTTGTATCTGCTAGCGGTTACCTCGAAATCGTTGTGCACCAGCAATAGTAAATAATCCGTGGGCGCAATCTGCGTTACGCTCCGCTGTTGCCTGTTCGCGTTCGGTACGGGCACTTGCGAGGTAAGGGGAAGGCGTGACTGCATCTGCGGATTTTCGGGCGGGGTGGCGGCGGGCGTTTACTTTGGCTCGGTTGATGACGGTGGCGGTGGAGTTGAATCCGGAGGGGGTTGGGGTTGTATTCGCTGATGGTGAAAGTACGCTCGGTCTTTTGAGTTATGCCGAGTTGGATCGGCGGTCGTCGCGGCTTGCTCGGGGTTTGATCGATCTCGGGGTGGGTCCGGGGAGTGTTGTCGCGGTGGGGATTCCGCGGTCGATCGAGGCGGTGGTGGCCGTGTGGGCGGTGGCCAAGGCGGGGGCCGGGTTTGTGGTGGTCGATCTGGGGGATTCGGCTGAGCGGGTCGCGCATATTCTGAGCGATTGCGCTGTCGCACTGGGTCTTACCGTTGAGTCGGAGCGTGGGTTGTTACCGGATCTGGTGCGGTGGAGGAGTTTGGAGTCGCTGGAGGGGATCGCGGCGTCTGATGATGAGTTGGATGACCAGATCATCAATGGTGATCGGGTGCGGCCGTTGCGGGTCGCGGATACGGCTTACGTCAGGTACGCGTCCGGTTCTGACGAGATGTCGAACGGTGTCGTAGTCGCTCACGCGGGGTTACGGGGTGTTTGTGAGCAGCTGTGCATTCAATATGGTGTCGAATCTGGTTCGCGCGTACTGCAATACGCGGATCCGTCGTCGGACGGGTTCATGGTGGAGCTGCTGCTTGCGCTGGGTTCGGGGGCGGCGATGGTGATCGCTGCGCCGGGGGTGGTGGGTTCCGATGAACTAGCGGCGCTGATGCGGCGAGAGCGGGTGACGCATCGGTTTCTGGGTTAGGCTGGCCGGTTGCCCGTTCGCGTTCGGTGCGGGTTCTTGTGACGTTCGAGGGTCAGCGTTCCCGCGCTTCAGGCCCCTCGGTCGGCGCAGACGAAAGAGGAGGAAGACCGATGCCAGAGATGTCGCTAGATCGACACGCGGAGATCGACATCGCGCTGGGGGGTGCGGTTTTGGTCGAGTTGTCCCGAAAAGATACTTCTGCCGAACTGTGTATCAGCGTGGGAGACGGCGGGCTCTATCAAGTTTCGTTGAAGTCTTCGCGTCAGCCGATCGTTTTTCCGTCCGATGACATCCTCACGCACGCCGGCCATCTGGTCGACTTGCACGAAGAATTCCTAACCAATCTGAGGCAGGTCCGATACTTCTACTCCAAACTGCCGAACGGCCAATGGGATATGAGGTCGGACTTCGAATATGGCCGCTCTGCGTAAACACCTGCCCGGTGGGGCTCGCGCACGCGCTGACCGTAGTCCGAGGCGGGCTGGTTCATCGTTGTGGAGAGTCCTGATGCTTGCGGTGACCGTCATGGTAATCGGGTGTTGCCTGTGGATCATGTGGGCTGATCTGACGGTCTTCGCAGATGGCAACACCCGCTTTTTCGCAGGTCTCTGTCTCGCGATACCTGTGATGGGGTGGGCAGTGCTGGCGATGGTCGGGAGCGCGAAGTATCCGGGATGGTGGCGATTGGGAGTGCTGGCACCCTTGTTCGTCACCTTGACGGTGGTGTTGACCTGGTTCGATGTGTTCGGTCGGATCGGGTGGGCGATGTCGCGTGGTGATATGGATCGTGCGGCTGCCGCCTGCCCCGCTCGGGTGAACTCGACCAGCTACATCGAAGGAGCGGTTGGCGTTTATCGCTTCTATGACATCGAGCGGCTACCTGATAGAGGGTGTCAATTTCGGTTGGCTCGGGATTATCAGGTGGTTCGCACTGGGTTCCTTTATCTCCCGAATGAGAAGCGCCGAAGAGGTGTGTATGGGCACACGTACTACGAGCCGCTCGGGGGAAACTGGTATTTCTACGAATTCAACGAGTAGCCATTCAGGTCGGCGGGGGTGTCGATGACGATGCCGTAGAGGTCGGAGATGGTGGCGAGGGCGCTGTGGTGGAGTTGGGTGGCGGGGACTTTGCCGAGGGGGCGGGTGGCGCAGGCGTTGGCGATGACGGTGGGGGTGTTGCCTCGGAGGAAGGCGCCCTCGGCGGTGAAGGTGACGCACATGTGGGTCATGAAGCCGGCGATGATGAGGTTGGAATTGCCTGCGGCGTCGATCAATTCGGCGAGGTCGGTGTCGATGAAGGCGTTGGGGACGGATTTCACGACGACGGGTTCGTCGGGGGTGGGGGCAACCTTGGGGTGGATCTGGCCGATTTCGGCGGTGATGTCGTAGGGGGTGTCTTTGCCGCCGTCGTTGACGACGTGGATGACGGGGGTGCCTGCGGCGCGGGCCGCGGCGAGGAGATCGGCGGCTGCTTCGAGGGCGGGTTGCCAGCCGGTCAGCTCCATGACGCCCTGGGTGTAGGTGTTCTGGTAGTCGACCAGGACGAGGGTGGAGTGGGCGAGAGTGGCGGGGGTCTGGTCGAAGCCGTTGAGTTCGCGCAGCGTTGTCGAGGTCATGATTTCACGGTATTCACCGGCCGAGATGTCGGCAATGTCATGTAACCTGCAGATTCGGACATGGAGGTGGTGGTGACCGATCGGCTGATTGTGATCGTGCTGTTCGACCAGGTGGATCTGCTGGATGTGACGGGGCCGCCTGAGGTTTTCTCGCTGCTGCAGCGGGAGATGGATGAGCCGACGGGGTATCGGGTGGTGTTGGCGGCGGAGTCGATGGACCCGGTGACCACGTCGGCGGGGGTGCGGATTCTGCCGGACGTGACGTTCGCCGAGGTGGGGCGAGTGGACACGGTGGTGGTGCCGGGGGCGGTGGCGACCGACAGTCAGCGGCGGGTCAGTGCGGTGGTCGATCCGGGGGTGGTCGCGGCGGTGTCGCGGTTGGCGCAGGGGGCTCGGCGGGTGGCTTCGGTGTGCGTTGGTGCGCATATTCTCGCGGCCGCGGGGTTGCTCGATGGGAAACGGGCGACCACGCATTGGTCGACTGCTCAGCAGTTGGCAGCCGAGCACCCAGCGGTCATCGTCGATGCCGACCCGATCTATATTCGCGACGAAAACGTTTGGACGGGTGCGGGACTCACGGCCTGCCTGGATCTCACGCTGGCATTGGTGGCCGACGATTTCGGGGACGAACTCGCGTTGCGGGTTGCTCGCCAGTTGGTGATGTATCTGAAAAGGCCGAGTGGGCAGAGTCAGTTCAGTGTGTCGCTCGAGCCGGTGTCGACCACGCGGCGGATCGAGGATCTGCGGCACTATATTTCGCGCAATATCGCGAGTCCGCTCACGGTCGCCGAATTGGCCGAGCAGGTTCATGTCAGCGAACGCCAACTCACGCGCATTTTTCGCACCGAACTCGGGATGACCCCCGCGGCTTATCTGGAGTCGGCGCGGGTGGAGGTGGCACGGCACCGACTGGAGTCGAGCGATGAAACGCTCCAAAGGATCGCTGCCGCTTCCGGTTTCAACACCGTCGACACCCTCACGCGCGCCTTTCGCCGCCAGCTCGACACCACCCCGAACGAGTACCGGTGCCGCTTCCGGATCGGGTGAGTCATTAGGATCTCGAGCTGGACAGTGTCGGCGATGGTTTGAGCAACAAGGGGTTTCGAGAATGGGTATCGCGGAGGAATGGCCGCTCGGGCCGGCGACGACGATGCTGTGGGGGATGACGAGGCTGTTGCAGCTGCTGGTGAGTGGCTCGGCGGCCTGAGAGTTTGTCTTGCCCCCCTTTCATTGGGCTGCCGGGTGGGGGTGTTGGGCTGTTAGACATCTTGTGCGGCGGAAATCCGTGGCAAATCTGAAGTATGAGGGGTTCACAATGGGCAAGATTCGTGTATTCGGTGTGGCGATGGTTGCGGCTGCGAGTGTCGCGGTGTTCGGCGGGGGTGTGGCGTCCGCTGAGGAGCCGAGCACCGGGTCGGCCGAGCTGCTCGAGCAGTTGAGCAGCGGGACGGGTGAGGCGGAGGACGTGGTCGAGGACGAGCCTTCGACCGGTTCCGCTGACGGTCTGGCCGCGCTGCTGGCGCTGCTGACCTCCGGGTCGGGTGAGACCGAGGAGGTGGCCGATGAGCCTGCCACCGGGTCGGCTGAGGGCCTCGATCTCGGTGCGCTGCTGAAGCAGCTCACCACCGGCACCGCCGAGGCCGAAACCGAGTAGAGCGAGCCTCGAGCTGCGGCACCCGTCGGATCGGCGGGTGCCGCGCTGCGTTCAGCGGGCGGGGATCAGGCGGTAGAGCCACCACGGGCGGCTGGGGAACGCGGGGTCGTAGATGCGCAGCATCATGCGGCGCTCGAGGCCGGTGCTGCGTTCGCGTACGCGCAGGTGGCGGCGGGCGATGTCCTGGGGGCGAATTTCGCTGGTCCACACCGGATCCCAGTCGGGGGACGCGCAGCACTGTTCGGTGATCGCGGCGATGCGCTGGGCGGGGGCGAGCGGGGCCAGCATGCGGAAGGCGTGGACGAGGAGTTGGGCTTCGGTGTGCCAGTCGAGGTAGACCTTTTTCGCCACGGGGTTGAGGAACATCCACTCGAGCATGTTCACGCCGGCGCCCAGGCCAGGGAAGAAGCGCTGGTAGTCGGCGTTCGCGGCGAGCATGTCCATGGTGGGGAAGCGGGCGAGGCAGGCGGGATGGGTGAGACTGGCCAGGTCGGCGAGGTCTTCGGCCGAGGGGGTACTGGGGGCGATGCCCGGTTCGACGGCAGGCAGGCCGAGGGTCAGGATGGGCTTGCGATACCACAGCGGCACATCGAGGCTGTCGAAAAGTCGTTGCAGCATCGCGGGATTCGGGACAAGTGCCCCGGATTCGATCTGGCTGATCAGCAGTGGCGCCAGCTGGGTACGGACGGCGAGCTCGGTGCGCGCGAGTCCGGCCGCCAACCTACGTTCGCGCAGATACACGCTGAGCGCGGTGCTGTCGCCCATCCCAACCCCCGAGCCTCACCCCAACCGACGGTAACTCTCAGGGTACGCCGGGTGGGTACCCGGACGGCGGGGAACCGCGAGCAGCGGTCCGGATGCTCACCGCATCGCACGCGAGCTGAGCGGGCATGTTCGCCCGGCGTTCATCTCACCAAGGTTGTCCGTAACCAGCCCGTGATAGGAATGGCCGAAACCACTTCGAAGGAGATTTTTTCATGGACGGCCTGATGTACTTCCTCACCACCCTCGCAGCCCTCTCCAGCGGCTCGGCCTAGAGACCGAAAAGCGGGCCGGAGCATGAATGCTCCAGCCCGCTTTTGCGTGGATCAGGTGAGAATCAACCTCAGAAGGCAGCCTCGTCCAGTTCCATGATGTCGTTGTCCAAGTTGGCGAGGATCGCGCGGGTGGCGGTCAGCTCGGGCAGGACGTTGCGGGCGAAGAACTGCGCCGAGGCGACCTTGCCGGTGTAGAAGGCGACGTCGGTGCCGGTGGCGCCGTTGTCGAGGGCGTTCAGCGCGATCTCGGCCTGGTTCAGCAGCATCCAGCCGATGAACAGGTCGCCGACCGACATCAGGAAGCGCACCGAACCCAGGCCGACCTTGTACAGCTCGGTCGGCTGCTCCTGGGCGCCCATCAGGTGGCCGGTCAGGGTGGCGGCCATGGTCTGCACGTCCTCGAGCGCGGTGGCGAGCAGCTTGCGCTCACCCTTGAGGCGCTCGTTGGCCGAGTCGGACTCCAGGAACTTCTGGATCTGGCCTGCCACGTGGGCCAGGGCCACACCGCGGTCACGCGCGATCTTGCGGAAGAAGAAGTCCTGCGCCTGGATGGCGGTGGTGCCCTCGTACAGCGAGTCGATCTTCGCGTCGCGGATGTACTGCTCGATCGGGTAGTCCTGCAGGAAGCCGGAGCCACCGAAGGTCTGCAGCGAATCGGTCAGGTACTGGTAGGCGCGCTCGGAACCGACACCCTTGACGATCGGGAGCAGCAGGTCGTTCACGCGGAACGCGACGTCCTTGTCGGCACCCGAGACGACCTCGGCGATTTCCGGGTTCTGGTGCGCGGCGGTGTAGAGGTAGACCGCGCGCAGGCCCTCGGCGTAGGCCTTCTGCATGGCCAGCGAACGACGCACGTCGGGGTGGTGGGTGATGGTCACGCGGGGCGCGGCCTTGTCGGTCATCTGGGTCAGGTCGGCACCCTGGACGCGGGACTTGGCGAACTCCAGCGCGTTCAGGTAACCGGTCGACAGGGTCGCGATGGCCTTGGTGCCCACCATCATTCGCGCGTTCTCGATCACGTCGAACATCTGGGCGATGCCGTTGTGCACCTCGCCGACGAGCCAGCCCTTGGCCGGGACGCCGTGGCCACCGAAGGTGACCTCACAGGTGGCCGAGGCCTTGATGCCCATCTTGTGCTCGACGTTGGTGACGAACACACCGTTGCGGTCACCGAAGGTCTGGGTCTCGAAGTCGAAGTGGGTCTTCGGGACGTAGAACAGCGACAGGCCCTTGGTGCCAGGTCCGGCGCCCTCGGGGCGAGCCAGCACCAGGTGCACGATGTTCTCGAACATGTCGTCGGAATCGGCCGAGGTGATGAAGCGCTTCACGCCCTCGATGTGCCAGGAGCCGTCTTCCTGCTTGATCGCCTTGGAGCGGCCAGCGCCCACGTCGGAACCGGCGTCGGGCTCGGTCAGCACCATGGTGCAGCCCCAGTTGCGCTCCGACATCGTCTGAGCCCACTTCTTCTGCTCATCGGTGCCGTTGTCGTAGAGCACCTGGCTGAAGGGGGCGCCTGCGGCGTACATCTGGACGGGCGGGTTGGCGCCGAGCACCATCTCCGACAGGGCCCACGCGATGGCGGCCGGGGCGCCGAGGCCGCCGAGCTCCTCGTTGATGCCGACCTTGGCCCACTCGCCGTCCTCGAACGCCTTGTAGGACTTCTTGAAGGAGGCGGGGATGGAGATGGTGTGGGTCTCCGGGTCGAACACCGGCGGGTTGCGGTCGGCGTCGGCGAACGACTCGGCGATCGGACCCTCGGCCAGGCGACGGATCTCGGAGAGCATTTCCTTGACGGTGTCGGTGTCCAGGTCGCCGAAGGCGCCTGCGTCGAGCACCTTGTCGATGCCGAGAACCTCGAAGAGGTTGAACTCGAGGTCGCGAACGTTTGCCTTGTAGTGGCCCATGTGAGTACTCACTCTCCATTGAGTTCTGGTGCGGTCGGTGGTGTGCCGTTCCCGCCCGTCGCCGGTTTTCCGCATGCTACTCGCGGGTAACTTATTGACCATATTACCGGTGGGTAATGCCTTCGGCAAAGGGGTGGGCGGCAATGTGATGTGAAAAACACGCGCGGCTGCGGAGGCGTTGCTCGCCGCGACCTCGGGGCTACCGTGAGATGTGCGCATCGAGACGACTGCAGGCCCGGCCGAGATCGAGCTCGACGAGGTGGCGGATCCGGCATTTCTGCTGGTGATCACGCACGGGGCCGGTGGCGGCGTCGATGCGAAAGACATTCTGGCCGTGCGGGATTCGGCCGTCGACGCTGGCGGTGCGGTAGCTCGGGTGGTGCAGCCCTATCGGGTTGCCGGGCAGCGGGCACCGGGGAACGCGGACAAGCAGGACGAGGCCTGGCTCGAGATCGTGGCGGCATTGAAGGACCGATTTGCCGGGGTGCCGATTGTTCAGGGGGGTCGCAGCAACGGGGCGCGGGTTGCTTGCCGGACGGCCGTGGCGGTCGGGGCGCGGGGGGTGATCGCGCTGTCGTTCCCGTTGCATCCGCCGGGCAAACCCGAGAAATCTCGGCGCGAGGAGCTGCTGGCGCCAGGGGAGATCGAGGTGGTGGTGATCAACGGGGGAAGCGACCCGTTCGGGGTGCCCGATGTCGCCGACGCCGCCGAAGTGCGGGTGATTCCGAAGCAGGCGCACTCGTTTCGCACCGGATTCGACGTGATCGCGGCGACGGTGACCCCCTGGTTCGCCCGCTGGAAGCTGGACGGCTGATCACCAGGCTTTCACGCAAACATCGAGTGGAACAAACCACCAGAGCCTGGTGATCTTGATCAGTCGGTGGGCTCGGGGAGGGGGCGTTCGGCGATGAGCAGGGAATCGATGGCGTCGGGGCCCTCAGTGGGGCGGAAGACCTCGTGGGCGACGGTGATGGTGATGTCGTCGCGGGTCAGGTCGGCGCGCAGGTCGTCGGGGGAGAAGAGGATCTGGGGTTCCTGGGGACCGCCGTAGCCGTCGGCGATGTTGCGGGTGGCGTGGCCGAGGATCAGCAGCATGCCGCCGGGGGCGAGCATGTTCGACAGCTGGTGCAGCAGGGTGCGGCGTTCGTCGGCGGGGAGGTGGACGAAGACCATCAGGATCAGCTCAAAGGGGCCGGTGACCTCGGCGGCTTCGAGATCTGTGATGTCGGCTGTGCGCCAGTCGACGCGGGAACGGACCGATCGCGACAGGCGTGCGGCGACGGTTCGGCCCTTGTCGATGCCGACCTGGGAGAAGTCGACGGCGGTGACCTGCCAGCCGTGGGTGGCGAGCCAGAGCGCGTGGCGGCCTTCGCCGCAGGCCAGGTCGAGCGCGCGGGGGAGCGGAGGCGCTACGCCCGATTCGTCGGGGAGCAGCGGAATTCTGCGATCGAGGCCGTAGACATGTTCGACAACGGTGCTGTTCGGCGGTGCGCCCCAAACCAATTCACTACGCGCGTATCGAGAGTCCCACTCCGCCGCATCCATGATGTCGAGTGTAGGGGGCTTGCTTACAGCGTGGTGCGCATCAATACGACGTTGTACTGGGTGTGGATGGTTGTCATGAAGTAGAGGTCGCGGCCGGTTTGGTACGGGAAGATCGACGGGGCGTAGGCGGTGGGGAGTTCGCGGGCGTCGATCAGGACCTCGGGGGCGCTCCACGGGCCTTCAGGGGAGGGCGAGCGGCGCATCACCACGGAGTTGAACGGGTCGGTGGTGAGGGAGATGAACTGGCCGAGGTACTCGTTGTACATCACCGAGAGCTCGCCGACGCCACCCATGATGGGGGCCGCCGCGTTCACATCGTTGAGCTTCCACGCGCCGCCGTCCCAGTATTCGTAGGCGGCCAGGTTCTCGATCTGGGCTTCGGGCACGCGGGCGACGAAGGCCTCGTTGTTGCGGCCTGCGCGGGTGCCGTACTCGTAGACGAAACCGCCGTCCTTCACGAAGCTGTTCATCTGGAAGTTGGCGTTGCCACCCTCGTCGGGGCGGCGGGTGTGGCCGAGATCGGCCCAGGTCTCGCCGTTGTCGGCCGAGGCGGCCAGGCCGGAGAAGCTGGTGGTCCACTCGCCGGGGGCGTCCCAGGTCTTCACCGACATCAGCGACATGTACTGCACGCCGTTGGCCGAGATGCCCGCGGTGGGGATGCGGCTGATCTCCAGGAACGGGATCTTGGGGCTGGGGATCAGGTCGCGCGCCTGGCCGACGACATCACGCACGACGCTGTCGAACATGATGCCGTCGGCGGGGTTCTTGTCGTGGGTGCGGACCAGGATGTTGGAGCGCCACGCCCAGGTACTGCCCGCGAGCAGGTTGGGGAAGCCGATGCCCGCGGTGTCGCCGAAGGCAGTGAGCATCTCGCCGCGACCGTTGTCCCACATGATGCCGAGGTCGGTGCCGAGGACGTTGTAGTTCTGGGTGTTGTTGGGGCTGGCCATGCCGGTGACCTGGAAGACCGCCTGCGTGCGCCCGTGCAGCACGGGCAGGCCGTTGGTGCCGTTGAGCACGGGAATCGGGTTGATGGCGTTCGGATTCGACACTGCGGGTGGCGCGGCGCTCACCAGCAAGGCCGTGGTACCTGCGAGTGCGGACAGCAGGATGGTTCCGGTCTTGTTCACAGGCGATGCAGCCTCCGGGTCGCGCCGAAAACGTGGCACGTTCCAGGCTTGGGTGTCACGCGCCGCTGTTCGACTTGGTCAGCGAATCGAAGCGATGCTAACAGCCGCTAACAGTGATCTGGGGTACATCCGTTCGGTATTCGGCATGAATTCCCAGGTCAATTGCTTGTCAGTCGCTACTACCCATGGCCTTACGCAGCAGTAACGGCAGTTGGGCCCATCGCTCGGCGGCGAAGGTGGCGCGCGAATCCCGTTGCCACGAACGGTTGAACAGGTGCTTGGCGGCGGCCACCGCGTTGCGGTCGCGGGTGGCGATGCGGTCGGCGAGGGCTCGCGCTGCCTTGACCGGGTCGTCGGCGACGTCGGTGATCAGGCCGATGCGCAGGGCGTAATCGGTGTCGATCTGCTCGGCTGTCATCGTCAGCAGCAGGGCCTGGTCGATGCCGATGAGCTGTGACAATGTGGCGGGGCCTGTCATGTCGGGAACCAGGCCGTGGGCGGCTTCCATCACCGAGAATTCGGCTGTGGGGGTGGCGATCCGGAAGTCGGCGGCCAAGGCGATCTGGAGGCCGCCACCGAAACAGCGGCCGTGGATCGCGGCGATCACCGGCACGTCGAGGCGGCGCCAGGCCCAGCAGGCTTCCTGGAAGGTATTGGTGCCGCGCAGGGGTCGGGGCAGGAATTCCTTGACGATAGCCACCGGGTTGCGAGTGGCGGCGGCGATGTCGAGGCCGCTGCTGAAACTCGGGCCGTTGCCGGAGATGATCACGGCGCGAGATGCCTTGTGGTCGTTGATCTTTTGGGCCGCGATGACCAGATCTTCGAGCATTTCGAGGGTGAGCCCGTTGTGTTTGCCGGGCCTGTTCAGCTCGACGTAGGCGAGGTTGTCGTCGAAGCGAACGGTGATGTGGTCTCCCATATCGCTATCTTACTCGCGAGTCAGTTCGAGTGAGTGGCCCCGTGGACGACGGTGCGGCATGATCCGAACGCGTCGCGTGTCGCATCGATGCGCGAAGGTATCGAGAGGATTTACCGAATGCGGATCTGTCTGATGGCCGCGGCGCTGCTCGCGCTGCCGGTGTTGTCGGCCTGCGGCAGCGACGACGACGCACCAGCGGTCACTCAGGCCGAGCTGTCGAAGTCGTTGCAGGACAAGGGCTTGAGCAACCCCGCGCTCGCCGACTGCGCGGCCGAGGTGTTCCTCGACTCGGGGATGTCGCAGAACGGGCTGCGGGTGATGGTGTCGAACGCGAAGTCCGACGACCCGGCCGAGTTGCTCGGCGAAGAGGACTCGTCCAAGGTTGCTGCCGCGCAGTCGAAGATCGCCTCCGACTGCGTGCGCATGGGCAGCTGACCAGCGCCTGTATCGATCGCCTCGATTCAAACCCTCGTCGTTTCCGTGCGCCGGTGTTGCACTGGAAGCGCCGACGACGAGGAGGAACCATGCAAGACAGGGACATCCGATGACGGTGACGGTCGTGGTCGGGAATCCGAAGCCCGCATCGCGCACGCTCGCCGCGGCGGTGCAGGTGGCGCGGGCTCTGCGCCCTGACGCCGAGCCGACGGTGATCGACCTGGTCACACTCGGGCCCGGGTTGCTCGGCTGGGGTGATCCGGCGGTGACGGCGGCCGCGCGCACTGTCGCGTCGTCCGAGCTGGTCGTGTTCGCGAGCCCGACCTTCAAGGCCACCTATACCGGGCTGCTGAAACTTTTCCTCGAACAGTTCGACGGTGGTACCGGGTTGGCCGGTGTGGTGACCGTGCCGGTGATGCTCGGTGCTGGTCCGACCCATGCCCTCGCGCCTGACCTGCTACTCAAGCCCGTGCTGGTGGAAATCGGTGGTACCGCCGCACTGCCCGGGCTGTATCTGTCCGATCGGACCTTCGGCGAGGACGGGGTGATCGAGGACTACGCGCGGCGATGGGGACCTGTCGTCGCGGCACTGACAGACCCGGCGGTCCGGCCGGTGGAGGCAACGAATCATGCATGAGCTCTTGGACTTTCCCGCCGACGGCAACGGCCTGCGCCGCGCCTTCGCCAACTTTCCCAGCGGTGTGGTGGCGGTGTGCGCCGAAATCGACGGTGTCCCAAACGGTTTGGCGGTGAGCACCTTCGTGCCGGTCTCACTCGACCCGCCGCTCGTCTCGTTCTGCGTGCAGAACTCGTCATCGACCTGGCCGAAACTCGCCGACGCGGGCCACCTCGGACTCAGCCTTCTCGGCACCGATCAGCAAGCAGCGGCCAAGGCCCTCGGCGCGCGCAACGGTGACCGCTTCCGCGAAACCGCCCTGCACCGGGGGACCGGCGAGGCGGTGTTCATCGACGGTGCGACCGCCTGGATCGAAGGGGTGCCGGAAACGCAGGTCAGCGCGGGTGACCATCTCGTGGTGATCCTGCGGGTGAACCGCGTCGCCGCCCGCGAGGACATCGATCCACTTGTGTTCCACGGCAGCAAGTTCCGCACGTTGCACTCGGGCTGATTCGGCCTCGGTCTGCGCGCATTCCGCGTAAAAGCAAGTGTTTCATCAGGTTTCGCGGAGGGGGCTCGATAACTCTGGTACCTGGGCGCCGTTTGTTTCTGTCCGCTCCAGTGAAGCCCCGCGCCATCAGCTCGGGTAACGCCAACCCTCGGGCATGCGGGTACCCAGTCGCGATATGTTGTGTCGGGGACTGCTGGTCGACCGAGCTTCGCGCCGGGCTCGGCGATCCCGGTGAACGCTCGAACCGGGGGACAAAGATGAACGAACAGACGGTCTATCCGGGTTCGCGCGCCAGTCGAATTCTGGCAGTTGTGTTGGGGCCGGTGGTCGGCGTGATCGGCGTCCTGTTCATGATGCTCGAGGAGTTCGTTGTCCTGGAGCGAATCGTCTTGGGTGGAGGCGTTCTTGTCGTGTCCACCGTGGGAACGGCCTCGGCGGTGATGGCGCTGGTTCGCAACAGGCCGGAGCTCGTACTCGACGCTGAAGGACTGCTGGCCCCACCTGCCAGGAAGATCCACTGGCATGAGGTGGCGGCCGTCCGGTTGCGCAAGAGCGGCACTTCCAACGCGGTCGAGATCATTCTGCACGAACTGGCGAGGCGAGAGACGAGGCAAAGGCCGCTCCAACGTGCGCTCCATTCGGGCTGGTCGACGGTAGGCGACCGAAAGGCATTGATATTGTCGCCGATTCGGCTTCATCCCTACTCGACCGAGGCTGTCGTCATCGAGATGCTGCACTATCACCCGAGCCTGCACGTGGCAGCCCCCGAAACGCGGTAGTTGTCGTGCGTGGCACGGGAGCCATGCGAACGTGCTCGGGCAAGATCGCTGAAACGACAAAACCCCCAGGATGACCTGGGGGTTTTGTGCTCGAGCCGATGACGGGAATCGAACCCGCGCCATCTGCTTGGGAAGCAGAAGTTCTACCATTGAACTACATCGGCTTGGCCGGATTGCATCGGCCGGGTGCGCCATATCTGGTGCGAAGGCGACTCTATCAGAACTCGCGTGGGGCGATGCAAGTGTTGGTGGGTGTGGGCAGGTGGGGGGGTGTCGTGGGGAGGATCGGCGGCGGTTTGTCGGTGGGGGGATCTAGAGTGCGGGCAGCGGGTTTCGCACATTTTCGTCAGCGTTCGTCGTGCGGGATTCGGCCATGCCGTGTTCTTGCGGCGCAACTAGTTCTCCGGCTCGAAGGTTCGGCTCGGTGGGTTGGGTCGGTGGCCGGAACGGCGAAAGGCTGACTTGATGAAGAGGGTTCTGTTCGTTTCGGTGATCGCGGCGTTGACGGTGCTGGGGGCGGGGTGCTCGGATGATTCCGGGTCGAAGACCGGGACCACCAGCAAGACGACGACTACCACCACCAGTGCGAAGCCGACGACGACCACGGTTGCCCATGATCCTGGGCATGGGGATCCGGGGCATGTGCACACGACGGCGCCGGCTCCGGGGCCGAACATGATGCCGAATCCGAATGGGGACGGGACGTGGGTGCCGTGTGAGGGGACGATCTGCACGAACCCGAATCATGGCGGCGGCGACCCGACGACGACGCCGCCGAACATGATGCCGAATCCGAACGGGGACGGGACCTGGGTGCCGTGTGAGGGGACGATCTGTACCAATCCGAATCACGGTGGTGGCGACAATCCGACCGTGACCGAGACCTCCGAGGTGGGGACGCCGGTGCAGCCGACGGTGACCAGTGACGTGGGGGAGCCGGTGCGGCCCACGCAGTAGGTCGGTGCCGTTCGGGGGGCGTCCTCGAGGGGTGGGGGCGTCCTACCTGCGGTGTCGGCTGCCTACACTGGGCCCGTGCTGCTCTCCGATCGTGACATCAGGGCCGAGATCGCCGCTGGGCGGCTCGGTGTCGAACCGATGCTCGAGTCGATGGTTCAGCCGTCGAGCATCGACGTGCGACTCGACGGGCTGTTCCGGGTGTTCGACAACAGTCGCTACACCCATATCGACCCGGCGCAGCAGCAGGACGAGCTGACGAGCCTGGTGGAGCCGAAGCCGGGGGAGCCGTTCGTGCTGCATCCGGGGGAGTTCGTGCTCGGGTCCACGCTCGAGGTGTGCTCGCTGCCCGACGATCTGGCGGGGCGGCTGGAGGGCAAGTCGAGTCTGGGGCGGCTCGGGCTGCTCACGCATTCGACGGCGGGGTTCATCGATCCGGGGTTCAGTGGGCACATCACCCTGGAGCTGTCGAACGTGGCGAATCTGCCGATCACGCTGTGGCCGGGGATGAAGATCGGGCAGCTGTGCCTGATCCGGCTGTCGAGCCCGGCCGAGCACCCGTACGGCAGCGCCAAGGCGGGGTCGAAATATCAGGGTCAGCGGGGGCCGACGCCGTCGCGGTCGTACCTCAACTTTCCCCTCTCGCCCGATTCGCTGAGCGCGGTCGAGACCCGCTGAGGGCCTGACGCCAGCGCCAGACGCAGCACCAGCGACAACGCGGGCAGGGTGTCGCCACCGCCGGACGGCGGGCGTACCCAGTGACAGCCCTCGCGACTCCAGCGGCCGAGGTTCGTCGGCAGCATCACCGCACTTCCGGTGCCGGGGATATCGATATCGAGCCCCGCGAGCTCGGCGGCCTCTTCCTCGGAGGGCCTGGCGTCGGGTACGGCGAGCACACTCCAGCGGATCTGGCGCGCCAGCACCGGACCCTCGCAGCGTTGCTCGCGCAGCACCGTGAGCACCTTCTCGGCACGCGTGGTGGGCAGGTGCACCACGCAGAGCCGGTCGGTGATCGGCAGCATCACAAAGCCGCCGCGCTCGCGGACGGGTAGCCGGAATTCACGCTGGTAACACCGCACCCAGTCGTCGACAGTTCTGGCTTCCACACTTCCAGAGTCCCGTACGCGAGCGCGCGTGACCACTGCCCCGCACCGCCCTTTCGCTGCCTCTGATAGACGATTGTGGCGAATTGTGGTGTGTCTCACTGCAACCTCGTACCCTGGAGGAATGTTGTCCGTCAGATGAGGTGACGCCGTGGTCGGGGAGTGGACAGGCAGAGAGGCCAGAGCTCTACGTGATGCCAAACGCATGAGCATCCGGGAGTTCGCGGCTCATCTCGGTGTGCACGAACGGCTGGTGTCGAAGTGGGAGGCGGGCGGGGTGCGGGTTCGCCCGCGTCCGGTGAACCAGGCCGCGCTCGACACGTCGCTGGCTCGTTCCGATGATGTTGTGCGTGCGCGGTTTTCGACCCTGCTGGCGCCCGCGGGTGATGCCGACCTGCTCGCGTTCGTCGATGCGGGAACTGTCAAAGGTGCTGTGCCCGAGGTGTTGTCGGAGAGGGAGTTGATCATGGCGGCTGCGCACGAGGCCAGCGAACACGCGGCCGCCGCGGAGGGCACCAATGTGGGGGCCACGACGTTGGCCCAGCTCGACGCCGACGTGCGGCGCATCGCCAACGAATACGTCCACGCCGCACCGGCGCCCATGATGGTGGAGATGTTGCGGGTGCGCCGACGGGTGTACCGACTACTCGACGGGCAGCAGAAGCCGGTCGACACCAGCCACCTATATCTGCTGGCCGGGACGTTGTCGGGGCTGCTGGCCAACGCGAGCACCGACCTCGGCTACCTCGACGCCGCGGGCGAACAGATCAGGGCCGCTTGGGCTTACGCGGAACTGAGCGGGCACAACGGGTTACGCGCGTGGACGCGCGGCATGCACGCGCTGATCGAGAACTGGTCGGACCGGCCACGCAACGCGGTCCAATTGGCCCGCAGCGGACAGGAATTCGCAGGCTCGGGGCTCGGGCGGGTGCGGCTGCTCAATATCGAAGCCAGAGTGTGGGCCCGGCTGGGCAGCGACGTCGAGACCGACCGGTGCCTGCGCGCGGCCGAAGTGGCGGCCGGTGACCGGCGCGACGAACTACACGACGAGATCGGCGGAGTGTTCGGGTTCGGTCCGCCCAAGGCCGCCTACTACGCGGGCGCCACCTGCATCCAGCTCGGCCGCGCCGAACAGGCACTCGCCGCCACCGAACGCGCCATCACCCTCTACTCGAGCGGGCCGCCGCTGCAACGCTCCTACGGCGCCGAATCGCTGGCCCGCGTCGACAACGCGGCCGCCCACCTCATCAACGGCAGCATCGACGGCGCCGCCGACGCCCTTCGCCCGGTCCTCGATCTTCCCGAGGACAAACGCATCGCCCAGCTGAGCGAACGCCTCGTGGGGTTGCGTCGCCGCATCGCCGCCCCGACGTATCGCGACGCTGTCGAAGCGCGTGGACTGGACGAGCGCATCGAGGAATTCTGCGTGGCAACCGCGGCATTGGCCAGTCACCCACGCCCGTAGGTGTTCGGCCGATCACGCCCCGGCAGCGTGCTGGGTGACCCGATCCGCAGCCCCGCGACCGCCCGCCCCCGCGCCGAGTAACACCTGGTCACGCATGCATATGGGTAACTCGCAGGGGACGAGCCAACTGACTCACCACCTTGCCGCCGGCCGCGAACACACGCCAGACCGCGCCTGGGTCTGGCGTAAAGACGCGCAGAGGCGGAGCAGGCCGTAATTCCCCTTGCCGGGGATGGCACGATGGATCGCGTGAGTCCTCAATCGCCGCATGTGCCCCCGCGCGTTCTCGAGCAGTCGACCAAGCTGCAGAACGTGGTCTACGAGATTCGTGGGCCGGTTCATGCGCAGGCAGCACGGCTGGAGGCCGAGGGGCACCGGATTCTCAAGCTCAACATCGGCAACCCGGCTCCGTTCGGGTTCGAGGCGCCCGATGTGATCATGCGCGACATCATCGCCGCGCTGCCGTATGCGCAGGGGTATTCGGAGTCCAAGGGGATTCTGTCGGCTCGGCGCGCGATCGTGACCCGGTACGAGCTGGTGCCGGGGTTCCCCGAGCTCGATGTGGACGACGTCTACCTCGGCAACGGGGTGTCCGAGCTGATCACCGTCACCATGCAGGCGCTGCTCGACAACGGTGACGAGGTGCTGATCCCGGCCCCGGACTACCCGCTGTGGACGGCCATGACCAGCCTCGCCGGCGGTACCCCGGTGCACTACCTGTGCGACGAGGAGAACGGCTGGCAGCCCGATATCGCCGATATCGAATCGAAGATCACCGACAAGACCAAGGCTCTGCTGGTGATCAACCCGAACAATCCGACGGGTGCGGTGTACTCGGCGGAGGTGTTGCAGCAGATCGTCGACCTGGCGCGCAAGCACCGGTTGCTGCTGCTGGCCGACGAGATCTACGACAAGATCCTCTACGACGACGCCAAGCACATCTCGCTGGCCTCGCTCGCCCCCGATCTGCTGTGCCTGACGTTCAACGGGCTGTCGAAGGCGTATCGGGTGGCCGGTTACCGCTCGGGGTGGCTCGCCATCACCGGGCCGAAGGAGCACGCGGCCGGGTTCCTCGAGGGCATCGATCTGCTGGCGTCCTCGCGACTGTGCCCGAACGTGCCCGCGCAGCACGCCATTCAGGTGGCGCTCGGTGGGCATCAGAGCATCGACGATCTGATCCTGCCCGGCGGGCGGCTGCTCGAGCAGCGCGATGTGGCCTACGAGCGGCTCAACATGATCCCGGGTGTGTCGGTTGTGAAGCCGCGTGGCGCGCTGTACGCGTTCCCCCGGCTGGATCCGAACGTGCACGAGATCCACGACGACGGCAAGCTCGTGCTGGATCTGCTGCTGCAGGAGAAGATCCTGATGGTGCAGGGGACCGGGTTCAACTGGCCCGCCAACGACCATCTGCGGATCGTGACGCTGCCGTGGGCGCGGGATCTGGCCGTGGCGATCGAGCGGTTCGGCAACTTCCTCGCCAGCTACCGCCAGTAAAGTTACAGTGAGTGTTCACCTGTCACGGCCCTGACCAGTGAGTTCTGGGGCTCTAGGCAGGATGGGCATCCTGGTATGCCAGGAGAAACAGACCTTGAGTTCGGAATCTTGGATGTTTTGAAGATCTACTAGTGCAAAAGTCCATCTTTTGTGTACAGTAGACCTCGGCGCTTCGGCGCCCTGGCCCGGTTGTCTACCCCCCCTGGACAACCGAGAGCCTTAGGTATGCGCGCCTACCCCCCTGGGCGCCTGCCTCCGGCGGCGGAGACACCCCCCTGCTCTCCGCCGCCCACAAACCACCTCCCCGGGTACTAGGCCAGACCTAGGACCCGGGGAGTTTTTTGTGACCCCAGATCACGCACGAACATGGGTAACTCGTCGGGCACGGGGTGGCTGAGCCAACGACTCTCCGCCGTTCGCCATCGCAGGCCTCCAAGCGCCTGAGTCTGGCCAAGAAACGCGGAGAGGCGGGGGCGTGCGAAGTGATATTGAAAACCAGGTCCCTTAAGCTCTGGGCGTGAGCGATCATCATCACCATCACGACCATTCCGGGCCCATCGCCATCAGTGACACGGCTGCCAAGGTTGTTGTCTGGCTGTTGGGGATCATCGGGGCGGTGGTGCTGGTCGCGACGGTGATTCTGTGGCCGAGTGCCCAGCACGTCGAGATCCCGTTGCCGATGCAGACCATGACCGGTGGGGCGGTGCAGACCGAGGCGGGGACCGTGGTCATGCAGGACGTCGGGCCCTGCGGGAGTCCGTCGATGGGCAAGGCGTTCGCGCAGACGCCGGAACCGCCGCGCACCGCCGCCTACACCTGTCAGCGCAGCATCATCGATATTCGATCGGGGCCCGACGAGGGCAAGAAGACGCTGTTCGAGATCGCGCCGGGGCCGGGACAGCCGGATCTGCGGGCAGGCGACGACATTCGGATGGTGCGGGCCGCTGACCCGTCGGGGATCACCCTGTACGGGTTCGAGGACTACTCGCGCGGGCTGCCGTTGCTGGTGATCGTGCTGTTGTTCGTGGTGGTGATCTGTGTGGTCGCGCGGTGGCGGGGGTTCCGGGCGCTGGTGGGGTTGTGCTTCGCGTTCGGGGTGGTGGTGATGTTCCTGCTGCCCGCGCTGCTCGACGGGAAGGCCGCGATTCCGGTCGCGCTGGTGTCGGGGGCGCTGATTCTCTACGTGGTGCTCTATCTCGCGCACGGGGTGAATCTGCGGACCAGCTCGGCGTTGCTCGGGACGCTCGCGTCGATGGTGTTGGCGGCGGTGCTGTCGTGGGTGGCGATCGAAGTCACGCATCTGACGGGGCTGTCCGAGGAACAGAACACCAACGTGGCCACCTACATTCAGCACGTCAGCATCACCGGGCTGCTGCTGGCGGGGTTCATCATCGGCTCGCTCGGTGTGCTCAACGATGTGACGATCACGCAGGCGTCGGCGGCCTTCGAACTCGCCGCGCTGGATGAGGGCGCGACGCGGCGGGAGATCTTCACCGCGGCCATGCGCGTCGGGCGCGACCACATCGCCAGTACCGTCTACACGCTCGTGCTCGCCTACGCCGGTGGGGCGCTGCCGCTGCTGCTGCTGTTCAGTGTGGCGGGGCGGTCGATCACCGACGTGCTCACCGGGGATGCGGTGGCAATCGAGATCACGCGGTCGGCGGTGGGTGGTATCGCGCTGGCGCTGTCGGTGCCGTTGACGACGGGGATCGCGGTGATGTTGGCGCGGCCGTTCGGTGGGAAGGCTGCCGCCGCGCCCGCACGGGCCAGGCACGCTCGGAACTGAAACCTGTTCGGGTGTCTGAACTCGGGGGTTCGAGTAGTCCTGGATCGGGTTGGTGTGGCAAGGCTTCGGGGGTGAGCAGTCCCGGGTGGTTTGGGGCTGTGTTTGTTGGAGCGCTGGCGCGCTCGAGTCGCGGCCCCGAGGGGCCGCCGGGTAACCCACAGGAAAAACCCCCGCCGGGCCATCCCCAAAAACGCGAAACCGG
>NZ_JBHYRN010000036.1:0-9737 GCF_042749305.1 Nocardia sp. NPDC058705 | reverse complement strand
AGACTCGCGCCTGCGGCGCATGCGCTTCGAGCGCTAACCGGCGACCCGGCCGCGACCGGCCACTGCGTGGCCGCTGCTCCCTAGGGGTCGCAGGTTGGGGTTGGGTTGCGCGGTCGTGGTGGAACCGGGGTGTGCGGTGTGGCTGGCCGGCGACCCGGCCGCGACCGGCCGCTGCGTGGCCGCTGCTCCTTATGGGTCGCAGGTGGTGGTTGGGGGCCGCGGTCGTGGTGGAACCGGGGTGTGCGGTGTGGCTGGCCGGCGGGCGGGGTTCGGGTGGGCGGGTGCAGGAATGAGCTGGCGAAGCGAAGCGGTTACTGGCCGGCGGGGGGGAAGCCTGGGAGGACTACAGGGGGGAGGGTTGGGAGTACGACCGGGGGGAGGCCGGGGACGACGGTGAAAGTGTTGGGGCCTGTGGGTGGGGGTGCGGCGGTGGTTTCCGCGGGTTGGCGCGGGTTGGCCGGGGGTGCGGCGACGGTTTCGTGTTGGGCCTCGGTGGTGGGGGTGGGGGCCGAGGTCGGGCCGACCACGCTCGTCCGGGGCGGGGTGGACGCGGGGACGGCTTGCGGACCCTCGCTCGACGAACCGCTCTCCAGCACCTCGGGGCCGTAACCGAGGCCGAGGCCGATCGCGGCCAGGACCACCAGCGAACTCACCGTCAGCACGGCCACATTCAGTTCGCGACGGGAATGCGAGCGGTTGGTGAGCGCGCTCAGCGGGCGGCGCCCGCGCGTGGGCGCGGTGAGCCAGGCGGGGGTCGCGTCGTCGTGCTCGCCCATCGGGATCGGGGCCGGGGCGACCGGTGCCTGCTGGATCTGGGCGGGCCTGGCCAGCAGTGCGGCGCCGCGGGCCAACGCCGTCTCCGGCTCGGGAGGCACGATCACCGGCACCCCGATCGTGCGCTCGAGCACGCGCGCGATCAGCGGAATCCGGGCGCCGCCGCCGAGCACGAGGACCGCCTGCACCGGATGCTGTGCTCGGATGACGACATCGCGCGTCATCCGGGCCGACGACTCGATCGCCAGCATCATCAGCGATTCGAAATTCTCCTGCGTGAGCAGGACAAGGCCCTGCTCACTGGGTAACGCCACCGCGTTGCTGTTGGACAGCTGCTCCTTGGCGGCCCGGCACAGCCCGTCGAGCGCGGCCAGGCCCGCCGGGTCGGCGGGATGCGCGATCCGGCCGGAGGCGATCTGCTGCTCCCTGATCAGCGAATCCAGGTAATCGCCGCTGATATCGCTGATTCGCTCGCACTGGTACACATCGCTGGTGCGGGCATTGATCACACTCACCGTGAGACCCGAACTGCCCAGGTCGTACACGGCCAACGTGGACACTTCACGCATATCGGCAGTGGCGTGGGCGAAGTGCACGGCGGCAACGGCTTCGGGCACGAGCTGGTAGTTGGTGAGCTGGCGGCGGGCCATCGCGGCGCGCACGGCTCTGGCCTGGGGCTCGCTGCGGAAGGTGATGGTGGCGGCCGCCGGTGCCGCGCTCAGCGCGGCGGCGATCGCCTCGGCCGCGGCTTCCTCGGCCTGCTGCTCGGGCATCGAGATCGACTGCAGCTCGAATGAATACGGCGGAACGCAACCCTGCTGGTCACTGTGTTGTGGACGCGCAAGGCGCACCGTCCCGGCCCCCACCGATACTCCCAGAACCGAACTCATCCACTGCCCATCTCGTCTCGTGCTGCACGAAACTCGTCCAGACCCCGCTTGGCTCGCTACTTTACGGGGTACCGAGTCCGGCGTACACCCACCCGGCGCCGCGCCAGGTCGTGCTGTCCAAGCAGTTTCGACCGTCGATGATCGAACGGGACCGTACCACCGGGGCCAAGTCGGCCGGGGTCAAAGCGGTGAATTCGTTCCACTCGGTCAGGACCAACACCACATCGGCGCGATCGCAGGCCTCGGAGACCGAGGTGGCGTAGTTCAACGTGGGGAACACGCGGCGCGAATTCTCCACCGCCTTCGGGTCGTACACGGTGACGACCGCGCCGTGCAGCTGGATCATGCCCGCCACATTCAGCGCGGGGGAGTCGCGGACGTCATCGGATTCGGGCTTGAAGGCCGCGCCGAGGACAGCCACGTTCGCACCCAGCAGCGAACCACCGCAGGCGCGGGCGGCCATGTCGACGACCTTGGTGCGGCGGCGCATATTGATGTTGTCGACCTCGCGCAGGAACGCGACGGCGTGATCGGCGCCGAGCTCGCCCGAGCGGGCCATGAAGGCTCGGATGTCCTTGGGTAGGCAGCCGCCGCCGAAACCCAGTCCGGCATTGAGGAAACGGCGGCCGATGCGGGCGTCGTAGCCGAGGGCATCGGCGAGCATGGTGACGTCGGCGCCGGTGGCCTCACACACCTCCGAAACAGCGTTGATGAACGAGATCTTCGTGGCCAGAAAGGCATTCGCCGAAACCTTCACCAATTCGGCGGTGGCCAGATCGGTGAGCAGGAACGGGATCTCGGCGGCGAGGAGGTCGGCGTAGATCTCGCGAATGGTCTGCTCCACCCAGCCGCTGCGTTCGCGGGCGTGGTCGAGACCGAGGACGAGACGGTCGGGGCGCAGGGTGTCCTGCACGGCGAAACCCTCGCGCAGGAACTCCGGGTTCCATGCGACCTCGACATCGACGTTCGCCTGTTCGCGAGCCCGAATGCCAAGGGCCGCAGCGGTTCCCACCGGCACCGTCGACTTGCCGACGATCATCGCCGGACGTTCCAGCATCGGGGCGAGCGTATCCACCACGGCGTGCACATATTTCAGGTCGGCGCCGTATTCGCCCTTCTTCTGCGGGGTTCCGACACCGAGGAAGTGGACGTCGGCGTGCGCCGCGGCATCCTCGTACTCGGTGGTGAACCGCAGACGGCCCGCGGCGAGGTTGCGTTGCAGCACATCCTCGAGCCCCGGTTCGTAGAACGGCACCACACCGTCGGCCAACTTCGCCACCTTGCCGGGATCGACGTCCACCCCGACCACGTCGTGCCCCAACTCGGCCATACACGCTGCATGCGTGGCTCCGAGGTACCCGGTTCCGAAGACTGTGCATCGCATAGTTCTGTTGGTAAGCGGCGCGCGTGGCTACGCCGCGTCAGCGAGGCAAGAGGGGGCGCAACATCTGGTGTACAGGGGGAAACGCGAGGTTTCGCAGTTGGCGCGCAGCGGCTCTACCTGCGGTGATGTGATTCTGGTCGGTGCACGGTTCGGATCGTTGGCCTGCATTCCCTAGCATTCGCATATGCGCCGGATCCTGTTCGCCACGGGTGGATTGCTGGTCGCGGTGTTGATCGCGGTGGTCGCGCTGTGGCCGGTGTATGTGCGGCCGCGCACGGATGCCGTGCGGGCGGCCGACGCGATCCTGATCCTCGGGGGCGCGCACGACGGGCGTGAACAGCTCGGGCTGCGGTTGGCGGCGCAGGGGTACGCGCCGCGCGTGCTGGTCTCCAACCCCTACGAGCACAGCCCGATGGTGAACCGAATCTGCCACGGGGGCTACAGCTTCGAGGTGATCTGCTTCGACCCCTCGCCACGCACGACTCTCGGCGAGGGACGCGAGCTGGCCCACCTCGGTGCCGACTGGGACCGCGTCATCGTGGTCACCTTCACCCCGCACATCTCCCGTGCCCGCTACATCCTCGGGAAATGCTGGGCAGGCGAATTGCTGTTCGTCGACCCCCGCCCCCACCTGTCACCGGCGCGCTGGGCCTGGGACTACGCGTACCAATCGGCGGGATATGTGAAGGCCTGGTTCGCGGACTGCTGACGGGGTGTCGCACGGGCTGGTTCGCAGCGGGCGCCGATACCTTTGAACGAAATCCCGAGTGTGGAGGAGCTGTCGATGGTCGATCGTATGCGCCGGGCCCAACTCGATGAATGGGGCAGCCCGGAGGTACTGCACGTCGTCGACGACGCTGCTGTGCCCGAGGCGTACCCGGGTCACCTACTGCTCGAGACGACATCGATCGGGCTCAATCCCGTGGACTGGAAGACTCGTGCCGGCTCGGGTGTTGCCGACCAGCTCCCGGCTTCGCGGCCGCTGGTACTCGGTTGGGACATCGCGGGCACGGTGGTGGCAACCGGGCACGATTCGACCGGGTTCGAGGTCGGGGACACGGTTTTCGGGATGGCCGGGTTCCCTGGCCTCGGCAACGCGTACGCGGACTATGTGGCGGTGCGCGCGATCGACGTCGCGCACGCGCCCACCGATGTGGACCCCGCGGAACTGGCAGGCACGCCGATGGTGTCGCTGACCGCCTGGCAGGCGCTGTTCGCCATCGCGGAACTCGTTGCGGGACAGCGGGTCCTCATCCACGGCGGGGCAGGCGGCGTCGGCCACATGGCCGTGCAGTTCGCGGTGAACGCGGGGGCCACGGTCTTTGCCACAGCGGGTCCATCGGACCAACAGTTCATCACCGAACTCGGCGCAAGCCCGATCGACTACACCAAGGGCGACTTCGCCGACCACATCGACAAGGTCGACCTGGTGCTCGACACCATCGGCGGCAAGGTCTTCACCCGCTCCCTCGACGTCATCGCCGACGGCGGCCGCATCGTCACCACACCGGACCCCAGCCAGCTCGACATCGCACGCCGTCGCGGGATCCGCGCGGACTGGGTGTTCGTCCACCCGGACCAGGCGCAGCTCACCGAAATCGCCGCGCTGCAGTCGGCGGGCAAGATCCACACCCGCATCGACCGCCGATTCACCCTCGCCGAGATCGCCGAGGCGCACGCCTACGGGGAACAGGGCCGCGCACACGGGAAGATCGTGGTCACGCCTCGCTAGGCGTCAGGTAGATCTCAGCGTCACGTGCCGCGCATTCCTTCAGGAGACAAGGCGGTGTCGTGGACGCGAAGGTGTCAGAGCATGTTCGCGACGACGTGGCGGCCGACGACTTCGAGCGTGGTTGTCTTGGCACATTGCGGCGTGACGTTCGGTGCGCCGACGCTCGCGGTGACGGTTCCTGATATGCGGGACGGCGATCGGTGCTGACAGCAGTGAGGCGCGGGTTCCGGGGAAACCGCGCCTCACTGGGTGTTCAGGGTGTTCAGTTCTTGCGGCCGGGAGCCTTTGCGCCGGACTTGAAGCCGAGGCCGCCTGGCTTGGCGGTCGGCGGGGCTGCCGGGGTGCCGTTGCCGTTGGTGGGATCGGCCTGAGCGGCCGGTTCCGCCGCGGGGGCTTCCGGTTCGGACGGGGATTCAGCCGGGGCGGCGGGCGCCTCGGACGGTGCGGCCGGAGCCGCGGCGGTGCCGGGGGCCTTCGGGCTGGGGCGCTTGAGGCCGGACTTCATGGCCAGGCCCTTGGCGGGTACCGAGGGCTTGGATTCGGTGGGTGCCGACGCCTCGGTGGCCGCGGTGGATTCGGCGGGGGCCGAAACCTCGGGGGTAGCTTCGGCGGCGGTTGCCGGAGCTGCTGGTGCCGCGGGCTTGGCGCCGGGGGCCTTGGGGGCCGGGCGTTTCAGGCCGGACTTCATGGCCAGGCCCTTGGCGGGTACCGACGGCTTGGACTCGGCGGGGGCCGAAGCCTCGGTGGCTGCCGAAACCTCGGGCGCTTCAGCGGGGGTCGCCGCCTCGGCCGGAGCCGCTGCGGGGGTCTTCGCACCGGGGGCCTTGATGCCGCCCTTCATACCGAGGCCGCCGGGAGCCTTTGCTCCACCCTTCATGCCCAGACCCTTGACCGGAGCGGCGGGGGCGGCGGTGTCAGCGGCGGGGGCTGCTTCGGCCGCGGGAGCCTTCGCACCGGGGGCCTTGGCGCCGCCCTTCATACCGAGGCCACCACCGGGGGCCTTTGCTCCGCCCTTCATGCCGAGGCCCTTGGCGGGCGCGGCAGTTTCGGGAGCTGCTTCGGCGGCAGGAGCTTTCGCACCCGGAGCCTTGGCTGCGCCCTTCATCCCGAGTCCGCCACCGGGAGCCTTGGCTGCGCCCTTCATACCCAGTCCGCCACCAGCGGGCGCGGCCTTCGGAGCGGCTTCGGTCGCGACCTCGGCGACCACCGGTTCCGGCTCGGGCTCGGGTTCCGGCTCGGCCTTCGGCTCCTGGATGACGACCAGATTGGCCGACAGCTGCTCGGCATCGATACGGGTGATCGAGTCCAGCATCAGCTGCGAGACGTCGACGACCTCGACACCCTCGCCCTGGCCCTGCTCCTGACGTGCGGTGACACCGTCGTTGAGCATGACGCGGCAGAACGGGCAACCGGTCGCGATCTTGGTCGGGTTGGTGGACAGTGCCTCGTCCACGCGGTCGACGTTGATGCGCTTGCCGAGCTGTTCTTCCATCCACATGCGGGCGCCACCGGCACCACAGCACATGGAACGTTCGGCGTGACGCGGCATTTCGACCAGGGTCGAGCCCGAGGCTTCCATCAGCTCACGCGGGGCGTTGTAGATCTTGTTGTGGCGGCCCAGGTAGCAGGGGTCGTGGTAGGTGATCTGCTGCGAGACCTGCGCGACCGGGACCAGCTGCTTCTGGCGCACGAGGCGGTTGAGGAGCTGGGTGTGGTGCACGACCTCGTAGGTGCCGCCGACCTGGGGGTATTCGTTGTTCAGCGTGTTGAAGCAGTGGGCGCAGGTGACGACGATCTTCTTCTTGGACTGCTCGACGCCTTCGAACACCGAGTTGATGACCTCGATGTTCTGCAGGGCCAGCTGCTGAAAGAGGAACTCGTTGCCCGCGCGGCGAGCGGAGTCGCCGGTGCAGGTTTCCTCGGCGCCCAGGACCATGAACTTGGTGCCCGCGGTGGCGAGGAGTTCGGCGACGGCTTTGGTGGTTTTCTTGGCGCGGTCTTCGTAGGCGCCGGCGCAGCCGACCCAGAACAGGTATTCGTAGCCGTCGAAGCTGTCGGCGTCTTTACCGAAGACGGGGATGTCGAAGTCGACTTCCTTGATCCAGTTCAGGCGGTCTTTGGAGTTCTGGCCCCACGGGTTGCCCTTGTTCTCGAGGTTCTTGAACAGGCCGGCGAGCTCGGAGGGGAACTCTGATTCGATCAGGACTTGGTAGCGGCGCATGTCGATGATGTGGTCGACGTGTTCGATGTCGACGGGGCACTGTTCGACGCAGGCGCCGCAGGTGGTGCAGGACCACAGGACCTCGGGGTCGATGATGCCGCCGAGTTCCTCGGGGCCGACCAGCGGACGATCAGCCTCGGCACGCGCGGCCTCGGGGATCTTGGCCAGGGCGGCCTCGTCGGGCTTGCCGTCGGCGTCGACCAGACCGATCTCATCGCCACCGGCATCCTTGCGGCCACCGGCCAGCAGGTACGGGGCCGAGGCGTAACCGTGGTCGCGCAGCGACATGATCAGCAGCTTCGGCGAGAGCGGCTTACCGGTGTTCCAAGCGGGGCACTGCGACTGGCAGCGGCCGCACTCGGTGCAGGTGGTGAAGTCGAGCCAGCCCTTCCAGGAGAAGTCCTCCATGCGGCCCGCGCCCAGGTTGTCGACCTCGGGGTCGACGTTCTCCATGTCGAGAACCTTGCCGTTGGAGATCATCGGCTTGACCGCGCCGAGGGCGACGCTGCCGTCGGCCTCGCGCTTGAAGTAGATGTTGAAGAAGGCCGAGAAACGGTGCCAGGCCACGCCCCAGGTGATGTTGCGGCCGACCAGGTACAGGAAGGCCATGCCCGACATCAGCTTGATGAACGCGAAGATCGACACCATGGTCGGGCTCGCGGGCAGCAGCTTGGCGATCTGCATGGTGAAGAAGTCGGTGGAGGCGTGCCCGTTGCCGTAGGTGGCGATCTTGCCCGCCTTGACGAAGATCATGCCGAGGCCTTCCATCAAGACGATCGTCTCGATGACATAGGCGGGCGCCATCTTGGAGCCGCTGAAACGCGACAGGCGTTCGGGGATACGCGGGTGGTTCAGCTGACGGATGATGATCAGCGCGCCGATACCGACCACGGTGCCGATACCGAGGATCTCGTCGACCAGGTGGTAGATCGCCCAGTTGCCGATGATCGGCCAGTGGAACGAGCCGTCGAAGGTCTGGCCGTAGGCCTCGAACCACAGGATCGCGCCGAGGATGAAGCCGGTCATCACCAGCCAGTGCGCCCAGCCGACGGTGCGGAACTTGTTCATCCGCGTGTGCGCCGCGACCTCGATGAACATGTGCTTGAACCGGGGGAAGAACGGTCGCCAGCGATCGGGAGCTGACTGGCCGATGGTGATGGCCTTGCCGATGTTCCAAGCGCCGCCGATAAACGACGCCCAACAGAACAGGCTGAGCACAGCTCCAATCGTGCCCAACGTGATAGTCAGGGCATTCATGTCGCGACCTTTCTTTCGAGGCAACACGCGGGTCTGGGTGAGGAGACCTCACCCGGTTGGACGTATCGTAACTGCCACTAAGTTACCGGCCAGTAACTAATGCTGTCCACCGTAGGATCGGCATTTGCGCTCTGACCTTGTTTACTGGGACTTGACCTGCGGATTGCTTGTGAGCAATATCACAAAAATGTTTGCTGCGGGGTTCCCGAAGCGCCTGCTGAACACCGTAAACCGTGCGTGAACTGCGGCGAAGCTAAGGTCAGGCTTACATGCCCCCTGAAATGTGGTGTGGCTTCCGGCGTTTCGGTCCATTAGGCTCCAGCTGTTCTGCATGTTGTGCCGGTCTTCACACTGCTCGGGGAGAAGTAGGGGACATCTCATAGAGATCCCTACTTGACGAGTCTCGCGTGTCGCTCGATCGCACTACACCGCACCACACCTGATGAATGGAACCTGAATGAACTTCCGTAGGGCTACTACGGCTGCCGCACTGGTAATCGGGGCGATGACCGTGGCCATGGGCACTGCTCATGCCGAAGAGGCACCGCAGGACATCAAGTACTCGGTCAAGCTGGTCGACAAGACTGTCGTCGCGACCGTGAAGAACGGCACCTTCTCGATCATCGAGCAGGACGGCGAGACCCCTGAGGCGCCCAAGACCAAGGTTGCCGAGATCAAGGACACCCGCGGTGACGTGGTTGTGGCCGTACCGATCGCCTTCTCCTACAACGGTGCCGAGGTTCCCACCAAGGCCGAGGTCGTCAACGACTCCACCGTGCTGCAGCTGACCCCGGAGAAGCCTGCCGGTGTCGACATCTCCGCCGATCAGCAGGTCGGCGTCAAGCCGGTCCTGAAGGCGGCGCCGATCGCGTCGGCTCAGGAGAACCAGAAGGCGATCAACGACTTCGCCGGCAAGTTCAGCATCGGTACTGCCATCGGCACCTTCGTCGGTTCCGCCATCGGCGCGGTCGTGGGCTGCATCGCGGGCGGCATCGCGGGCCTCGGCGCCTTCTCGCTTCCGCTGTGCGCTGGCGGGATCGTGGGTGGCGCTGCCATCGGCGGCGTCGTCGGGATGATCGCCATCGGTGGCCCGACCATGATGGTCGCCGGCATCGAACTGCTGAGCGTTCTGCAGGCTGCTGACGGCACTTCGGTGTGGGCTGACAAGCCGAAGCCGGTTGCCGCTCCGGCTCCGGAAGTTGCTCCGGCTAACTGATTGGGCTTGTAGCTCAACGGTTTCTGCGTGAGGCCTCGCTCCTGATGGGAGCGGGGCCTTTTGCTGTGTGTGGGGTGTGTGTGGGGTTTGTTGGTTGGCGGTCCCTGGCGGGGTTGTGTGGCAGGGCTTCGGGGTTTGAGTTGTACCGGGTGGTTTGACGCTGTGTTTGTTGGAGCGCTGGCGCGCTCGAGTCGCGGCCCCGAGGGGCCGCCGGTTAGCGCTCGAGACTGGCGCCAGCGGGGCAATAGCGTGGAGCCCAAAAA